>JAILDD010000140.1 GCA_024689605.1 Lachnospiraceae bacterium
AAGTCCATAGCATATAGCATCAAAAATCGATGTCTTCCCTGCTCCCGTATCACCGGTTATCAGGTAAAGCCCCTGAGTGCCCAGCTTATTCATAGGTATTACAATTCTTCCGGCATAGGGGCCGAAAGCTGACATTGTTAATTTTACAGGTCTCATTTTTTACCCCTCCCACACTCGTTCAATGCACTCTGTGATAAATTTCGTCTGTTCCTCACTCATAGGAGTGTTGTTCTGTTTTTCAAATAATTCCTCAAAAAGTTCCAGTGGACTCTTTGTTTCAATATTTTCAATACCGCATATTTCTTTCCGTTCCTTTGTGCGGGTATTGTCATAAGTTATCTGCATGATATTCGGATAGATAACCCTTAGTTTGCCCATGGCATCCGGAACATCATTTTCATCAGTCAGGATTGCATGGATATAGTCTTCCGTGCTGGTATTCTCATAGTTTTTCTTAGCAGTCAGTTCTTCGTATGTACCCTTTATTTCCCTCATGTCATGCAGGGGAGTGAGAGGTATCTCATCCAGAGTTACTTTCTTTCCATTAATATTCACTACCGTTATGGATTTATGATGATCCTTCTCGGAAAAAGAATACTTAAGGGGAGTTCCGCAGTAACGGACAGTTTCTCTTCCGATATTCTGTTTTCCGTGGATGTGTCCTAACGCAACGTAATCGAACTCATCAAATACATCTGCGTTAACATTATCAAGACCGCCTACGACAACTTCTTCAGATTCACATCTCGCCGCTCCTGTAACAAACTGATGCGCTATCAGGATATTTGTGGCAGAATGATCAATATCAGCCTTGCTTAATGCCACCCTGCAGGCATCCGTATAATCATTTATCTCTTCATCCTGGAAAAAGCTTTTTACTACTGCCGGCTTAACGAAGGGCAGCATGTAAATAAACACCGTTTCATCACCGGCTTTGAGCGTACAGCGCTTTACTATTCCGTCATAAACAGGTGAAAAATGAATGCCCATCGTCTCTATAAGCTCACCATGATCAGCAAGCCTGATTGCTGAATCATGATTTCCGCTTACTACAAAAACAGGGATCTTCTTTTCTGCCAGACTTATCAGAAAATCATCCCATAACTTCATGGCTTCCTCGGAAGGAACTGACCTGTCATAAATATCCCCGGCTATAAGTATGCCGTCCGGTTTTTCCCTGGCGACAGCTGTAAGTATTTCTTTTAAGATATACTTCTGATCCTCAATAAGTGAAAACTCCTTTAGACGCTTTCCTAAGTGCAAGTCAGAAAGATGAAATAATTTCATATGATAAACCTCCTAAAAGCGCGTTTATTATGCCATTGATAACATTATATCATGGCATATTTGAGCTATCGGGATAAATTTGTGCCTTTTGGAGATTGGGTATATATATTTAGATAGTTAAGATTTTTTCAGTATATTATTTTTTCCATTACCTTTGGAACGATGCATTTTATCTTTCCTTCATATTTTGCATCAACGTAATCGGCAAAATCCTCCGGGTTTTCACCGTTGACTGCAAACATATCCCAGTGTCCCGGGATAACTATCTTTGTTCCGGCATCACCTGCAAAATCAGCCGCTTCCTGATAAGTCATATTGCCAATCCAGTGCTGTCTGTAACGCTTGCCGTCCCGTCCGTTGATCGGAAGCAGCTCAACATCGATATCGCCGAACTGCGTTACTTTCGACAGCATTCCTTCGTATCTAACCGTGTCGCCGGCGTGATGGATCCTTACGCCATTTCCTTCTATGATGTATTGTAAATAAGGATATAAACCGGTCTCAGGATCACGGTCCAGAAACTCGTGAGATGCAGGTATCGCATGAACCACACAGTCCTTAACTGTTACCGATTCTCCGTCATTTAGTCCTACTGCATTGTCAGGATCCACTCCGTCTTCAAGGACCTCATTCATATGAGCTCCGGGAAATATAAACTTTGCCTCAGGATTGGTTTTAGCCCATACCTTCCAGGCCTCGTGATCGATATGATCAAGATGGTTATGTGTTCCGAGAAAAGCATCTATCCCTGTTAATTCATCAGCTGTAACAGGCGGCGGTACAAGCCTGTCTTCCACAGGAGAGGCAAAATAATCTACACATATTGTCGTATTTCCCATTTTGATCAGAAGTCCCATCTGGCCTAACCATGTCAGTTCTACGGTACCGGGATTATCTTTCATATCTGCTCACCCTGCCTTGATTATCTCAGGGGTCTTATCTTCATTTAAGACCATATCTACATAGCAGTGCATGCGGATTCCCATTTTTTCAACCTTATTTGTAGAGAGCTTTACAATATCCGTTACTGTAAGCCCGTCCGAATTAGGAAAATATCTGTCATAAAACAGGATCGAGAATTCGGTTTTAGAACCTTTTTCCCTCATATCCATTACCATGCCCTTTACTACAACTGCATTTGGACGCTTGGGATCCCCAAGACTTATGTACTGGGTATTCGTAAGTATATCCAGCTGCTCATCGGTCAGGCCTTTAATGTATTCCGCAGTTTTCTCCTTCATCCTCTTTGAATATATAATTGCCCATACCACTCCAAATATAACAGCTCCAACCAAAGCCACTATACCTATTATTGAAACAATGCTGATTATTAAATCTGCTGTATCTCCTGTCTGCATACTTCCTCCTAAATCTGCCTTATTAAATCAGTCTTTTACTCTGCGGTCAGCCATATTTTCCTCAATACCGCAGGCATCTGTTATGGTAGCTAATATCCTTTGGTGTGTCAATATATGTCCGGGTCCGGTATCGCTTTGAGTTTATTTGAATCAAATGCTATAAAAAAAACAATCAGATTGTGAGGTAATCCGGATTGAAAAAGAGTATTCTATTCCTGCGTCCATACTACGGTTTTCATGTACACAGCGATGCACATGGTGAACTGGGCATGCGTCAGGATAATGATCATGTTTTTCCGGATCTGACACTCTTAACAGCGGCCACTGTCCTTTCTGAAAGCGGGGAATACCGGGTAACAGTTCTGGATGCTATCACAGAGGACAGAATGCTTCCGGATGAACTTCTCCTGAAGCTCGAAAACGAAAGCATCGATATCGTTGTACTCAAAACAACAGGGGCAACACTCCAGCCCGATCTCACTTTATTAAAAGAAATACATAAGATTAAGCCGAAAGCTGATCTGAAGATAGGAGGACTTACGGCCAAAATACTGAAAAGATGGCTCACAGAAAACGCATCATATATCAATGAAGTAATAGAAGACCCCTTAGATGAGTATGCACTCCGGCTTGTGAATAAGGAAGTCAGTCTTAAACTTATGCCCACCCCGGATTACACAATGGTCAACTACCGGGCATACCAGGATGAAATATAAGGACTCCGTCTTACACTGATCGCCGGCAGGGGATGCCCAATGCATTGTCTGTACTGTCCGTACAAGCTTTATTACACAAGGCACGAATACAGGGATACCGATATGATAGTGGATAATATCCGCAGACTGATAGAACTGGAGCCTGAGGAAATTCAGTTCAGAGATCAATATTTTTCTGCAGACACGGGAAAAGTAAGGGAGCTGTGTGAAAAGATCATTTCGCAGGACCTTAAGGCCAGAATTGTCTGTGAGACCAGATTAAGCAGTCTGGATGAAGGGCTTCTTGCACTCATGAAAAAAGCCGGTGTCTCCATGATCTGTTTTGGGGTTGAATCAGGTGATACGTCTATTCTTAAAAAATACCAAAGCCTAAAGGGAGAGACAGCACGGATAAAGGAACTGGTAGATCACGCACGGAGCCTCGGCATTGAAACCATGGCGTTTTACATTATCGGATTCCCCGAAGAAACCCGGGAAATGGCACAGAGCACCTATCAGCTGGCAGAGTATCTGGATACTGATTATGTTTATTTCAATGAATATGAGCATTGTCAGTTTGATCCCGAACATACGCTATATACACCTGATCTTTTTCCTGCTTTTGCTAACCGCACTTCCATTGAATACCCCAGCGTATTAAATGCAGGTGAGCGGGAAGATCTTGTTTTGAATTTCAGTCATCAGTATGCGATGCGCATGTCACAGTCCCAGGCATATGATGCAGGTTATAAGAAAATGATGAATGCCAAAGAAGCGATCAGGATCCTGCGTCCCCTCGTCTCAGACCTTAATGAACTTAGTGCAGCTGCCAGAAAAATACGGCAGGGGCAGGTTTGATGAGTTATTCCTCATCCCTTACAGCCCAGGCTGATTCGTCCACCTGCTTTTTGGCTTTCGGGCGGTTTTCGTCACACATGATCCGTGATACAAGAGCGATGATCAGCATATAGGCAATTGCCATAACTGTCAGGGGCATGATAAATTCATAAGTGTTCTGCCTGAAATATTCCACGATCCTGGTCATATCATATACGGCAATATATCCGGCTATGGGAGTAAATTTTATGAGATTGATCACATTCTCCCTGTAGCTTTTCCACATAGCTTTTCCCGAACGGATGTAGAGAGCGGCAAAAAACTCATCCGTGTCTATATACTCTACACGGTAGTTACGTTCCAGGTCACCGTTGATCTCATCCGTTGCGTTTTCCTTTATGGTATGGTATACCCTCTCGCTGAATATTATGGTAAAGCCTATTACCGCTGCAACAATCTCACCTAAGTACATATCCTGATAATAAACATAGTATAAAAACATTATGGTCATTATGGCAGGTATGCCCCTGATGATCAGAATGGTCAGCTTTGTAAGCTGTCTTACAATGGGATCCGCACGCTGGGTAAGTATGTACATAATGCATCCCATAACGGTTCCGGCAATGACCGTCAGTATTGTGATCAGAAGAGTGGTACCGATACCTTTTAAGAACAGTTTGTAATTATCATTTTCAATAAAGGTTCTGTTAAAGGACCTCTCAAAATGAGAAACTTCCTTTTTCTCTGCCTGAACACTGTTGCTCACACATATTGATGCTCCACCGCGGTAATCCGCTTCGCTGAAATACAGCTTCTCTGCCCTCTCCTCAGTAACTGTGATGGCGCCGCATCCCATATCAAATGTTCCGTCAGCCACACCGTCAAGCATAGCCGAAAAATCCAATGGACCGGCTTCCAGCGTATATCCGTATTCACGGCAGAATCCTATAGCCAGGTCGATGTCATATCCCACCGGCTTTCCCGCAGACATATAGGAAAAAGGAACATTGCTGATATCATAGACAAGCTTTATGGTACCGTTAGTACCGTTAAGGTCTGCCATTGAATCGCTGGTTTTATTATCAGTGCGGTCGCCGAACCACTTATCATCAAGCTTCTGCAGCTCGCCGCTTGCCCTCAGGCTCTCCACATATTCACTGAATTCCCGGCCCAGTTTTTCCCCGGATTCATCCTTTGTAAAAATAAAAGCGTAATCGGCAGGCTCCACATATCCGTCTATCAGACGGTAATCCTCATTCCCCCGCATGATCGCCCTGATGATGGGTTCATCATCAATGACACCGTCCGCATTTCCTATAAGGACTGACTTATACGCATTCTCGCGATCATCAAAGTGCAGGATCTTTGCCTCCGGATAGTATTTTTCAGCCAGGTCACTGAATATGTATCCGTCCACCACTGCCAGTGTGATATCACTACTGTTAAACCCTTCCACAGTTTCCGGAAGGTTTTTTGTTTTTTCATCTTTCCCGCATGCCATGGGAAGGGTCACAAAAAAAGCAAGCAGCATCAACATCAGCATTATCTGCACGCTGCTGAATCTTTTATTTATTATGTTGTTGATAATATCTGTTCTCTTCATAAAATACATCATCCACTATGTCGAGACTTTTCATATATTGCTATCCGACCATGCAGACAGGCATTCTCTCCAAGCAATTAGATAGCACTGCACTAGTTTTCCTGACCACTGTCGCCGGCCTCTTCCACCGCTGCATCACCAAAATTCAGATTCGTTCCATTAACCTTTTCAAGCCCAGCCTCGTTATCACTTACATTCTCCCTGTTTAAGCAGGCTTCCCTTATGGCATCCGCACTCGAGGCCCTGTCAAATGAAAGGGTAAAGTAGTTGTCGCAATACGGATCCTGCGGAATCTCATACATTTTCAGCCAGAGATAGCACGCATCCACCACTTTCCCGCTGTTGCGGATCTGTTTATCCATACTCTTAAATTCATTCGACTCAAGTATGTGTACGACATAATGCGCCTGCATTTCCGGATCGGCTATATTAAACTTATATTCTTCACCGGGGCCGCCCGGTCCGAACCATACCTCAGCAAAATGATACAGTCCCTCTTTTTTGGCATAGGAAGTATACTGGCCGTAGCCGTAGCCTCCGTCTATATTGACCCACTCGCCGTATTTATTATAAAAACCGTTGGTAGCATCCAGAAGTCTCGCTTCCAGAAAGTCCTGCTTATCGATGGTATGACGGTTTATTTTTTCAGTATATTCGTGGTCTTCTATTTCCCAGATCTGGTTATTGTAATCCTCAAGATTTCCGGCCTCAAAACGCGACTCGGATTTCAGGTTGCACATTACTCCGAGGGTCGCGGTCTCATTGCCGTCAAAATGCTCCATAAGAAGATCCCATAACAGCTGTTCCTCTGTTATACCGTCCAGGGTATGATACTGCTTTTCCTCGGGTATATCTTCGTTTTCCATTGCTAAGATTATTGCCTCATCTACCGGCGTATCGTCTATGATTCCACGGGATTTAAGGAAGGATCCGGGAATGCATATTTCGATCAAAGCAATAAGAAAAACAAGCACCGCCAGGCCGATGGCACTTCTTCTGATGAAATTTTTAAGATTTGAGTTGGTTTTATCCGCCTCTATGCGTTCAAGACGGTTTTTATCACGGATCTTTTTTTCCCGGTACAGTGACTGCACAAACTCTTCATGTGCATCCAGTTTTCTGTCTATACGCTGTCTTCTCTGTTCGAGCCTTTCATCTATGCGTGCTCTCCTGTGGGCAAGGAACTTATCGAATCTTGCAGTACGATCAAGGAAGCGTTTTACCTTTTCCACATCCCCCTTGATGCATCTTGACTTGATCCGTTCACGGCGTTTTGCTATCCGCTGGTCCTGCTTTGCCCGAAGCTCTTCGCGAAACCTGGTCCTATTGCTGCGCGCACCGGCTATCCGTTCATTCCTGCGATCAATATAGCCCTGCCGCTTTTCCATAAAAGAAGATTCCCGGGCTGTCTTTCTCTTATATCCGGCATTCGCAAGTTCAACAAATCTTTTATGCTGTTCTGCTGTCTTCCTATCGTAATTTATAACAGATTCTCCTGATGTTCTATCTTATTTCTTTGATTATAGCGGTCTTTATTATACCATATACAGCCCAAGTTATGTAAATTACGTGAGTTAAAACTTCCCACACCGTATAGACTCGCCTATCGGTGTGCGGAAGTTTTGGGTAACAACTATCAGTTTGAATAAAACCCAATATAAGAATATAATGGTATTTGTTAAACAATGCTGGCAAATACAGCACCGTACAAGGGAGATTCCATGAACGAACTCATAAAAAAAGAAAGCAGCAAGCTCGGTATAGAACTGAGTGACAGGCAGGCAGAGCAGTTTGCCCTTTATTACGAGATGCTTATAAAGAAAAATGAACAGGTGAACCTAACTGCCATCACAGAAAAGGACGATGTGGCTGTAAAGCATTTTGCAGACAGTCTGGGAATAGTTCTTTTAAAAGACAATCCTTGTGTCAAACGGATACTTTCAGGCGAAGGGATAAAGATAATAGACATAGGGACCGGAGCAGGTTTTCCGGGCATCCCCTTAAAGATTGCATTTCCGAACCTGAACGTGACCCTGCTGGACTCCCTTAATAAAAGAGTTGTCTTTCTTGATGAGGTCATTGGTGCACTTAAGCTGGAAAAGATTAAGGCCATACACAGCCGTGCTGAAGACCAGGCCGCTGCCGGAAAGCTCCGGGAAACCTTCGACCTGTCCGTATCAAGGGCGGTTGCAAATATGTCCACACTTTCGGAATACTGCATACCTTATGTGAAAAAAGGCGGATACTTCATTGCCTACAAGTCGGGAGAGTTTGCAAAGGGTGAGGAACGGCAGGCTTCAGAAAAAGCCATCAAGGTTTTCGGCGGCAGCCTTGAAACAGTTTATGAATACACCCTTCCGGACACAGACTACTTCCGCTGCCTGGCTGCTGTCAAAAAAGTACAGCCCACCCCTAAGAAGTATCCAAGGAAAGCCGGACTGCCGGCCAAGGAACCGATCGTATAGCGGGAAGGAACATATAGTCTTTTTCAAGGCCGCCTTTACATCGTCAAAACATCCTGATCACTTTCAATTCCTTACCACATGCTTCCGTTGTAGTACTGTAATGAATAGGGTGACAGGCCTGCAGTTGCTGCAGCAGATACCGGATCGATGATCCACTTTCCATTACACTTTATGATATTAACTTTGCAGGTCTCAGAATCTTCATCCTTTTTGCCTTCTATTGTAAACTTGATCTTCACCTTATAGCCGGCAGTAATCTTTACATTTTCAACATTGTCTACAAACTTGCCCATAAGAGCCGCAGCTTTGTCGGAATCCAATTCAGTATCATACTCGTCATCAAGATGGTCAGCGACTTCCTCCCATTTATCCTCATCATCCAGATCCATATCATCTAAAATATCATACAGAGCTTCCCAGGAATCCTGAATGTCTTCCAGGTTATCTTTATCTAACTTTTCAACATCCTTGTATTCAACGGAAATCTTCCAGTCTTTGCCGTATGTCTTATCAAGGTCGCTAAAAGCATCATCAAACTTATCTTCTATGGCTTCATCCAGTTCTTCCTTAGCATCACCGCCCTTAAGAAGCTTCCGTGCATCATTGTATGTAGATGATACAAAGCCGGGTGCGACACAGTCCATATACTTTTCAACATTGCTGCTTCTATTATTAAGATTATTTACCAGATTCTTGACCGGTTTCTTATAACCGCCGCCGCCTAAGGCTACTGCCAGAATGATAACAACTATCAGCAATATCAAAACAACCAGAGCCGCAACACCACCGATAATAACACCGATAAGCGCCTTGTTATCCTTGGGTTTTATCTCTGTTGATGTCGAAGGTCCGCTGGAAACCTGCTCAGCGGAATTTGTAACATCCTCCATCCGGGGCGCACCATATCCGGTATTTCCGGTACTGCCGGTATTACCGATATTTTCTGTATACCCTGTCTGACCGGTGTGTCCCGCAGGATCCGTCTGTCCAAAGGCTGCCGTCTGTCCACCCTGGAACTGTGTTTCCTGTGGTGATTCGGATACTATTATCTTTGAGCCGCAGGACTTGCAAAATACTGCATCATCCGCAACCTCAAATCCACAATTCTGACATTTTCTCATAATTATCCTTATTCCTCCCTGATGACCAACATATGCTTCCCTATTGTATCATTACCCTTTTTTTTCATCAATACACTTGCTATAATATTCAGCGGCAGTCGGCAGGTTCTGCCTTAACACTTTGGTATATGCGGGAGAGCAGCATTACGGATACGAACAGTAAGAAAAAAATGAACAGCCATGTTAAGGGAATCCTCTGCATAATCGCAGCAGCTTTCGGCTTTTCCCTTATGACTTTTTTTGTGCGTCTTTCCGGTGACATCCCCACAATGCAGAAAGTTTTCTTCAGGAATGCGATTGCTGCAGTCATTGTGCTGATACCGCTTCTTCGCAGCAAAGAAAAATTTTACGTGCCAAAGGGAAACCGTGTGGACATACTCATGAGATGTCTTTTCGGTACCAGCGGCGTTGTGGCAAATTTCTATGCAATAGACAGACTGCCAATATCGGATGCAAACATGCTCAACAAGCTGTCGCCTTTTTTTGCCATACTCGCTTCTATAATAGTAGTAAAAGAAATTCCTTCAAAGCTTGATATACTTGCGACACTGATAGCCTTCATCGGTGCGCTCTTCATCATCAGACCTTCAGGCGGACTTGAAGCTGTGCCTGCGCTCTTAGGACTTTACGGCGGCTTCGGTGCCGGCGTAGCTTATACATTTGTAAGAAAACTTGGAAAAAAGGGGGAGCGGACCAATATCATCGTGTTCTGTTTTTCGGTTTTCTCGTCACTGATATCGCTTCCGTTTATAATATTTGCCTATCATCCCATGGAACTGGGACAGTTCGTATGCCTCATACTGGCAGGGTGCTGCGCCGCCATCGGACAGTTCGGCATCACCAGCGCATACAAGTTTGCACCGGCCAAAGAAATTTCAGTCTTTGACTACACACAGGTCATATTTGCAGCAATGCTTGGATTTTTCTTCTTTGCAGAAATACCAGAAACCTTAAGTTTTGTAGGCTATGCGATAATCATCGGGGTTGCTGTTGTAAGATGGAACCATCTGAGAAAGCAGGATTAATACATCGATTCTTTAGTGTTTTCTCTTCTTCTCTTCCTGTTCCTTCTTTCTTAAAGATAGAACGATCACAATTATTGTCGCAATAGACCCAACACCTATGGCAATCAGGATTATAAGACGGTCATTGCGGTTTTGCTCCGGCTGCGCATCATCTGCGATCGCAGGATTGTCTGTATTCCCATTGCCTTCGATTTCATAGGCTCCACCATCGGAAATACCCATATCATCGGCAGTAACATTTCCCTCTGGATCCAGGATATCAGGATCATCTCCAGTATCAGGATCGTCTGACTGTGGGATACCTTCGTCTCCACTGTGAGCCTGTTCCCACTCAAGGGCGGCCGCCGCCTGTTCATCCATATACTTAAAGTGCACAGTTACCGGTGCGCTTTCCGTTTTCTGGTCGTAATAGTTATAAACCCTCACCCGTACTTCCGTATCCGTTTCCCTGGATAAAGTCAGTTTAAGGGTAGCATTTTTCTGATTCGATGATGCATTATAAGCATAGCCGGGCCAGGTCGTTATCCCCTGCCAGCTTTCTCCTCCATCAAGACTGTACTCATAGTATTCCAAAAGCTCGTTGCTGTCGGCTGCGTTTATCTGAAACGTAACTTCTCCGCTTTCTTCATCCTGTTCCGTAAGTTCCAGTTCACAGGTCTCAGGAGCCGTGCTGAATGTAAGCGGAAGGATGCCAAGATCCGGCAGTGCCGGCTGAGCCAGCTCCGTTCCGGAATAATCCACCCCAAGGACTGTACTCCTTAATCCAAAATACTTGGCAGCTGCAGTGGCGTCTGCCCTTCCGAAAGCCCTTTCCTTTTCTTCGGTGTCACAAAAGGTCTCATCCTGTGACGCATCAAGGTGGCAGTGTTCCAATATTACCGTAGTAATGCCCCGTTCCTTTCCTTCACGGATCACGCCGTAGTACTCTTCACCATTATTTTTTATCCTGGTCTTAACCCCGCGGTTGTGCAGTCCCATGGCTGACATCTCCCCCAGCCAGACTTCTGCAAACTGATATCCGTGATCAATATAGGGAAAAGTTGCGGGGATCCAAATCTCCGTGCCGTAAATAGCATGTTCTTCAGATGCATTATAATGAAGGCTGAAGAGGTAATCCGCTCCGACGGATGCGGCAAACTCCGCCCTTTCTTTTAATGACATATCCACATCATCAGTCCTGGTCATGTATACCTTTACGCCGTCATATTTCAAAAGCTCCTCATACATGGCCTGGGCTGTAATTAGTGTCCGGTATTTTTCCAATACCTCTGATGTATCGGTTCCCTCATTTTCTCCGCCGTGTCCCGGGTCGATGACTATCACAAGTTCATCACCGGTATCAAGAAACCTCGGAGCAGCATTTGAAAAAATAGGATCAGAAAAAGACAACAAAAAAAAGAGGATCAGAAAAAATGCTATGATGTTTTTATGCCTTTTCATCACCAGTATGCACCGTTGTCCTGGAAGGCTGCTCCTCCCAGAGGTCCTTCTCCGTAGGGACGGATCCAGGCGTCGTTGTAGAAACGCTGCAACTCCGGGAAACCGTTGTCCCAGCGCTTGCCTCTTATACCGAAATAGAGCTGCAGATCACCGCCCAGATATACAGACTTCTTTCCCATCTTTTTGATCGTGGTCTGAATGTGGGGACCGAAAGTACCGCAGGCAAGCAGAGCCACATCAAAGTCCAGCTTCTCAATATCATTGCGCTGGTACTCAAGGGCCTCCTGCCATTCCTTGAAGCGGGGATCATGGTGGTCGTCAAGAGCTCTTGAAAACCATACGGATTTATATGTCTGCAGGTCAGCAAACTCGGGAAGCAGGTGGTCAGGGAAGATCTTGTCCCTTTTTACATACTGGTCCAGTACCTCCCTGTCGAAAAGCGTGACAACCAGCACTCTTTTTCCCTTAAGGGCCTCCAGCCAGAAAGGTTTATTTATCTCATACGCGCTGGAAAAATTAAGAAAGCCGGTCTCTACCCTGGCAGCATTGGGCGCGTATTTTTTTACAAGACCTGCCTCGCCTCTCTTAGGCACATACCAGCAGCATATTCCATCACAGGCAGCATAGGCTTCTTCCATACGCTGTCCGTAATAATACAGGTCATCGCAGTCCCACCAGTCCAGCTTCAGCTTGCTGATCCTTTCGGGATCACCGCCATACTGGTCATACAAGTGGAAGCGTCCCAGCTCTTCTATGCCGGGCCTGATCATCATGAAGGGCTTATCGTCCAGCAGGCTTTTATACAGCCAGTCGTTTCCCGCCTGGGTTCCGCGCATAAGTTTTCCGTTATTAAGATAAAAGGCACGGGCACCCACCGCATAGCCTTTGTTATATACTCTGCTTAAAGCTTTTCTTAAAGCACTTTTTTTCTTAGGTTCAGCCATAAGATCCTCGTGTGATTTTATTTGTACATCCATGACAGCAAATGCTTCGGGCTGTACTGGATAGTCATCAATATTTTAACATAATCATACTTTATTAGCTATAAGCGTAAAAACACCTGACAGATCTCTCCGTCAGGTGTTCAACAGATGATATATAAAACTTCCCACTCACCGTTCTGTCCACAGACTATATGTGGGAAGTTTTAGATGATCATCCTCACTCCGCTAAGCTCAGCTCGATATCTCCACTGCCGGTCTTAGCCGTGCAGGTTCCGTTGTCACCGTCAGAGGGCACGCGGATGTCACCGCTTCCGGTCTTTGCATCAAATTTCTTTGCGGACCTTAGTGTACCGGTGATGTCGCCGCTGCTTGTCTTTAGCTCCATTTCTTCGGCATCACAGGCTGCCAGCAGTATGTTGCCACTTCCGGTGGATGCAGTAAAACTTGTTTCCGTTACAGCATCCGTCAGAAGTATATCGCCGCTGCTTGCCACAGTTTCTATATCCGACTTACAGCTTAAGCCGTTCACAGTGACATCACCGCTGTCAGTATGGAAATTAACCGAATTACACGAAACCTGTGAACATCCCACATCACCGGAACCGACCTTACCATTTACGAAGTCATCTATGTTACAGTTTGCTACACTGATATCTCCGCTTCCACACTTAAGGTCTGCGCTGCCTGCGTCAATGCTATCCATATTCAGGTCACCGCTTCCGGCATACAGTATCAGATCATCTGCGGACATATTGGAAAGTGTTACGTCACCGCTGCCTATGGTTACATCAATATCTTCAAAAGTAAAGGCATCCTTTTTTGCCACCAGGTCACCGGAACCGTTCTTCACACTCAGATTTTCATACACATCCTTTGGAAGATAGAGCGTGGAATGGTCGCCCGTTTCCATATTTACCATAATGTTAATGTGATCATACTGCTTGTTATCTATGACCAGGGTGCCATCCTGGACCGACACCTCAAACCACTCGCTATCACATTCATAGCATACGAAGTGGGTATTTTCATCATCCGATCTTTCTATCCACACATCCTGGGAATCAACCTGCATATCGATATTGCTGAAGTCCTCCGTGATGTCGTAGGTCTTTTCCTCGTATTCCACCGTCCTGACCAGCTTTGTAAAGTCAAATTTTACGCTTGCAAGTGCACCTACTATCATTATCACACCGATAATAACCATTCCCAGTGCTGTAAATAATGTTACATTTTTCACTATTTTCATTTTCTCCTCCTCGTCATTAATTTGCGGATCAGCTAGTTTACTCTTTTGCACGCCCTCAGCTTTAAAAATTTTGGGCAGTCCTAAGTAGTTAATTTGCAGATTTCTTCTCGCCTACAAAAAGCTTCTTGAGCCAGAGCACAAACTTCTTACTTAAGATAAACATTCCCTTAGTGATCTGGTTGAATCCGAAGAATAAAAGTACGGATACTCCTGTCAGTGTTACGCCTATGCCGCTTAAGAACAGGCCTGTTGCAAATCCGTTTGTCTGCATAAATGCCAGTACTATTCCAAGGATTCCTGCTAAAAACAATGAAAGGTCTGTCACATACAGCGAAAGGATGATGATCCAGAACGACATATACAGGGATAATCCTGTGATGATCAGCGACAGCACTATGGGTACCCACACCGGAGAACCGATCACCAGAAGTGCTATCTCCCATCCTGCAAGACTCCTTTTCGGCTTGATCTTTTCCTTAACGATCTTTCTGATGGGAATGTCTTCAAGTATCCTGCTCTTTATCTCATCGATGCTTCCCAGACCGCTTATGGCTTCCTCTTCCGAGATTCCGTCCTCTATGCGGTCGTCAATCACCTCTTCATAGTAGTCCACTGACTTTTTAAGATCCTCTTCGGACAGGCCGTTCAGTGCTGCCCTCAGCTGTTCTATAAATTCAGTCTTGCTCATTTCTCTCCTCCCCTTGTTACAAACTCGTAAATCTGCATAAGTTCCTTCCACTCACTCTCAAACTGCTTAAGGCGTTCGATGCCGGAATCTGTGATGTGGTAATATTTCCTGAGCCGCCCGTTATGCTCGGCTGTCCGTACCGTAAGCATCTGCCCGTTTTCCAGGCGCCTCAGTATCGGATACAGTGTCGACTCGGAAATCTCCACATAAGGACTTAAGTCTTTTACGATGCGGTAACCATAGGAGTCCTCATCCCTGATGGCTGCCAGGACACATACGTCCAGAAGCCCCCGCTTCATCTGGTTTTCCATATTTTTCCTTTCTGCCGTTTATATGGCATCAATACTGTTTTAAGTCACATATCATTCTATGCCTTATACTATACGCCGCATAGTATTGTGCGTCAAGGGGTATTTCTTAATTATTTCTTAAATATTTGCCGCTTTTCATTATCTGCCGAACTCATTAATTTAAAAAAACTTATTTCCGGACCTATAATGGTTTTTTTCTGCTTTACTACCACTTAAGCATATAATACGACCAGATATGTGTGATTTATTGAAAGCCGGAACCTGAACAGTTATTATCAAACCATAAGGAACACAAAAAGAAGCTGATCCAAAGCAATCAGCTAAAACGAAATCAGAGGAGGAAAAAGCAATGACAGATAAGAAGGTTACAATGCAGGAACTCAAGGATATGGCAAGACAGAGTGCAAACAGAGAATTAACAGATGATGAGATTATGAGTGCAGTGGGCGGCACAGGCGGAGACGGCCTTGCAAATATAACACCTTTATTCGATATCGGTGATCAGGTTCAGAGCAAATGGGGTTCACGCCCGGGCACAGTCATCAATATGGAACAGAGATATGTGCAGGGTGTAGAAAGAATAGAATGGTTCTATGAAGTCAGATGGAGCATCGATGCCAATCACCCTCACGAGATTACATACTGGGAATTTGAGCATATGCTTATACCCGCATAACAATAGGGCAGCCCGCGCAATATATAAAAAAAGCTCACCGTACGACGGTGAGCTTTTTAGTTTTACTTTTCCTTCAGCCTCTGCTCCAGCTCTTCAGCGGAAACAGGCTTGCTGTAATAGTATCCCTGCATGACACGGATGCCCAGATTCCGCATGAGTTCCACCTGTTCATCGGTCTCAATACCCACTGCAACTATCTCTACCTTCATCTCTTTGGCAAGTGCCAGAAGGGCGTGGATTATCTCCATGCGGTCGGGATCCGTTATCCCCTGAGGGATAAGGGTACGGGCAAGTTTGATGGTGGAGAAACCACAGTCCCTGATGTAAGAAATATTGATATCTCCTCCGCCGAATTCATTCAGCGAAAGCGTATAACCGAACTGGTGGAAAGTGCGCAGCGTATCCTTGGCTGATTCCGCAGCACCCATCATTACCTCATTGCTGACATCCAGTATCAGATCGGAGGGCTTTATCTCAAGCCGTTCAATAACTTTTTCAAGGCTCTCTATAAAATCTGCATCCAGGAGCTGAAGCGGAGCGAGGTTTATGGTAGTGCTCAGGTTCAGTCCATATTTTTTGTTCCAGGCTGCCACCTGCTCCATGGATTTATGGGCAGTCCACATTCCCAGCTGGCTCATCATTCCGCTTTCCTCAGCAATAGGTATCAGCTCACCTGGAGTGCAGTCCTCAAAACCCTTTACACGCAGGCGGGGAAAGACCTCGACGCCTACGATGCTTCCGTCTGCCGTATCAAACTGGGGCTGATAATACAGAAGAAAATCATCCTCAAGCTCGGAATGCTTAAGCTGCTTTTCTATATTCCGACGCCTTTCCACATCCGTAACCATATTATTGTCGAAGAAACGGAAATCGTCACGGTTCTTGCTGCGCTTTACCATGTACATCGCGGCATCCGCATACTGGAGCAGATCCTCTGCATTAATGGAATCCTCGGGATAAATGGCAATTCCTATGCTGGCTGACAGGCTGAATATAAAATTATCAATCACCAGCGGTTTGTTGAAAACATTCTGCAGTTCCCTTGCAGCCTCCTCGACATCATTCCTGTCATTTACATGGGAAAAGAATATGACAAACTCATCGCCGCCGTTCCTTATACAGGTATACCTGGCCGGAAGATCACGCATCCTCTTTCCGAATTCCTCCAGCACGCGGTCACCCATCTCATGGCCGTAGGTATCATTGACAGGCTTGAAGTGATTTAAATCTATGCCAAACACCGCAAATTTTGTCTGGTATTTTTCTGAATCGTAGATCAGATTGTTCAGCACCTTTAAACCATGCCGTCTGTTAAAAAGCCCCGTAAGCAGGTCCGTCGATGACAGGTACTCAAGGTCACGGTTTACCCTCTTAAGATCCTGCGTCTTTTCCTCCACCTGTGCCTCAAGGGAAGTATTCAGTTCCTGCTGCTGCTTCAAAAGCTTTTCGCTGAGTCCGCTGTTCTGCAGCAGGGCATACATGATGAAATATGCCAGCAGGGCGATCAGGATATATGAAAATTCCGCCTGTGATAATACGCCGGTCAAACGGAGTACCACCACCACTACTATAAGTATGGGGATGATGAGACGCACATAGATCATGCGTCTGCCCTCTTCTCCGTTTTCCTTCAGGACATATTCATACTTATTATGTGCCTGGGACAATGTACCCCAGGCCATGCCCACCATGAACAGCATATACAGAAGATCCATGTAGATATTTTCCGGATCCTTTCCGATAGCCTCAATGTAGGAATAACGGAAATCGATCAGTATATATCCCATGATACATATGGGTATCAGATTGGTTCCCCTTCTCAGGTTTCCGTAACCGATATAATAAATAACATGGCATCCACCAACCACAATAACGATATTCACGAAAAAATATGCATATGCCCTTATAAGTGCCGGGTCATTCTCCGAAAGCACGCCTGCGGCCTGAACCAGTTTGGCTACAACAGCAAAACTTATGATAGTTATCAGAAAAACATTGGCCGCAGTAACAAGAAGATCTCTTTTCTTGAGCTTATAATATAAATATAGAATAATGGTTGAACCGTACAGATAGTTTGGAGCAAGATAGATAGTTCTTACCAGGGTATTTTGGGGTTCTTCCATATGCAGGAAGATATCATTTACGAACAGGATTATATCCGCTACTGCCCACATTCCTATACCGGAAGCAAGCAGAATCGCAAGGATACGGAACTTTCCCATATCCTTCATACATGCCAGTATCACGATAACGCAGAGAATAGTCATGACAGGAGAAAACAGTTCTATCCAGAAACTATTTTCCATAAAAGTCGAGACAGCATATCCGACATATGCTGCCAGAGCTAATATAGCCAGTACCAGCCGGCCTTTTCTCTTTATGAAGCTCCCTGTGTCCTTACTCTGATCCACCAGTTATCCCCACCTCAAATAACTGTTCAGAACCTATCGGTTCTTATTGTGCAGCGATTATTAATATCTGTAAACCCATAGCATAAAGTGCTTTGGGCTAATAGTGCCGCCATTTCTGCTTGGGATAATTCCCTCACGGAAACCGGCGGCACTTTTAATTTTCATTTATTTATTATCAGTTGTATAGAGTCTCCGCCATCTTTGCAATCTCATCAGCAGCTGCGTGAAGCTCTTCTATAGTCGCATTGATAGTGCTCATCTCTTCGTTCTCTGTCTCTATGCTCTCGCTGATCTGACGTATCT
>JAILDD010000202.1 GCA_024689605.1 Lachnospiraceae bacterium
CGCTTAAAATTTTTATCTTGACATACTTTTTTTGTCTGTGTTACACTCAAATAAACCGTTGAAGAAGAGTGAGTAAGTTTAGACCTCCTTTTCAGAGAGAGCTGCGGATGGTGTGATCGCAGCAAAAGTGTTTAAGCCGAATGGACTTCTGAGGGCGAGCAGAAACGGGGAACCGGAGTATGTGAGACGGAGCGGAACTCCGTAAAAAATCCGGCATATGATGGTATGCTTAAGTGGGTGTATATTTTACACCAAGCCGGGTGGCACCGCAGGATGAGAATATTCATACCTGTCCCAGCAGTAAAAACTACTGTGGGGCAGGTATTTTTTTGTCCCACCATAACAGATTTGCGTACATGCTTAAAAAGTGTACGGGCAAAAGAAAGGAGACAAATATGTCAGAGAAAACAATCCCTTACAAGATCTATTTATCAGAAGATGAGATTCCCAAGGCATGGTATAACATGAGGGCTGATATGAAAAATAAGCCCGCTCCCCTTTTAAATCCCGGAACGGGCAAGCCCCTTACCGCAGAAGAGCTTTCACCTATCTTCTGCGAGGAGCTGGTTGCACAGGAGCTGGATGAGAATACACCTTATATCGATATTCCTGATGAGATCCGCAGCTTCTATACAATGTACCGTCCCTCACCTTTAGTAAGAGCTTACTGCCTGGAAGAAAAGCTCCAGACACCTGCCAAAATCTACTACAAATTCGAGGGAAACAACACCAGCGGAAGCCACAAGCTGAATTCCGCTATTGCTCAGGCTTACTACGCAAAGAAGCAGGGACTGAAGGGTGTGACCACTGAGACCGGTGCAGGCCAGTGGGGTACAGCGCTTTCCATGGCATGCTCATATTTCGGTCTTGACTGCAAGGTATACATGGTTAAGGTTTCCTATGAGCAGAAGCCTTTCCGCCGCGAAGTAATGCGCACATACGGAGCATCCGTTGTACCTTCACCTTCAGAAACTACGGAAGTCGGTAAGAAGATCCTTGCTGAGCATCCCGGAACCACCGGAAGCCTCGGCTGTGCAATCTCCGAAGCTGTTGAAGTAGCAACAAAGAATCCCGGATACCGTTATGTACTGGGAAGCGTGCTGAACCAGGTACTGCTCCACCAGTCAGTTATCGGTCTGGAGGCTAAGGCAGCTCTTGATAAATACAACATCAAGCCCGACATCATCATCGGATGTGCCGGCGGCGGTTCAAACTTAGGCGGCCTTATCGCACCTTTCATGGGCGAGAAACTCCGCGGAGAAGCTGACTACCGCATCATCGCTGTTGAGCCTGCATCATGCCCCAGCTTCACAAGAGGCGTATATGCATACGACTTCTGCGATACCGGTATGATCTGCCCTCTTGCAAAGATGTACACACTGGGAAGCAGCTTCATTCCTTCAGCCAACCACGCAGGCGGCTTACGTTTCCACGGAATGAGCAGCACACTTTCACAGCTCTATCATGATGGCTATATGGAAGCTACCAGCGTAGAGCAGACATCCGTATTCGAAGCAGCTGAGCAGTTCGCCCGTGTTGAAGGTATCCTCCCCGCACCTGAAAGCTCACACGCTATACGGGTTGCTATCGATGAGGCACTTAAGTGCAAAGAAACCGGCGAAGAAAAGACCATAGTATTCGGTCTCACCGGAACTGGTTATTTCGATCTGGTAGCTTATGAGAAGTTCCACAACGGAGAAATGACTGACGAGATACCTACAGATGAACAGCTTCAGGCTTCATTTGCAAAGCTTCCTAAGGTAGAAGCTTAATTATTTAAAACCCAATTACCCCCCTATGAATAAAATAGCCCCGTGTGAGAAAGCACACGGGGTGTTTTATTGAAGGAACATTAATTGTTAAGTGAAGCCCCCGAATCAGAACTAATACTAACATTCTGATAAATCAGTCCAGCTTAACTACGTATTCCCTGCTCTCTCTGTCACGGCTGAGGACTACTGTGCTGTTCTGCAAGTCGTAGAGGGTACATCCGCCGAATTCATATATGTTCCCGATCTTATCCTGGGCAACGATTATGATTCCGACTGCATCATCCTGGGCATATGAATCAAGGATAGCTCCCGTATAATGGAAAAAGCCGGCATCAGGAAGATTGGAAATTCCAAGAATCTCATACATATCCACATCACCGTCCTCAGTACTGATGCACATATGCTCGATATCTACGCCGCTGGTATTGGTAAAATAAATGCTGACATCTTCTGTAGAAAGGGAATCCGGTGCCTGCTCCCTTACAAGACTGTCGGGCTGGGGGGCATCTTTTTCCGTATCAGAACCATTGTCCTGTTCAGCAGCATCACTTGTGTCTCCTTCAACAGGGACAGACGTAAAGCCAATATCGCCCGGCACTTCTGCATCCGGATCTGAGGTGTTTCTTGCCGCCAGGTCAGCCAGAGTACCGGTGGAAGCATCACTGTCCGAAACACTGTCTTGACCTCCCTTACCCAGACCGCAGCCGGCAGTCAGAGACAAAGCCAGTATCATTATGGCTGTACTGAACACTGTATGCAGATGTTTTGATTCCCTTTTTGCCCTTCGTTTATCTTTCATATTGCTATTATTAATTGCCGTACTCGCTTATGCCTTAAGTTCAGTCAGTTCCCCACTGTCACCGCAGGTGTTCCCAGGCTCTCATTCGTCTTTACTATGAAGCCCACTTCAACGCTTTCGCCCGCTGCCAGTGAAGAATTGAAATCCTGGGGCTTTATGCTGACGGTATTGCCTGATGCAGTGATATTTCCGCTCCAGGACTGGTCGATGCTTACATTCCCTCCGAAGCTTACTGTCACGCTCCAGCCGGAGATCTTGCTGCTGCTTGTATTCTTTACATTTACAACATACTGATAAAAATCGGCCTTGCCGTCATTCCAGTGGTTGCTCTGTGTAAGGGTCACACCGGTATTTCCTGAAGAACTGCTGGCTGCAGGTTCTGAGGAGCTGCTGTTATTACTATTATCACTTGGCTGACTGCTCTGAGAACTGTCATTAATATCAAGAGATCCCAGGGGCACTCCGTTATTCAGCACGCCAACATACCACTTGCCGGCATCTGAAAGATCGGATTCCGACCAGCCCGATGTCTTGCTGCAGCCGGAGTTGATAAGAGCCGCTGTTTCATTCTTGTTGCAAAGGCTCCATATGCAGTAGCTTACGGAATTCTTGTCCATCAGCTCTACCCAGGCATTAGCGGAATTGAAATCATTTCCGCCGCTTCCGCTGGCATCACAGGTTCCGAACTCAGTTACAAAAATGGGAAGCCCGCTGTTTATGGCATTCTGCATGGTCTTCCTCAGGCTGTCCTTATGTGTTGCCGCATAGAAATGCAGGGTATACATGATATTTGTATAGCCCGTGATGGGATCTGCGGCTGCCTTGTCCACTTCCTGTGACCAGGTGGGAGTTCCTACTATTATTATTGCATCAGGGTTGTTTTTCTTGATAACGGGGATTACCTGCTCTGCATAATTCTTAATGGTAGGCCAGTTTACACCGCCGTTAGGTTCGTTACATATCTCATAGATCACGTTATCATAGCCT
>JAILDD010000195.1 GCA_024689605.1 Lachnospiraceae bacterium
GAAGCAGAATGCCAACATAAGATTTATCGGTGGGAAGAGGTTCCTGATTGCACAAAATACAGCACGAGGGATTCTGGCCGATAGTATAGGATATTTAAAAGAAAAATATGATGTTCCGGTAGATATTTTTGTTGCACCGGAGATACATTTTGTTGCGCAGTCCGATCAGTCATTCGTTAACGATGCCTTGGCTGCTGATATAGAGAGGATATCTAATCCTGCATCATATTTTGCTCGTTGGGAAGCATATGATGCTCTAAGTAAGAAACTTTTGGACGCAGAAAGTGAGGAGTTTGGAGAGATTAGATATAGTTCTTATACCTTCAGAACAGAAGTAAACGGGGTGACATACGAATTTGCAGTAAATGAAGAATTAGATGATGCCATGAAAGGGAAGGAGCTCGGTGCATCTGAGATAGAGTCGGCTACAGATCAGCTAAACAATCGTGTGAGAAAAAAACAGCATGCTGTTGGTCAGATAAAAAAGATCACAGATAATAAGATAACAACATTTTATGAGACCAATGATTCTGTAGATGAAATACCTGCAACAGGAGTGTTGAAACTATATACGGCTGGTGACATGTATATCATGGCACGGAGATTGGCAGCTAGAGAGCGTATGATTAAGCACAAGGCACCAATCAAGTCTATTGTTGCGCTTATTGAGGCCGGTGCATCCGGATATGAATTGCCTAACGCATGGGGAAATCATAAAGCTGTTACAGAACAGCTTCGCAGGAACTTTAAGCGAGCAAATGATCTGAACAAGGAACAAATAGAAGCACTTGAATTGGCAGTCAACACACCGGATATTGCGTTAATCCAAGGCCCGCCAGGCACAGGAAAGACTACGGTTATAAAAGCGATATGCGAAAGGTTCCGGGAAATATTTGAGGCGGAAGAAAAACAGCTTCAAAAGGCAAACCCTGAACATGCCTTACGGAGCCCAAAGATTTTGATTTCGAGTTTTCAAAACGAAGCTGTAGATAATGCTATTTCTGCTCCTTTGCCTGGAGATATTCCTGCGTATCGAAAAACAGCAAAGAGGGCAATGGAGAGCAGTAAAGAACAATACCAGCGCTCGCTTGAAAATTGGTATAAGGGGTTATGCAGCACGATAACGGGAATGATTGAAGATAATGAAGCTCCTGAGTTTGTTGAGAAAAAAAGAACACTGGATGATGAGTTCCTTTCGTATAAAAATGCGGGTGAGCCTCTGGATAAAGCAACGGAGTTGATCAATCATTACCTTGATTATGTCGAAATATCATATCCAGAAAGGCTCGTTGCCGAGGCGAAGGCTATTATTATGGCCGCAGAGGCTGCTTCATCTGGTGATGATTACGATGATCCGATTGTAGCTAAAATAGAATCCCAAAGGACCACGAAGGAAAGCTTTGAAGATGATGGATCCAGAAATGCAAGAAAACTGGCCGCTTATATCAGAATAAATGACGATTTAGCTATAAATGAAGACATTCTTCTGGCAATCGAAAAGGTGGGGGAAGACGATTATTCAGAAGATGATTTTGTAAACTATGTAAAAGCTGTTGACGTGTTGAAAAAGAGATTCTGCAGTGATCGGATTGTTATCGATATCCAAGATAAAGACAAAATCAATGAATGCATATTAACTCTGGCAAATGTTTTTTCAAAGCATTACTTGAAGACGTTGTCCAGCATGGAGAGTAAAAAATCACTGATTCTGAGTGAGTTTTTAGTACGTCTTGAACAGGATTATGAGAACATAGTGAAAAAATACTCCATGACTACGGCGGCTACGTGTCAGACTAGCTTAGACCTTCGCGGAGATATTGATAAAACATTTGATCTTGTAATAATTGATGAAGCTGCGAGAGCCAATCCTTTGGACCTCTTTATACCGATGTCTATGGGTAAGAAACTTGTATTGGTAGGTGATCACAAGCAGCTGCCGCATATGTTGGAACCTGATGTACTGAAAATGCTGGCGGATGATCCCAAATTCAAGGATATACCTGAGATAGAAAAAAGCCTTTTCGAGCGACTTTTTGATATGTTTTCAAATGGTCAACGACGTAAGGCAATCCCTTTGACGCATCAGTTTAGGATGCATCCGGATATTTGTAGCTTTGTAAGTGATGCTTTCTATGATGG
>JAILDD010000252.1 GCA_024689605.1 Lachnospiraceae bacterium
CAGTATATGCTGCAGGAACAGGGAAAGATATCCAGCTTGGTGCATCAGCCATTTCGGATGGTGTCAATACATCATCCGCACAGACTGTGTATTATGATAGCAGTTCGGACACCTGGCGGGTTATTGGTTATGGAGGAGGCACCGATGGTGTCGCAAGTTCATCCGGAACACTGACACTTATCGCATCGGGGAATATTTCGTATGGTGCCTTTGACTCATCTTATCCGCACAGCAATAATTACTCAGGAAACAATCTCAAGTCCATGATAGAGACCATTGCAGGCAGGCTTTCGACAGAAGAAAAAGCTGCTGCTGCAAAAAGAACACTTGAAGGGGGAAGTGCAAATTACGGAAATGAAGGATATGACAATAATAAGATAAGCGGGGAAGCTGTATCAAATGCTGTTATGTGGCCGCTGTCTGCAGCAGAAGCAAATGATATGAATTCAGATCTCCGTAAAGCTAATCCGGAACATCCGGATTGGGCCAACTCATTTTGGTGGCTGCGCTCGCCGGGCTGCGGTGATACCACTGCCGCGCTCGTCGATGGCTACGGTGACGTGCGCTATACCTACGGTGTCAGCGGCACTACCGATCCTCCCGGCGCACGGCCCGCTTTTAATTTAAATCTTTCATCCATCATCTTTACATCTGCCGCCGAAGGCGGCAAAGACGCCGGCGACACGATAGGGACACTCAAGGAGGTAGGATCTTACACTGGCAACGAGTGGAAACTGACAATTCTCGTTAGTAGCCGTAATGATTTTACGGCATCTGCGGATACTGGTGCTACAGTCTCCATGCCTGAAGGCTACAGTTCCTGGACAGTTCCGATAACATATTCGGAAGCAGATACAGGAGATAAGGAGTATGTCTCCGTCATACTTACAAATAGCAGTGGCGTTGCTCTGTATTACGGGCATATTGCTAATGACAGTATGAGTGGTACAGCAAGTGTTACCATTCCGGCAGGGCTCACAAAAGGCTCTTATACTCTAAAGGTATTCAGTGAAGAATGCAACGGTGACGAAAAGACAGATCTGTCCAGCCCGATAATAGATATATCACTTACTGTTACCGAATCGCAGCAGGTGACAACACCGACCCCTTCTGCTGATGAGGAAGAAGAGAGCTCATCTTCATCTGAATCAAACCCCGAGAATCCAAACCTGCTTGTTTCAAATTATGAGCAGGCATCCTATAGCAGTTTTTGCCTAAAGCAGGAGCAGGGGAGCCTTGCAAGACTTTCCTTTAATACATCTATGCCTGCAGGGTACAGTGAAGCCTATACACTTAGTCTTCTCGTAAACGATAAGGCGGACTATAGTTTAAAGACCGGAAAGTTAGTATTGATGATCCCAGAGGGATACAGGAGGGCAGGAAGAAGCTTTGCTCTGCTTGGGCTAAATCAGGTAGGTCAGGCAATATGCTTTATGGATACTGATACTTCGGACAGTACATTAACTACAACCCTTAACCTTGATGGGTATGCCTTTATGCTTGTATATAAAGACGGAGGAGCTTCATCTGGAAAGACTACCGCAAGCACAGGAACAACGACACAGGTTACGGGGACTTATACCGTCAGGCGAGGAGATACCTTATCGGTTATAGCAAAGAAGTTTAAGACAACAGTTAAGGATCTCGCAGATAAGAATAATATTAAGAACTGGGATTGGATACTAGAAGGTCAGGTACTTAGGTATTAGGTGGAATTGAATATGGCAGTAATCCGGAATGTAAGATAGTTGTTTATAAAGCGCCAATCCGTCATCTCAGTAGTCACACTGCACCTTTTTGCCTGTCTGCGAACCGCCTGTTCATGCGCTCCTCGGAAGATGCACCTTTTTCAGTAGCCGAGGACATCCGTTTTGCACCTTTTGTCGATTTTGCACCTTTTTTCGGCCAAAATCGATAGAAAGCGAAAATCTGCACCTTTTTTGGAGTAGTCGGTACCCTAGAAACTGACTACGTTTTTACTACTTTTGAAGTCCTACATATGCCGCGATATGCCGTGATCTGCATTATCTGTGCGTTTTCCATGATATACGAACATCAATTACACCCTTGCCAAAAGGCCGCAAAATACGGCATAATAGGGCAATACAGGAGGAGAGAACGCTATGATTCGACTGCTTTTCGTATGCCACGGCAGTAAAGAAGGACTACAGCTCTGAACCAAGAATAGAGCGGGTTTCAGGCCATATGGAAGGAATTCCCGCTGATTTTGACTACAAAAGGACTACTTATGAGGGGCGAAAAACCGCGTGGTTCGATGGCTCCGAGCAATCTGTGAATTGCTATTAAGACCGAGATAAAACGTATTCAGTAGTAAGCATTGACATTGGGCCGCGATGAAATGAAACGTTGACACGTGACACGTTACAGGTTATAATCAAATCATGATAAAATCCTTTTCACATAAAGGTTTGAAAGAGTTTTTCGAAACCGGATCAAAAAAGGGAATACAGCCTGGACATGCACCTAAACTGGCGAGACTGCTGGATAGACTGGATGCCAGTACTGAT
>JAILDD010000085.1 GCA_024689605.1 Lachnospiraceae bacterium
GGAAACCCTTGATTTCAGAAAAGGTTCTGTGGGTGCTGACGGTGACGAGGAGGAAAATATCCTCATGCTCGGCAGAAATGTTGTAAATAAGGCTATCCCCCTGATCCTTGGTGAGGAAGAAAAGGTGAACGGAAGACATGCTGCATCAGCCGGAAAGATTTCGGATGAGATGCTCTTCTATATGGAGACAAGGGGCATTGATGAGCGTGCTGCCAGGGAGATGATGATAAGGTCCAATATCTCAAGAGTGACCAGGCTCATTCCCAACGGAGAGATAAGAGCGGCAGCCGATTCTTACGTGGACAGGATTTTTTCAAATTGTAGCGGTGACTGTAAAGCATGCCCCAGCGGAAGTCACTGAAAAAGCTTGACAAAACCCCTATATCAGATAAACATTTTTAATGTAAATCAGAACCCGGGGCAGAACCCCATGACTTAAGGTCTGACGCTACGGTCATCATCTCAACGGCAGCTATGGTCTTTTTTTCTGCAGATTAATTGAGGATCTCAATATCTTTAAGGTTCAGCACAAGATCCTCATATTTTAGGTAATAGTTATAATATTTGTAGCCACCTTTTCCTGGAATCTGACATCATGCTCCACCAGCAGCATTGTGGGTTCGTATTTCAGTATCAGCTTTTCAATCTGCATCCTTGAAAACACATCAATATAATTGAGGGGCTCATCCCATATGTACAGATGGGCAGGCGTGATCAGGCTTGCTGCTATAAGAATTTTCTTTTTCTGTCCCTCAGAATATTCTTTCATATCCTTTGCAAACTGCTCACGTCCAAAATCAAGGTTTCGCAATACTGCCAGGAACAGGCTTTCATCCAGGCCTCTCTTTTCACAGAATTCCTTCAGCGACCCCGAGAGAAAAGACGTGTCCTGGCTGACATAGGATATGGTCATGCCGCTTGCCGCTTCAAAAACACCCGATACAAGCAGCTCCGGGTCCATCCCGTATTCCGACAGGTTTAAAACATTAAGGACAGCTTTCAGTATACTGGACTTGCCACATCCGTTATTTCCGGAAAGGATCACCCTTTCGCCCCTTTTTACCCGGAAGTCCAGTCCCGTAAACAGTTCCTGCCGGGCAGATTTATATTTAAGCGACAGGTCTTTTGCGTTTATCAAAACTTCTTTGTGAAACCAAAGGGGCTGTATCTTAAGATCCGTTACCCGCTCTATATCATTAAGCAGCCCTTCCTTTTCCTCGATTTCCCTTTCCATACGCATCTCATAGGACTTCACCCTGGACTGCATCTTTTTGGTCTTGGCTCCGATATAGGACCTGGTGGATATATTTCTTTCAGGCTCCTTAATAGGATCAAAACCGATCTTACTGTTTTCGTTCTTTTCCGCCCAGCGGCTGCTCCTGTCTGCCGCACTTTTAAGTTTCCCTATTTCCTTGAGATGTTTTTCATTCTCTGCCAGCCTGTATGCATCCTGCTTTTCCTTGTTCTCCCACCAGGAAGAAAAGTTCCCTGCCTGCACTTCTATTGTGGAACGGTTAAGTACCAGCACGTGATCGCACACTCCGTCCAGCAGGTCCCTGTCATGGGAAACAAGTATGAAACCCTTCTTGGAAGCGAGATACTCTTTAACCACATTCCTCGCACGGGTGTCCAGGTGGTTCGTAGGTTCATCTATCAGAAGAAACTCGTTTTCCCCGGCAAAAAGTACCGCCAGCATTACCCTTGTCCGTTCGCCGAAGCTCAGGCTGCCAAAAGGCCTGTACAGACATTCTGCATCCATTTTTATCTGATCCATCTGGATAAGCACCTGCCACATTTCTGTCTGAGGCTTCCAGACTTCAATAAGGTCAGCTGCTGTTTTCTTCAGATCATCTTCTGATCCCTGATATGGAAAATAGTCAAAAACGGTACCGGCTGTGATGCTTCCCCGGTATGAATATTTCCCC
This sequence comes from Lachnospiraceae bacterium, assembly GCA_024689605.1. The sequence goes on from JAILDD010000085.1 coordinate 1,926, forward strand.
AATAGAAGATTAAGGAAAGTAGTCTTACCCTTTCCGTTCCGGCCGATGAATCCCAGCTTCCAGTCAGTATCAATACTGAAATTTACATTTTCAAAAACATCATCTGCACTTCCGTCATATGCAAATGTTAAGTTATTCACTTGTATCTGTGACATATATATCCTCCTTTCAGCCACCTCGCAGCGTCCGCTGCTCGGTGATGCGTTGCCGGTCAAATGTCCGGCCGTGTAACCACGGCGGACATCTGGCATATAGCAATTCTTGTGTCTGTCCATGCAAGCATGGCAGCCACCGAATTGCTATACGCCAGCGGCCTGCGTGCAAGCACGGCAGGCCGCTTGTCCGTCTTATCGCACAAAAATTCCACTCCATGCCGGAGTGGATCACATATACAAATGAAGACTTATAATATGCCGAAATGCATACAGCATCGCTTCTGATGGCTTCAAAATGAATACGATAATCCAATCCGGCATACACAAACAGACCTTAAGGTCCTTTTATCCTGCTTGCATTTACCAAATCTGATTATCTGTTCTTCATTTTCTCACCAACACACAGATAGTGCGCCTTTCTGTTTTATGTTTGAAAGGATAACACCACGCGATGAATTAATCAATATGTTTTTTTTGATGCCCATTATATCCCGGTATTTGTCGCTGTGTGCAAAAGATGTTATAATGACACCGTTTGTTATGAGTTGTGCCCGTCATTCGCATGAGTCTGACGGGCGGAATAATGAAAGGGCCGGGGTAAAAGTCCGGGCCGGAATGGAACAGTTAAATGGATGTAAATTCAATACGCAGGGATTTTCCCATACTTGCTGATAACCCTGAATATATTTATTTTGACAATGCGGCCACTTCACAGAGGCCTGTGCATGTGCTTGATGCAATAGAAAACTTTTACCGCACTACCAATGCAAATCCCTTAAGGGGGCTGTATGAGTGGAGCGTGGGTGCCACGGATATATATGAAAAGTCAAGGCATGCAATGGCAGGCTTCGTAGGCGCAGAGCATGACGAGGAGATCATATTTGTGCGCAATGCCACCGAAGCACTGAATCTCGTGGCATATTCCTATGGGCTAAATAATCTCCATGAGGGTGATGAGATACTGATCACTGTCATGGAGCATCACAGTAACATACTCCCCTGGCAGATGGTGGCAAAGTCTACCGGTGCAGTGCTTAAATACATAGAGCCTGAAGATGACGGCACCATTACGGAAGAAAAATTAAAGAGCTGTGTCACGGAAAAGACCAGGCTTATCGGAATGGCGATCGTTTCTAATGTGCTGGGAGTAAAGAATCCTGTGAAGCTGGCGGCTGACCTGGTACATGCCAACGGCGGAGTGATGGTAGCCGACGGAGCCCAGGGCGTTCCCCACATGAAGGTGGATGTGAAGGAGATCGGTGCCGACTTCCTTGCATTTTCAGGCCACAAGATGTTAGGCCCCATGGGGATAGGTGCGCTGTATGGACGTATGGAACTGCTGGAGAAGATGCCGCCCTTCCTTTCCGGCGGTGAAATGATAGAATATGTGAAGCGTGATTCTGCAACATATGCCGAGCTCCCTCACAAGTTTGAGGCCGGAACCGTGAATGCAGCCGGGGCAGCAGGCATGGCTGCGGCAGCAGAGTATCTGAACAGTATCGGATTTGAGGCTATAGAGGAGCAGGAGAATAAAGTTACAAAAATAGTGTACGAGGGATTAAAGTCTATTCCCTATGTGCATGTATACGGAAGCGATGATGTGACAAAGCATTCGGGCATAGTCACTTTCAACATAGACGGCTGCCATCCCCATGACATATCAACGGTGCTGGATGATGAGCACATTGCTGTCAGGGCAGGACATCACTGCGCGCAGCCCCTTATGGAATTCATGCAGGAAAGGCTTAAGATGGAGTTCAGGGCTACTGCCAGGGCGAGCGTATATTTTTACAATACCGAAGAAGAAGCAGAGAGATTTGTTGAAGCAGTAAAGAAAGTAAGAGGCTGGCTGGGATATGGAGCTTAAGAGTTTATACAGGGAAATAGTAAATGAGCATAATCTGCACCCTACTCATAAGGGTGACATGGAATCGCCGTCAATGATACTTAACGGGGTGAACCCCAGCTGCGGCGACGACATATATCTGCAGCTTAAGCTTGATGAAAATGACATTGTGACGGACGGTTGTTTTAACGGCTCCGGCTGTGCCATTTCCCAGGCATCCGCTGATATGATGCTGGACCTGATAATCGGCAGCACAAAGGAAGAGGCTCTAGCCTATGCCGAGAGATTCATGAACATGGTACGCAGCACTGCTACCCCTGAAGAAATTGAGTCTTTAGATGAAGCAGCTTCCCTGGAGGATATTTCTCATATGCCTGCCCGTGTGAAGTGCGCAACCCTCGGCTGGAAAACCATGCAACGTATGCTTCGTGACGGTGAGAGCGAAGGCGGCAGCAGACAGATATGTGAGGGCTGCACCACTTAAAAATTATGAGAATCTGGTTCCGTATATGGAAAAATGCACATCTGATAAAGCAGACGGTCATCGAGCGTAACGAAGATGATACCCGTACCCACAAGGTTTTAAATTCCCTTGAGGAGGCATGTCACGAATTCGATCTGGATATTCCCATCTGGCTTGATAAAAATGTAAAAGAGTTCAAACGTTCTTCAAAAACACGCTTTACTTCTGACAGTTTTATTTCTGAGATTGATTTTGATCATATGGAAATGAGTGTACTGGAGGAGGATATCTGATATAAGAAAATACCCCTATAAAAGGAGGTGTGCCCGGACGGTGATGACTCCACCCGGGCACGAAAACTATGAAAACAATTTGAACTTGAACTTTCTTAACTGTCTATATGATAAAATAGAAATATGAATAAAATATTAACATGGGGTTAAAACATTGTTAAAATGACGATATAAAGATAACAAACAGGTTGATTCATTGTTAAAATTGCACAAAAACATGACCAAACTAGGACTTCGGAGTATTTTTGAGGGTACTGATTAAATCGTTTCAAAGAGGTACACTAAGTGCCCCGGATATCATATAATTAAGAATTAATGATACAGATCTGAAACTCCTTTTTTGCCGGGAGTGTGACATAATTAAAATGATCATCATGGAGGATCGAAATGGATAAGCCAACGCTTGTAACACGTTCATCAATGCCGCCTTTTGAGGAATATATAGAAGAGATCCGTCCCATATGGGAGAGCCACTGGCTTACCAATATGGGGGAGAAGCATATTGAGCTGCAGAAACAGCTTTGTGATTTCATGCATGTCAGTCATGTAGAGCTGTTTACCAACGGACATATGGCTCTTGAGCTTGCGCTTCAGGCCTTTGAGATGGATGGCGAGGTTATAACCACACCTTTTACTTTTTCGTCTACTACCCACGCGATAGTACGTAATAATCTCACCCCGGTGTTCTGCGATATCGAGCCGGAGCACTATACCATGGATGTGAATAAGCTTGAAGCGCTTATCACGGAGAAAACCCGGGCCATTGTTCCCGTGCATGTTTACGGCAATGTCTGCGACGTGGAGGAGATAGACAGGATAGCAAAGAAGCACGGACTGAAAGTTATCTATGATGCGGCCCATACTTTCGGAGAAGTATACAAGGGAAAAAGCGTTGCATCCTACGGTGATGCATCCATGCTTTCTTTCCATGCGACCAAAGTATTTAATACCATAGAGGGCGGTGCCATTGTCTGTGATGACGAGAACATCGGAAAGCGCATGTATAATCTGAAGAATTTCGGCATACGTGAGGATGAGCAGTTAGCTGAGGTAGGTGCAAATGCAAAAATGAGCGAGTTCCAGGCAGCCATGGGCATATGCAATCTGCGCCATCTGAATGAAGAGATTGCAAAACGTAAAAAAATATATGAGCTTTATATGTCCGAGCTGCAGGATGTAAAGGGCATAAAGCTGTGCGGTCCCCAGGAAGGGCTGGAAAAGAATTATGCATACTTTCCCGTCTACGTGGATCCTGCTGAATACGGTGCCGACAGGGATGAGCTCTTTAACCGGCTGGCAGCAGAAAAAATCTATCCCAGGAAATATTTTTATCCCCTCATAACAGATTATGAGTGCTATAGAGGAAAGTATGATGATTCCGGCCTTGAAAATGCAAAGCGTATTGCAGCCGGGATACTGACCATACCTATGTATGCAGATCTTGAGGAGGAAGTGGTCCAGAAGATCTGCGGCATTATCAAACGCGGATAAGTGGTTTTTACCAGCTCGCGGCGGTATCCTTTATACCTCAAGACTTCAGTCAGCAACTCCTACAGCCGGTGTAGGTTTCGAGATGGATGCCATCGCATCCTCATATATCGGCGGCGTGGCAGTAAGCGGCGGTGTTGGAAGAGTTGCAAATACCATAATCGGAACACTGGTGATCATGTCACTTACAAACGGAATGAACCTGATGAACATAGACATCTCATACCAGTACATAGTTAAGGGCCTGATATTTATAATCGCAGTAGCATTCGACGTAAGAAGCAGAAAGAAATAAACAGTACCTTCCCCATATACATAACACAGCAAAGGCAGCAGCCAATTTCAGGCAGTTGCCTTTGTGCTATAATAAAATAACAGGGAAGAAATTAACAGTATCATACGAGGGGTAAAGAAATGGGACTGTTAAA
>JAILDD010000088.1 GCA_024689605.1 Lachnospiraceae bacterium
TAAAAGTGTGTGATCTACTCTAGATAAGATTTCTTCTATGTTCATAACTAACCCCTGTCATTTTTTATTGCCCCAATCAGATAGGGCATTTTTAGAATATATGCTTATTATATCATTTTTAGTCCCGCTTGTTCATTATAATTCTAAAAACAGACCTTTTATTTATTTGTAAGCTCATTCTTCAAGTCCTTGTTTATAGTTATTTCCCCAAGCTTCCATGGACATTATGATTGGTCGCATGGACTCACCAAGTTCGCTTAAAGCGTATTCGACGCGAGGGGGAACTTCCGGATATACAGTACGGGTAATGATACCGTCTGCCTCCATGGAGCGCAAACTGTCCGTAAGCACCTTTTGACTGATCCCATCCAGGGATTTCTGCAATTCATTAAACCTCCAAGGGCGGACAAGGAGATTTCGTATAATAAGCAGTTTCCATTTGCTGCCGATAAGTCTTACCGTTGTAGCTACCGGACAATCAGGCAATTCATCTTTTGTTTTCATAATAAACACCTCATTTTTTCACAAAACTTCATATTTGAATGTTACATATAAATTTTACTGTTTTGACTGCTGCGAGTCAATAGGTTACAAAAAGGTAACTATCTAATAAAAAAGTGCGTACTTACAATGTTTTCCGGCCTCTGCGATAATGATGACATCGGGAAGGCAATTGAGCCTACTGAAATCAATTTAACGGAGGTAACTATTATGGCATTATCAAACATAGCAGGATGGAATGAAAACATGGCAGGAAGTGCTTGCGGAGCAGGCGATAAGCCTGCTGAAACACCGGCAGCTTGCGGAGCATCAGACAAGCCGGAAGAGAAACCGGCAGCTTGCGGAAGCGCATGCGGGGCAGGGGATAAATAAGAACGTCAATCCCTATTGATCCTCCGACACTTAAAGGTCGGGGGATCCTTTTTAGAATAATATCAGCCTTTGGGCTGTTTATGATACGGAGGTTATTGATATGAATCCATACTTTTCTTTTCAATGGCATATAACTGATGAATGCGACCAGAGATGCAAACATTGCTACATCTATTCAGCCGGTAATCACACCTGCCTTCAGTCCATGACCCGGAAGCAGATGGAGGATACTTTTTACAACTGCCTTGATTTCTGCGAAATGTATGGACGCACGCCCTATTTCTACATCACAGGTGGAGATCCCATATTACATCCCGATTTTTGGAGACTACTTAGTCTCCTTAAAGAACATGATATAAAGTTCACGATTCTGGGGAATCCTTTTCACTTAAACGATCAGGTTTGCATGGAACTGAAAGGTTATGGATGTGAGAAATATCAGCTTTCTCTTGATGGCCTACGCAAGACACATGACTGGTTTAGAAAACCGGGGTCTTTTGACTGTACCCTTGAAAAGATCGCCTGCATCAATAAAGCCGGAATTCGCAGCGTCATCATGACTACGGTTTCAAAAACAAACCGCATGGAAGTTACGGGAATCATTGACGAGGTGGTTAAAGCAGGAGCAAATGTATTTGCTTTTTCAAGGTATGTTCCAAGCGGCGGAGATCTGGATTCAACCATGAGCGCCCGGGAATACAGAGAGCTTCTGGCTTTATGTGACAAAAAATTTAAGGAATATGAAGCGGAAGGGTGCGAAACATATTTTAACAAGAAAGACCACCTCTGGACTCTATATGAATATGAAACGGGAGAGTTTAAAATCCCGGAGAATACAAAAGAAGGTGTGATTTATGGCGGATGTAATTGTGGCAACTGCCATATCACAATCCTTCCAAACGGAGATATTTATGCCTGCCGAAGAGTTGCAGAAAGCAAAGTGGGGAATGTCTTCGAAGACAGACTTGCCGATGTGTGGGTTTGCCGTATGGAGAGTTACAGAGAGTATGAGAAGTTCAACAAATGCTCCAAGTGCGAATTAAAGCCCTGGTGCAGAGGATGCCCTGCTGTTGCAAAAGGAACTAACGGAGATTTTTATGCTGCGGATCCGCAGTGTTGGAAAACAAAGAACGAGATTACAGGGGAGGTGTTATAATGTTGATGGATATAATTAAGAGCAGGCATTCGATTAGAAAATATTCAGATGAACAAATAAGCCGCGAGGATTTGGAAATCATCTTGGAAGCAGGAAATTATGCGCCTAATGCGGGCGGCGGACAACGAAGTATGATGGTTGCACTTCATAATAAGGAACTGACAAGAAAACTCGGTATCATGAATCTTGCAAAGTTTAACAGAGAGCACCTGGTTGGTTCTTATGTATCTAAGGAACAACCGAGTGTCATCGATGATCCTACCCTGAAGGATGGATTCTATGGAGCGCCTACAGTGATAGCAATCTTCGCCCAAGGCAATTTCCTGTTTAAGACTGCGGATGCTTACTGTATGGCTGAAAATATAGTGTTACAGGCTACAGAGCTAGGTATCGCCTCCTGTATCATTTCCAGGGGTGAAGAAACTTTTGACAGCGATGAAGGCCGGGCACTTAAGAAAGAATGGTGTGTTCCCGATAATTATATATGTCAGGGCTTTGTAATCCTAGGCTATATCGACGGCGATCCGCCGGTAAGCAAACCGAGAAAGCCCGGAAGAGTACAGATCATAGAATAAGAAGGTGATGGTATGGAACAGACAGAGAAGAGAAAATACCTAATAAAAACTCTTTTGGCCGAACAGCCAAGATATAAAGACGTGGAAATCCCTAAAGAAGCCGAGGAACAGAAAAATCTTCTTAGGAGTCTGTTTAATGTACGAATGCCGGGTATGATAGCTGAAGATTTTTTGAAAATACAGGACGAATACCTGCAGGAAGCTACAAAAGAAAAAGGCATTACGAATCTGAAAGACTTGGTGCCCGTAGAAGATGGAATCTATCTGTGGCAGGGAGATATCACAACATTCAAGTGTGATGCAATTGTAAACGCTGCTAACAGTGAGCTGACCGGATGTTACCGACCTTGTCATAACTGTATCGATAACTGTATCCATACTTATGCGGGAATACAGCTACGGAATGCCTGCGCTGAAATCATGGAAAAGCAAAGACATGAAGAAGCGACCGGACAAGCGAAGATCACACCGGGCTTCAATCTGCTCTGTAAATATGTTCTTCATACAGTTGGTCCTATCGTGAGCGGTTCTTTAACAAATGAACATGAAGAACTTCTTGCATCGTGCTACAAATCATGTTTGGAACTGGCAGATAAAAACGGCGTGAAGAGCATTGCATTCTGTTGTATTTCAACAGGTGTATTTATGTTTCCAAATGAAAAAGCTGCCGAAATCGCAGTTCAGGCAGTTCGAGAATACAGGAAAAAACACGGTAATGGAATCGAGGTGATATTTAATGTTTGGAAAGATATCGATTATAAAATCTACCGAAAATTACTCGGATAAAATAAAGAAACTGAAGAAGGCTATAGAAGAATCTAATAGCATTGTTATCGGAGCAGGCGCAGGACTTTCAACTTCGGCGGGATTTGTTTATAACGGAGAGCGCTTTGAGAAGTATTTCTCGGAGTTCGGTAAAAAATATGGTTTTAAGGATATGTATTCCGGCGGCTTTTATCCTTATGCCTGTCCGGAAGAGATGTGGGCTTATTGGTCGAAGTTCATCTTCGTCAACAGATATATGGATGCACCCAAGCCGGTGTACAAAAAGCTTTTGAAACTTGTGGAGGATAAGGATTACTTTGTCATTACAACTAATGTGGACCATTGTTTCCAAAAAGCAGGCTTTGATAAGAAAAGATTGTTTTATACCCAGGGGGATTATGGCCTCTTTCAATGTAGTGAACCTTGCTCGGATGAGACCTATGAAAATGAAGAGATGGTCAGAAACATGGTTGAGCAGCAAAGGGATATGAAAATCCCAACGCAGCTAATTCCCAAATGCCCGAAGTGCGGCAAGCCTCTTACGATGAATCTAAGGTCGGATGATAAGTTTGTAGAAGATGAAGGCTGGCATGATGCGGCGAAGAGATATCGTAATTATCTGAACAGTCATGACGGAAAGATTCTGTATCTGGAGCTGGGTGTGGGTTATAATACCCCCGGTATCATCAAATATCCTTTTTGGCAGATGACTGCAGACAATCCGGATGCAAGCTATGCCTGCGTGAATTTTGGTGAGGCAGTCTGCCCTGAGGACATCAAGGAGCAGGCCATCTGCATCGATAGTGATATCAGCACGGTTATAGATGAATTATTATTTCCCTGATGACGGATAATCCTTTATTATTAGAAAAAAATATGATACTATATCTTAGGTTTTATAAAAGAAAGGCTGAATACATGTTTCGTCTGTGGGCAAAAATTTTTAAAGATACAAAAATGTTAAAAGATATGGTAGTTGAAAACTCGGATGAGAGCTTAAACAGAACAAAAAAAATCTTTGCAGCAATTGACACTGTCTGCAAAGAATTCGATCTT
>JAILDD010000161.1 GCA_024689605.1 Lachnospiraceae bacterium
GAGATTCTTGGTCGTATACCGGCAGGCCGCTGGGGTACTCCGGAAGATATGGCAGGAGCTGCTATCTTTTTAGCATCCGAGGCATCTTCTTATATGAACGGATTTACCATTGCTGTTGATGGCGGATGGCTTGCAAGATAACAGGAACATGTGTCTGTGCGCAAGTCTTGGATCTGTGTGGCTCTGTTTTAAATGAATCCGGAAATTCAGCGACTATAAGAAAGGATATGCATGAATAAAATCTGGACATCAGATAATGGTGACGGCACATATACAAATCCGGTTTTATATGCGGATTATTCAGACCCCGATGCGATTCGCGTCGGGGCAGATTATTATATGACGGCATCAAGCTTCAGCAATACTCCCGGATTGCCGATCCTTCACTCAAGGGATCTGGTCAACTGGGAGCTTGTAAATTATGCATTAATTAAGCTGCCGGACAGTCGTTACGACAAGGCAATGCACGGCTGCGGTGTATGGGCTCCGGCCATACGATATCATTACGGAAAGTTTTTTATATGCTTTCCCATGCCTGATGAAGGACTATATATGATAACAGCCGGGGATCCGTATGGAATGTGGTCCGATCCGGTAAGGATTTATGAAGGGGCAGGTAGAATAGATCCCTGTCCTTTCTGGGATGACGACGGCAGGGCATATCTGGTAAGCGGTGTGGCAAAGAGCCGGATAGGTTATAAAAGCGTGCTTCACATACAGGAGATGCAGCCGGATGGAATGGGGCTTATAGAAGAACCGGTTGTGGTTTTTGACGGAAATGAGAATGATCAGACCACGATAGAGGGGCCTAAATTATATAAACGGAATGGCTGGTATTATATCTTTGCGCCGGCAGGCGGAGTGAAGACAGGATGGCAGACAGTGCTCCGTTCAAGGAATATTTATGGACCTTATGAGTACCGTGTCGTGATGCGTCAGGGAGAGTCAGATATAAACGGACCCCACCAGGGGGCCTGGGTGGATACCGTCACAGGCGAGGATTGGTTTCTGCATTTCCAGGATGTATACGCTGCGGGACGAATTGTCCATTTACAGCCTATGGAATGGCAGGATGACTGGCCGGTAATAGGTATTGCAAAAAATGGGAATAGCTATGGGGAGCCGGTAAGAAGGTACAGAAAGCCGAAGGTTGATGTGGAGACCGCTGCTTCGGGTTCTTTCAATGAAATCTCTGATGAGAATATTCGTGACCGTGATTTCGTTACCCCGGATATAAATTTTCAATGGAATGCAAATTGTAAAAGTGAATGGTATGATAAAGACAGTCATGATATCATTTTGCATGCCGTAAAAAAAGAGGGGGCATACTGCGATATACCGAATCTTCTTCTGCAAAAATGGCAGGCACCGGAATTCACCGACATAATGAGGCTGGATATTTCAAATCTGGAAAACGGTGATGAGGCTGGCTTTATTTCTTTGGGAATGGAGTACGGCCTGATCGCTTTTGCAAAAGATGCTGACGCAATAAAGGTAATCCGTGTATTGGGAAAACAGCATTTCGGAAAAATCCTTGTGGAAAAAACGGATGAGTACAGTGCAGAACTGCAGAGCCTGACAGCAGAAGTAAGATATATATTTGTAAAATATGTTGTAGAGCGTACAGGAGTAAGAGATCTCAATCCTTCCGAAAGAAGCTTTCCGGAAGAAACTGTGAGCGTTCATTATTCCGTTGACGGAAAAGAGTATAAAAAAGCTTTGGAGATGAAAGCCGTTCCCGGGCGCTGGGTAGGTGTAAAATACGGTGTATTCTGTGTGTCTGCCGGTGACAGTTCGGATGGGTGTCTGAAAGTAAAATAAAAATGCCGGTGTGCAAAGACCGGCATTTTATGTAGGGGGAGGATACAAGCGTCAATTGGTTTACTAATCAATGTAAGCGCTTACATATATATAGTAGCATAGAGCCACTGTGTTGTGAATTGTTAAAAGTGATAAAATGTTAAAGCTTTTTTCGAAGATTTGCACAAAAAACAGTGGGTTTAGCACTAATATGATAGTAATGCAAATGTGATCGACAGTAATCTTTTATTTATTGTATGCAGCTGTAACCTGAGGCACCGAAAGATTTTTTAGTGTTACACCGGAGAAGCTGCAAGGAATTTAACTGTTACACCGGAAGAGCCGACATGTTCCGAACAGGTACATAATTCCTTGGTTATTTTGAATATAAAATTCTTTATGGTTTCGGCAAAATTTCGTATTTCAATAATCAAAAAATACAGTAAAATAGTCTTGTAGATTCGAAATGTATGCGCTTACATGAAAGAACTGCGTAAGAACTGATATTGAAACATACCTTCACGCCGCGGCATTAATTTCGGATCATGTAAGCATAGGGTTATTCTGAATGATCACAAATTGAAATCATTAGTGTTGTTAAATTCCGAACAGTTACATTGATGATAAAAATAAATGAAAAAGGTTAGGCTTGATATGAATAAAGATGCAGTTAATATTTATGATATAGCAAAGATGTCCGGCGTTTCCATAGCAACCGTATCCCGTGTAATGAATGGGTCCGAGAAGGTGTCGGAAAAGACACGGAAAAAGGTCATGGATGTAATCGATAAAGTAGGATATACGCCCAATGTTTTCGCACAGGGACTGGGCCTTAATACCATGCATACTATAGGGGTACTGGTTCCGACTATAGCGGATCCTTATATGGCAAGTGCGGTAGGGTATCTGGAAACAGAACTGATAAAACATGGTTATGATTGCATACTTGGAAACACAGGTTTTGATATTGAAGGAAAACAGAAAAAAACTGAAATGCTGCTTTCAAAACATATAGACAGCCTGATACTGGTGGGTTCAACCTACGCCGGTGACGGAAGCGATACGAATGTCACGGAGTATATTCGTGAAGCCGCAAAGCGTGTTCCTGTTTTTATTGTCAACGGAAATGTCAATGGAGAAAATATTTATGCTTCCGTATGTGAGGATGAAAAGGCTGTTTATGAGGCCGCTACTTCCATGCTCAGGAGAGGAAGAGAAAATATAATATTTCTTACCGATTCACATTCATACAGTGCGAATAAAAAGAAAAATGGCTATGAGCGTGCTATGAAGAGTGTCGGGAAAAATTCAAAAAACGGAATAATTTATGTAGAAAACCAGATCCATTCAGTCCGGGATCAGCTGCTTGCAATGGATGAGCTTAAGTGCGATGGTATCATAGCGTCAAATGATATGATAGCAATCGGTGCGGTAAAATATGCACTTGCAAAAGGGATGGAAATACCCAAAGAAATTGAGATCATAGGATACAATAATTCTAACCTTGCAATGTCCTGTACTCCGGAGGTAACGAGTATAGACAATCATACAGAAGAAATCTGCAAAGATACTGTGGACAGGATCATGAAGATACTGGATAGTGGAGAAGATAAATTTACCCACAAAATATCAGTACCGTGTACACTGATCTCCAGGGAGACAACACTGTAAGCAGCTGCTGAAAAACAGCATTCATTTGTGATATTTAGTAACTGACAGGTTCTGAACAGTTACCTTTTGGGTAATCTTCTATGATAACCCGAAGCATTTACAGCTGAGGGCGAGCGGTTGCTTTTCATAAAAATTTTTCAGAAAAAATAGAATAGTTTTAAATCTTTGTGATTTTTTGAAATTAGTTATTGACAGAATCACAAAATATAGGTATAACAATAATGTAAGCGCTTACAGAAAGCAGAATGAAAACATTTTATACGGAGGTGTTTAGAGGATGAAAGAATTTATGGATAAGGACTTTATGCTTTATAACGATACAGCTAAGCATCTGTTTCACGACTATGCAGAGTCACTTCCGATAATTGACTATCACTGTCACATCTCACCTCAGGAGATATATGAAGACAGGCGTTACGACAATATCGCACAGATCTGGCTGGGCGGGAAGAATCCCGACGGCAGCTATTTCGGTGATCATTATAAATGGCGCGTAATGAGATCAAACGGTGTACCCGAGGAAAAGATTACAGGCGATGCTGAGCCCTTTGAGAAGTTCCTTGAGTTTGCGAAGGCTCTTGAAATGGCAATCGGAAATCCCATGTATCACTGGTCCAACCTGGAATTAAAGAAATACTTCGGAATCACCAGACCTTTAACGGAAGATAATGCAAAGGAAATCTGGGACAAGACTTCAGAAATGTTAAAGAATGATCCGGAGCTTTCTGTCCGCGGAATTATCCGTAAATCAAATGTTAAGTACATCGGAACTACTGACGATCCTATTGATTCACTTGAATGGCATGAAAAGCTTGCAAAAGAAGATCTTGGCTTCGTCGTATGTCCTTCATACCGTCCTGATAAGGCAATCAATATCACAAAGGACGGATTCAGGGAATATATCAATAAGCTTGCTGCCAGTGTGGGCAGGGAAAGCCTGGATACGGCGCAGGATGTCTGCGACGCGCTTAATGAACGCCTTGATTTCTTCGTAGAGCACGGCTGCAAGGCTTCTGACCATGGTATAGATTATGTGATGTTTAGAAAGGGCAGCGATGCGGAAGCAGATGCAGCGTTCCGGAAGGTAATGCGTGGTGAAAGCATCACTACTGAAGAGGCAGAGATCTATCAGACAAAAGTTCTCTTAAGTCTTGCTAGAAAATATCACAGGGAAAATGTCGTAATGGAAATCCATTATTCTTGTACCAGAAATGTAAACGAGAGAATGTTCAGGATTGAAGGACCGGATACCGGCTTCGATATGATAGCAAAGAGCAGCTGCTATAACGAACTGGCAGAACTTTTCTCCGAGCTGGATATGACAAACGAACTTCCGAAGACAATAGTGTTCTCTCTCGACCATAATGACTTCAATCAGATCACTACATGCCTTGGACCTTTCCAGTCTGACGAGGTGCCCGGAAAGATGCAGCTTGGTGCAGCATGGTGGTTCCTTGATACCAGGGACGGCATGGAAGAACAGATGCGCTCCCTTGGAAATCTGGGACTGCTTGGAAATTTTGTAGGTATGCTTACAGATTCCCGCTCCTTCCTTTCATACACAAGACACGATTATTTCCGGAGGATTGCCTGCAATCTTATAGGAAAGTGGGTAGAGGATGGCGAGTATCCTAACAATGAAAAGTCCCTTAAGAAGATAGTGGAAGGAATCTCCTACTACAACGCAGAGAGATATTTCGGAATATAAAAAGACAGCTATTCAGGGCAGCCTGAAGCAATTACTTTAAAAAGCTTATTACTTCCCACTCCAATACAGCCGGCAGTCACAGCATGTATGAAATGTGGAACATACGTGCTGTAGATTGCAGGCACAGATATTAGAGGGAGAAGAAGAATATAAATTATTTTGTACGGCCTAAGACGCTTGCTGTTCGGGGCGAACAAAGGCAAATAAACAGGTAAGCGAAAGAACCGACAGGTTCTGAACAGTAACATAAACAATAAATTAAACAACAAGTGTCAGATATAAAAGAATAGGAGAATTATCATGGCAAAACTAAATTATGAAGTATTGGAAAAATCAGGTTACGACGGATATATCTTAAGGGAAGCACCGGTAAAAATGCTGCAGTTCGGAGAGGGTAATTTTCTCCGTGCCTTCGTTGATTACTTTTTCGATATGTCAAACGAAAAGGCAGGATGGAATGGAAAGGTTGCACTGCTTCAGCCTATAGCACAGGGGCTTTCAGACCTGATCAATGAGCAGGAAGGTCTTTATACCCTGTATCTGCGTGGTTCTGAGAAGGGTGAGAAGGTTGACCGCAAGCGTGTAATCTCTGTAGTAGATAAGTGCTACAGCCCTGTTAAAGACTGGGATGCTGTAAAGGAGATCGCTAAGAGTGCAGATCTTGAGTATGTTTCCAGCAATACAACAGAGGCCGGAATAGTTTACGATCCCGAGTCAAAACCCGACCAGGTACCTCCTGCATCATTCCCTGCAAAGCTTGCAGTGCTTCTTCATGAGCGTTTCCTCGCAGGCGGCAAGGGGCTTGTGATCCTTTCCTGCGAGCTTATTGATAATAACGGTAAAGAATTACAGAAGATCATCCTTAAGCACATCGATGATTGGGGATGGGGCGAGGACTTCAAGAAATGGATAAATGAGGATTGCCTCTTCTGTTCTACACTTGTAGACCGTATTGTTCCCGGACGTATCCGTGATCCAAAGGAAGTAGAAGAGCTTGAGAAGATTAATGGTTATGAAGATCCTCTTCTGGATGTAGGTGAAGTATTCGGTGTATGGTATATTGAAGGTCCTGAATGGCTTGCTGAAAAGCTTCCTTTCAAGAAGGCAGGTGTCAATGTTCATGTAGTACCCGATGTTACTCCTTACAAAAAGCGTAAGGTTCGCATCTTAAATGGTGCTCACACAGGATTCGTACTGGGTGCATATCT
>JAILDD010000168.1 GCA_024689605.1 Lachnospiraceae bacterium
CTACTCATCATTTTTACAGAGGGCATATGACCAGATACTGCATGATGTCTGCATACAGGACCTGCCGGTTACTTTTGCTGTGGACAGGGCAGGACTGGTGGGAAGTGATGGCGAGACCCATCATGGCGCATTTGACCTGTCGTATCTTTCTACCATTCCGAATATGACGGTAATGGCTCCGAAGAATAAATGGGAACTCTCGGATATGCTGTATTTTTCCGTAGATTACGGTCATCCCATAGCATTCCGTTATCCCAGAGGTGAGGCTTACGACGGGCTTAAGGAATTCAGGGCCCCCATAGAGACCGGCAAATGTGAGGTCATCTATGAGGAAGAGGAAATCTGTCTGTTGGCTGTGGGCTCTATGGTTAAGACTGCAGTTGAAGTCAGGAATAAGCTTTTGGAGAGTGGACACAAAGCAAGTCTTGTTAATGTGAGGTTTGTAAAACCCATAGATCCTGAGCTTGTGAACATAGCAAATAGGGGACATAAGCTTATCGTTACCCTTGAGGAAAATGCACTCTGCGGAGGTTTCGGTGAAAGATTCGGATACCTCTATGACCGTGACACTGATATTGCCGACAGGAAGCCTGTTATCAACATTGCCCTTCCCGATGCGTATGTGTCCCACGGTGATGTGCCTTCTCTGCAGAAGGAATGCGGGATAGATGCTGATTCTGTTTATGAGAGGATACTGGAGGCTTTATGAAAGAAAGACTTGATGTTCTTCTTGTAAAAAACGGGCTGGCTCCCTCAAGGGAAAAGGCTAAGATAATGATCATGGAAGGCAATGTCTTCGTAGCCGGACAGCGTGAGGACAAGGCCGGCAGTACCTTTCCGGAGGATGCTGTGATAGAGGTCAGGGGCAGCAGTTTAAAGTATGTAAGCCGGGGCGGGCTTAAGCTGGAAAAGGCTCTTGCTTCGTTTCCGATTGATCTAAATGATTGTGTGTGCATGGATATAGGGGCATCAACAGGCGGGTTTACCGACTGTATGCTTCAAAATGGTGCGGTAAAGGTCTATGCCATAGATGTGGGATACGGGCAGTTAGCATGGAAGCTGCGCTCGGATGAACGGGTTGTCTGCATGGAAAAGACAAATTTCCGCTATGTCACGGATGAGCAGATAAAGGAGCCGGTGGATTTTGCATCCGTTGATGTTTCTTTTATATCTCTTTCAAAAATCCTTCCGGTGGCATTTCCTCTTCTTAAGGAGGATGGAAAGATGGCGTGCCTTATAAAGCCTCAGTTCGAGGCCGGCCGTGAAAAGGTCGGTAAAAAGGGCGTGGTCCGGGATCCGAGGGTCCATGAGGAAGTAATAAATAATGTTTTCGGTTTTGCGGCGGAGGCCGGCTTTTACGTATGCGGCCTGGAGTATTCGCCGGTGAGGGGACCGGAAGGAAATATAGAGTACCTGATGTACCTAAGGAAAAATGCGGATGAGGATGGTGGCTTTGACAAGGATATGATTAGCGCTATAGTCAGCAGGGCACATGAGAGCTTATAAGAATTCAGTGACAAATGATGCGTTCTTTGCCACATCTGTATGCCGCAATAACACGAGGTTCTAACCGACGAGTCGGTTAGAACTCGCTACCTTCGTTTTGCTGCGTCCTATTCGGACGGTGCTTTGTCTCCTAATAAAGCGGGTCGCGTCGCATCGCCGACGGACTTGCAAAACTTCAGTCGCTTGCTACCGTTTTGCTTAGCATACAGACGGGCAAAGAACTTACACTGTGATGAATTTTGAAGACTAACACACTGCATAGTTTCAGCTGTCGTTGGGTGACGTACCAGATATGAGGTGAACTGTGAAGAATATTTGTATACTGTCCAACAGCATAAAGGATGAAAATCTTGAACTGGGAAGGAAGATCCGCGGGGATATTGCAAGACTTGCAGAGGATGCCGGCATAAAAGGTATCAATACGCCGTTACTGGATCTCTGTGATGATGAGGATATTGATACTGAAGGGATAGAGGCTATCATAGTAATCGGCGGTGACGGATCTGTTCTGTCGGCTGCAAAGCGTACCATAGGGAGCGGCGTGCCTGTCATAGGCTTTAATCTGGGGGCTGTGGGCTTCCTTGCAGAGGTTGAGCCTGCGGATACCGAGGAGGCACTTAAAAGGCTTCTTGCGGATGATGTAAAGATTGAAGAGCGCATGATGCTGCAGGGTTCTGTATACAGGAACGGAAAATTAGTGGAGTCCGGCCTTGCACTTAACGATGTTGTGATATCCCGCCGGGGCGATATGATGCTTTCCGGGTACAGCATAAGCGTAAACGGATCATACCTGAGTGATTTTATGGCTGACGGTATCATTATCAGTACCCCTACGGGGTCCACTGCCTATAATCTATCTGCCGGCGGTGCCATAGTAAAGCCTGATGCAAGGCTTATACAGATGACACCCGTGGCAGCACATCTTTTAAACAACAGAAGCGTCATCTTTTCGGGAGATGACGAGGTGGCTGTTTCCATACTGCCTAAGGGGCGGCATCCTGTGGCTGCCGGTGTCAGCTTTGACGGTAATCAGCACGCGGCCCTGCAGGAGGGGGACATGGTCAAAGTGACCGCTTCTAAGCAGGTGACCCGTATCATTCGTCTTTCTGACGACGGATTCCTGCAGATACTTCACAAGAAGATGGTTTGACGGAGGAAAATTAAATGCTTGAAAGCTTAACGGTAAAGAATTTTGCCCTGATAAAGGAAGCTAATGTGGAATTTACTAAAGGGCTTAATATACTTACGGGTGAAACCGGTGCAGGCAAGTCTGTGGTCATCGGTTCTATAGCGCTGACACTGGGGGAAAAGGCTGTCAGTGACATCATACGCGAAGGGGCAGAGTATGCTTTTTCTGAGCTTGTTTTCCATTTGGAGGATGAGAATCTTATTTCTGCAATAAAGGCATTGGACATGCCGGTAGAAGAGGATGGAACAATAATATTAAGCCGGAAGATACAGCCGGGCAGATCTGTGATAAAGGTATGTGGCGAAACTGTGACATTAAAGCAAATGAGGGAACTTTCATCGCTGCTTATTGACATACATGGCCAGCATGAGCACCAGTCTTTGCTTAAAGAAAGCCGCCAGAAGGAGCTTTTGGACCTTTACTGCGGTGCGGACATGGAAAAGCTCCTTTCAGAGATAAAGACGTCATATTCGGCCTATAACGGCATCTGCAGCAGGATAGAGGAACTGTCTGTCGATGATGCATCCAGACAGAGGGAACTCAGTCTTGCGGAATATGAGATAAATGAGATAGAGGCTGCAAATATCGTTCCCGGAGAAGAGGAAGAGCTGGAGAAGAGATACAGGAAGATGAAAAATTCCGGGGCTGTGTTTGAAATCCTTTCCAGGGTAAGGGAGGCTCTTGCGCCGGACGGTGAGGGAGCAGTGGAATATGCCGGAAGGGCTGTCCATGATATAAATGCTGCGCTTGCGCTTGACGAGGGGCTTTCGGATATTGCCGGGGAACTTGCGGACTGTGAGGATATGCTTAGGACCGTGGCAAGGGAGCTAGATGACTACATGGAGGATTCGGAGTTTGACGAGGCTCTGTTCAAAGAGACAGAGGAGAGAATGGATATCCTCAACCATCTGATGTCAAAGTACGGAGGCTCTACTGAAAAGGTAGCCGAATACCTTGATAAGAGAAGGGCTGAGTATGAAGAATACAAAAATCTGGATGCTGTTCTGGAAAAACTGGGCAAGCAGAAGGATGTGGCTGAACAGGAGCTTAGAAAACTTTGCAAAAAAGCCCATGACATGCGCGTGAAACAGGGCGCCGCATTGGAGAAGGAGATAACGGCAGC
>JAILDD010000213.1 GCA_024689605.1 Lachnospiraceae bacterium
TATATATTCCCGGTTCTTTCGAGGTATAAGAATACCATACGTGGCACACTGAAGACATCATTGTCCATGTCTGTATTAGGCATACTTACTCTTCGGACAATAGCTTCGGCAATCCTTATCCCTCTTCCGTTTATACTTGCATTATTGTTCGGATATGCTTCGGTACCGTTTTTTGCGGTGATATGCTTCTCGGGTCCGGGCTACCTCAGGGCCATGATGTACAGCGGTCTTTTTGATAAGTATGAAGGCAAAGAAAAGAATTCCGATGGTGAGAATGAGGAAACGGAGTAAGCGGATGCGCATCCTCGCGGAGCGTCATAATAAAGTATGAAATTAAATCTACTAAAATTTTAGAAGCTGTGAGATTTTGAAAGGTTATAAGGAGACTGTAAAAAAGACACGAAAGGAACAGCAGGATGAGAATAGGAATACGACTGCATGACACAAAGGAATGTGGGATAAAGGAAAGGCTTGATATAGTACGGGAACAGGGCTTTTGCTGTGCACATATTGCTCTTGCCAAGACAGCGGGGCTTCCAAAGGAAACAGAGGCATTGACACCCGGATATGCGCTGTGGCTAAAAAGGGTATTCGCAGAGGCCGGCATAGACATTGCCGTGCTGGGCAATTACCAGAATCTCGCGCACCCGGATCCGGAAAAATTAAGGACGATACAGGAACGCTATTGTGCCCACCTGCGTTTTGCGTCATTGCTGGGCTGCGGTATGGTAGGAACGGAAACCGGTGCGCCCAATGAGGATTATCACTATGATAAAGAAGCCTGCCGCAGTAAAGAAGCTCTGGAGATATTTATCAATAATCTGCGTCCCGTTGTATCCTATGCGGAAAAATGTGGCGTGATCATGGCTATCGAACCGGTATATAAGCATATAGTGTGGAATCCGCGCCGGGCACGTGAGGTCCTTGACCGGATCGGATCTCCGAATCTTCAGATCATCTTTGATCCCGTAAACCTGATAGATCCGGAATGCATTGAGGCAAGGGATGAAGTGATAGGAGAGGCAATGGATATCCTTGCTCCCGAGATAGCGATGATACATTTAAAGGACTATGTATTTGAAGCAGGGGAAATGAAAGCGGTAGGCTGCGGATACGGTGAGATGGATTACAGAAAGATCGTGCAGTTTGCGGAAGAAAAGAAGCCGTATGTTCATGCAACACTTGAGAATACGAAGCCGGATACCGCAGTACATTCACGGGAGCTGATCGAAGGCATTATTAAGGATGTTCAGAATAAGTGAGTAACTAAAACTTCCCACTAACTGAACTACTTAGAACGACACTCGCAATTGCGCCGGAACAATCACGAGGCATTGCATCGGTTCCGGTGCATATGCAAGTCGTCGTTATCTTTCCACAGACTATATGTGGGAAGTTTTAGTAACTAACCAATAAAATATCCCACATACATTTTCCGGGAAGCACAACGAAGCGCTATTTGGTTTGATTATGTAAGTGGAAAGCACAGAAGTAACAGAAACGCAGACAATTACAGAAAAGACAGGAGAACAGGCATATGACAGCAGAAACAAGAGACCGGATACAGCAGTATATTGATTATCTTCTTGAAAATTCCAGTGCGGAGAAACCCATGTGGAATAAAGAAATGATCCTGCAGGGACGCCCGAATAAGTGGAATTATATCGACGGGTGTATGATCACTGCGTTGCTTTCGCTTTACGATATGACGGGTGAAGAGCGTTATTTTAAGTTCGCGAAGGATTTTGTCGACTATTTTGTGCAGGAAGACGGATCCATAAAGACTTACGATATTAAGGAATACAATCTCGACAATATCAATACCGCAAGTAATCTGTTTTTCCTGTATGAAAAGACAGGTGAAAATAAGTACAAGCTTGCCCTTGACCATGTGCGGGAACAGCTTACAGGAATGCCGAGGACAAAGGAAGGAAGTTTCTGGCATAAGGAAATCTACCCCAACCAGGTGTGGCTGGACGGCCTGTATATGGCAGAGCCATTCTATATGAAATACGAAACACTTTTTAACAAAATGGAAAAGTGCAATGATGTCATACATCAGTTTGAAAACGTGGAGAAGTATATGAAGGATCCCAAGACCGGACTGTACTATCACGGATATGACGAGAGTCGCGAAATGTACTGGGCAGATACAGAAACCGGCTGCAGCCCCAATTTCTGGCTGAGGTCTCTGGGGTGGTTCACCCTTGCACTGGTTGAAACGGCACAGGCAACGGATGAATCACTGTATTACGAGAAGAGATATCTGCAAAAGCTTCTGGAAAACCTTGCGGATGCTCTTGCTCCTTTCCAGGATGAAAGCGGTATGTTCTATCAAGTGGTAGATCATCCTGAAGCTGAGGGCAACTATCTGGAGACTTCAGGCACCGCGCTTATCTCCTATGCAATATTAAAGGCAGTACGTCTGGGCTTTCTTACGCCGCGTTATGCCGAAATGGGAGAGCGGGCATTTGACGGTATCGTTGATAAATATCTTTCGGAAAACGAGGATGGAACCCTCAAGCTTTCAGGCATATGTCTTGTGGCCGGATTGGGCGGAAAGCAGCACAGGGACGGCTCGCTTGAGTATTACTTCAGTGAACCGGTAGTGGAAAATGAGGCCAAGGGTGTCGCACCTTTTCTGTTAGCATACACGGAAATGATCAGGAGAGCAGATTGATATGGAATTTGAGATAGCTGGTATATTTAGCAGAAGTATTACGATCGAAAGGGATAATAATGACCGTTTTGAAACCGAAGACGAATGTATTGTCAGCGTTAACGGCAAAGAGTATGCCCGCACAAAGCGTAATGTCATAACCATAAATGGGCTTAAACCTTCAAATAAATATGATATTTCTATATGCAAAGAGGGTGAAAACGATTATAATATGCATACGGTGCAGACCAGGCCCGAGAGCTTTCTCTTGAATGTAAGGAGTTTTGGGGCGGCAGGAGACGGAGTACACAATGATACGTCTGCTATTCAGGCTGCAGTAATGGGATGCCCTGATGACGGAACTGTGTACGTGCCTGCGGGAACATATCTTACGGGCCCGATATTCCTGAAGAGCCATATGACGCTGTGGATAGATGAGGGTGCCGTACTGTTAGGAGATACCGAAAGGGGGAATTACCCCGTGCTCCCCGGTATGGTGCGTGATATGTATGACAACAGCAGGGAGTATAACCTTGGTAGCTGGGAAGGAAATCCCCTGGATAGTTTTGCATCATTGATCACAGCAGTAAATGCCGAGGATATTTCCATTGTAGGACGGGGAACCGTTGATGGAAATGCGCCGAATAGTGACTGGTGGGTCGAAGCAAAGAAGAAGCGGACTGCATGGCGCCCTAACCTGGTTAATTTCATACGGTGCAAAAATATCAGGATGCAGGGGCTGACACTTAAGAATTCAGCCTGCTGGTGCATACATCCTTATTATTCAGAGAATCTGAGCTTCCTGGATCTTACGATTCAGAATCCTTCCGATTCGCCGAATACGGATGGTTTTGATCCTGAAAGCTGTGAAGATGTATGTCTTCTCGGTACTACCATATCAGTAGGTGATGACTGCATCGCACTTAAGAGCGGAAAGCTCTATATGGCA
Organism: Lachnospiraceae bacterium; assembly: GCA_024689605.1. The sequence goes on from JAILDD010000213.1 coordinate 3,609, forward strand.
AAGTATCATCACAGAGAGACTAAGAATGTTACGATCAGGAACTGCAGGCTTGAAAAAGGCCACGGTTCTGTGACTATAGGATCCGAAATCGCAGGAGGCGTTAGCAATGTGCATGTTTCCAGATGCATATTTGCAGGCACGGACCGCGGTGTACGCATAAAGACAAGGCGAGGACGCGGAGAAAAATCCATACTTACAGATCTGCTTTTTGAGAATATCAGTATGGATCACGTGCATATGCCCCTTACTGTAAATATGTTTTATTTCTGCGATCCCGACGGGCATACTGAATATGTTCAGAGCCAGGACGCATATCCTGTTGATTACCGTACGCCGGGAATCGGGAGTATTACCGTAAAGGATGCAGACTGTACGGGAGTAGACGCATCGTTTGTATGTGTGATGGGGCTTCCGGAAGCTCCGGTAGAAAAGATATCTTTGGAGAATATAAAGGTTTTTTATCTTGAAGAGGACAAGCGCGTTCCCCAGAGGCCTGTGATGATGGACGACTTTCCGGAGATGTCCGGCAGGAGCATCTTCTTGAAAAATGTAAATGAAATTGATATAAAGAATGTATCGATAGATGGCAGCGTTGATGATGATATAACGCTTGAAAACGTAAGTACCAGACAGATTGACGGATTGCATATGTGACGGGTGAGAGTTATGGAAGCAACGAACATGGGATCAGACTTATCCATACAGGATTGTGAACATTTTCTGGAAGTATCGAAATGTTCGGAAATGTTGTATGATCCTGAGGCTGACCTGATGGAGGTATTTAAATACACTCCCGAAAAAAAAGTCATATTCAAAGGAACTGCCAAGGAATCTACCAAGCTTTTGGAAGCTTCGGGAACTGAACTTTCAAAGAAGCAGGTTGAAGCACTTCGTGAAGCACTGCGGTCCGGAAAGAAGAGTTTCAGCGGGATCATCGATCTGCACAAGGGAAGATATCTGGTACGTTTCAAAAAATATGAAGATAAGGGGGATAAGATATACGGTGTATTTATCCCCTGTACTGATGGGGGATCGATACCTTCCTACAGACGCGCCAGCGATAAGGATGCCATGCTGGATATGCTGAATAAAAGGGCTATCAATGAATATGCTCACAGGGTGTGTGCACAGGATGAATGTCCCACTACATATTTCATAATGTTCGATATGGACAATTTTAAGATTGTTAATGACAGCTTCGGACATGCGTTTGGAGATGAAGTCCTGCATACAGTGACTTCCATAATAAACAGGGCAATCGGCGACCATGGTATGGTCGGAAGAGTCGGCGGTGATGAGATAATGATAGTCACAAAGGGCATTGCCGATAAGGCTGAATTACGCCCTTACATGAGAGAGATACGCGTAAATGTTGAGGAACAGTTCAAGGATAAGCTTAATGGTATATCCCTTACCTGTTCCATGGGTGCCGCTGCCTATCCTGATCACGGTGAAAGCTGTGACGATGTCAAGGATCTGGCGGATAAGATGCTTTACCTGGCAAAAGAAAAGGGGCGTAACCGCTACATAATCTATACTCCCGACATGCATGCGGATCTGATTAAAGCTCCCGAGAAAAGCGCGGATGGTCTCAAGACTGTGCTGGCCAATAATTTTGACAAGGTAGGCATAGTTCATTATATGATAGAAGACTACCTGAAGAAGGGGACGAGCAGCAATGCCCTGGCCTTCAGGAATGTCGGTGAAGCCTTTAATCTTCAGGAGATTCTTATCGTTTATGACAATGCCAAGGTGGGATTCAAATGGTCCATGGATAATTCTGAGATAAGTAAATCCGATCTTAACTGGATGGAGCTCAATGATGCGTTTTATTCGCATTTTAACAAGGATGGCATGTTTGTTATAGACGGACTCTATGATCTTGAAGGGGATAAAGAGTATTTAAGACCTAAGCTTGTTGAAAGAGGGGCGGAGTCTGCGCTCTTTTTCCGGCTTAGGAATAATGACGATTACCAGGGGTTTGTATTGTTTGTAAAAAAAGGCCAGAGACAGAAATGGTCCGAGTATGAGCTTTTGGCACTCTCTACCATAGGCAAGATCTTTGAAATGTCCGTGCAGGTATAGTAATTATCTGCACATTCTCGGTGTGGATGATCGATGAGGCCATAGTCTCTTATGGTTGACAAATTCATGAAAATGTTTTTTAATATAAAGACGTGTTGAGGGAGTAGCTTGCGAGCCTTTTTGCTGTGGTGTTTGGTTTTAGGCTGCAGCGTGTTTCGTCAGGACGGGAAAGTGGCCTGTGATGATAAGGCCGGTTTCCCCGGAGCATGTTTTAAAAAGCGAGACTTACACCATGGTTTTTCTGTGGTGTAGGTTTTTTTTATACCTCAGAGACACAGGGACTGCAGAAGAACCGGGGCGGGCTAAATATTCATGACGACGGAAGCGGCCCGGCTTGAAGCGGCAGGAACCGGCGATAACGGCCGGTCATAAAGGTGTGCAGGTGCACAGAAAGAGGGAAGAATGCTTACTTATCTGGAAATTCTTGTAGTTGGTTTTTACGCATTGATAAAAGGTGCGGACATGTTTGTGGACGGCAGCTCCTCCGTGGCAAAGCGGTTTAAGGTGCCGGGGGCGATCATAGGTCTTACCATAGTGGCTATGGGAACCAGTGCTCCGGAGCTGGCGGTATCGGTAACATCGGCGATAAAGGGATCCAATGAACTTGCAATAAGTAACGTACTGGGTTCGAACCTTTTTAACACTCTGATGGTACTGGGGGTATGTGCGCTTTTACATCCGGTGCCTGTAGAATCTACCATATTAAAAAGGGACTTTCCCCTCAATATCCTTGCAACTGCTGCAATGCTTTTTGCCGCGCCTGTCGGTATCAAGACCATTATGTCTGTCGGAATAGATAATATCAGGATGTCAGATAAGGTCTATGATCTGGGACGTGTTTTCGGTATCGGAATGTTAGTTCTCTTCATTGTATATATGGTAGTTCTGATGATGGCTGCAAAGAAAAATCCGGCTGTGTCGGAAGAGGAGGACACAGGAGAGCCCATGCCGATGAGCAAGACCGTGTTTTCTATTATATTTGGAGCGGTTCTTATCGTATCCGGCGGTGAAGCGGTTGTTGAGTCTGCAAAAAACATTGCGTTTTCAATGGGGATGTCAGAGACGCTGGTGGGTCTGACCATCGTAGCCATGGGTACATCCCTTCCGGAACTGGTCACATCCATGGTCGCTGCCAAAAAGGGCGAGGTGGACATGGCTGTGGGAAATGTTATAGGATCCAGTATCTTCAACATAATGCTCATACTGGGAATTTCCTGCACTATCCTTCCGGTAGGCGTAAACTTTGCCTCAATGTGCGATATTGGAATCCTTCTGGCAGTTACTATAATATGCTTCATTTACTGCCTCTTTGGAAAGAAGATCGGAAGAGTCAGGGGCATTACCATGCTGATCATGTACATAGGGTATGTGGTTTTTGCTTATCTGAGAGAGGTGGGCTGAGAATACAATATTAATATAAAAGTGTAAGGATAATGACGCTATGCTGAAAAATGCATTTGGGAAAAGCCATATAGTGAATCG
>JAILDD010000248.1 GCA_024689605.1 Lachnospiraceae bacterium
GCATCACAGACGATTCCTGCGTCTCAGTCCGATGCTGAAAATGTGGGCGTGACCAATCAGAATCCTGCAGATGGCGTAGGGGTAACTACACAGAATCCTAATGCCGGTGCAGGCGTTACGGTACAGAATCCCACTGACGGCATAGGAGCTACTGTAGCAGCCGGTCAGGGAGTGGGAACTACTGTTGCTGCAGGTTACACTCCGGCACAGGATAATGCCGGCCCCGGACCTAATGGCCCTGTGGCAGGCACACCGGAAAAGAAGAAGAAAAAGGGTGCCTTTGCACTGCTTCTGATACCGGTTGCTCTTATTGCGGTAGTGGTTGTCATAGTTCTGGCTGTTGTGGGTATCATAGTTGTAAAGCCTGTCGTGCAATACAACAGTGCTGACAGCAAACTTGCGGCAAAGGATTATGATGGTGCTATAGAGGGCTTTACTGCTCTTGAAGATTACAAGGATTCGGCCGAAAAGGTTAAGGAGGCTAAGTACCTTAAAGCCGAAGATCTGGCAAAAAACGGTTCATATGATGAAGCTATTGCGCTTTATGAGGAACTTAAGAACTACAAGAAATCCTCAGACAAGCTGGATGAGGTAACATATGAAAAAGCCACGGAACTGATGGCTGACAAGGACTATGACGAAGCGGAAAAACTGTTCAAGTCTCTGGGAAATTATGATGATTCAAAACAGCAGCTGCAGGAGATTTCATTTCTAAAGGCTGAAAAGCTTTATGCAGACGGAGATTTTGAAGGTGCATACAGTGCGTTTTCTGATCTGTATGATGCGGGATATCGTGCAGATGAAGCGGCGACCTATATGAGCCAGATGACGTATGATCTGGGATGTCAGTATCTCGACGAGGGAAATTACGAAGATGCTATTAACTGCTTTGAACAGTGTGGAGATTCTGACAAAGTTAATGATGCTAAATGGGGTTATATCCAGGCTCATTATAATAACACGGATACAACAACTTATGAATATCTGACCGATCTGTATTATGACGGTTACAGCGGAGCATCTACAGCTTACGATGAGCTGTATGCATGGAATCTGCAGATACTCGGATGGAATGATTCGGAGTATGATACTTCAAATTTCTACAGCTCAATGAGTGTTTCGGATGAGTGGGTTTGTCACATTGCACTTTCAGGCGGAGCACCCGGAGCGTACACATCCATATCCTGGTCTCTTACAATAAACGGTACTAATTATAACTATATGGGAACAATAGATGGACTGGACAACAGTGGTGATACCGGTTATGCAAGCGCATATTATACCGCAGGAACCGGAACCCCGGGCACCCTTGAATATGTATTCTACGATGAGAACGGCTATGAAATAGCATCCTCAACCGTTGAGCTGTACAAGTGATCCGGCGTCAATAGCGTTGATAAAAGACGGAAAATGTAGTATCATTAGATACCAATTGTTATACAGGGGGAGGTGAGTCTTATGAGCGATAAGTATCCTATGGCGTTAGCCCCGGGTTCAGTTCTCGCAGGGCAGTATATCATAGATAAAGTGCTGGGCCAGGGCGGTTTCGGCATTACCTATGCTGCAACCGATCACAAGACAGGCAATAAAGTTGCAGTTAAAGAATTCTTCCCCGATACCATGGCTACCAGGCAGGGGACTACGGTTATCCCTTTTACCGGTGAGCGTGGAGACAGTTTTTCCTATGGTAAAGACCGCTTTCTTGATGAAGCTCAGACACTTGCCCAGTTTATTGGAAATGAAAATATAGTCCGTATCCATACTTACTTTGAGGAGAATGGTACTGCATATTTCGTAATGGACTATGTGGAAGGTACCAGCTTTGACGTCTATATCCGTGAGCATGGCGGCAAGCTTGACTGGGAAGAAACGGCTAAAATTCTTATACCTGTTATGGATGCCCTGGGTGCTGTACATTCCAAAGGCATCGTACATCGTGATGTTACCCCTGATAATATTTATATTACAAAGGATGGCAGTGTAAAGCTGCTGGATTTCGGCGCTGCCAGGTATTCTCTTGGTGATAAGAGCCGTTCTCTTGATGTGGTACTAAAGCATGGTTTTGCACCTAAGGAGCAGTATACAAGGCGCGGAAAACAGGGGCCTTTTACTGATATTTATGCTCTCGGCGCGACTTTTTATTTCGCACTTACCGGAAAAAGGCCGCCTGACAGCATTGACCGTATAGAGGATGATGAACTGGTGCCTCCCAGCAGGCTGGGGGCTAAGATTACTTCGGCAGCTGAGGAAGCTATCCTCATGGCAATGAACATCAATCCCCAGGACCGTTTTCAGAGCATGAAGGCATTTAAGACTGCCATGCTTATATCAAAGGAAGAGGCAGAAAAGGCACGTACGGAGATGCCGCAGATACGCCAGAGTGCTCCTGCAGCAGGAGTTGGTGCAACGGTTTCGATGGCTGCCGGATCCGGTATCACCAATCCACAGCCTTTACCGAATCCACAGGTTATAGCGCCTTCACAGACTATACCGAATTCGCAGGTTATAGCGCCTTCACAGACCATACCGAATTCGCAGGTTATAACACCTTCCCAGACTGCGCAGGATATGCGGACTGTAATGCCCTCCCAGGCTATGCCGGGTCAGCAGGCACAGAGCATTCCTAATGGGATGCCCCAGCAGAATCAGAATATGCAGAACGGCGGATATCCTCCCAATGGCGGTACAAATCCGGGACAGGGAGCAGCTATGCCGCCTAAAAAGAAGAAATCTGCACTTCCTATCGTGCTGGCACTGGTGGCTGTATTTTTCCTTTTGATCACCGGCGGTATCCTTGCCGCAGTTTTCGTAGTGATAGGAATAAGCGGGAAGTCCGGCGATGATGACAATAACAACACACGTGCCGAAAATAATATCGATGATGACGACGATGATGACGATGACAGCGATTCGGGACACGGTTCGCTGATCGACGATAATGACGATGACGACGATGATGACCGGGATCCTTCAGAAAGCAATCCCGGAGGAAATGTTCCCGGCGGAAATATAGAGTTTGATCCTGATATTGATATTCATCTTGGTGATAATGGGGATGATGATGAACCGGAGCTGGCAAAGCTGAAGTATACAGTTTACAGCGGAAATTACGGTACCGGACTTGCAGGGGCTACGGTGCTTCTGGAGGATAAGGACGGTTTCCTTATCGATAAGGATGTTACGGACAGCAACGGCAAGGTGGAATTTGAAGCTGAGCCCGGGGAATATGTGCTGACTGTAAATGCTGACGGATATTTTGAGCGGACAGAGTCCTGGAATCTTACATCATCAGGCCTTGATCTTGTAGCGGCTATGGTTCCCGAGGTTTCAGGAGATGATTTTATTGTAATCGTCGAATGGGAAGGAAACCGAGACCTGGATCTGTGCGGATATAATGAAGAGACCGGAGTACCTACCAATTACTGGAATCCGACGGACAGCGGTGATAAGGGATCAGGTGTGCATCTTGGTGACCATGGCGGTGATATGCGTTATGAGATGATTTATTTTCATGACTACAGCTATGAAGTCCAGAGGGATATAATAGTCTTCGACCGTACATCCATGGATAATGGCAGCAGGACATCGCCTATGGAATCCGAGGGCGTATGGGTGGCTATATATACTGCAGACGGTCTGGTTGACAGCTGCTGGGCGGACTCCAGCCATAATGAGCTTGGTTGGGTTCCCATGCTCATAGACGGCGGCGTGATCTATGATGCAGACCCGCCTTATATTTCAGATCCGGAAGAATTTGACTGGCTGTATTGATTTTGATTCAGATATAAGTATCAGTAATCTATATTTCAAGGAGGAGAGTTATGGCAGTTATCGAATGTGCAAACGGACATCTTTATGACACGGACCAGTATGGTTCCTGCCCGTATTGTGGCGGAAGCATAAACCGTGTCGAGTTTGGCGGCGGCGGAGCTGACAGCTATGGGGCTACAGTGGCACCCGGTTTCGGCTCGACAGTGGCACCCGGCTATGGTGGAGGCGGATATGCAGCCCCTGCGGGTGGCTATGGCGGAAGTTCTGAGATAGGCAAGACAGTGGGCGCCGGCATGACACCTTCCAGTCCTTCTCCTTCCGGCGGATACGGAATGGATGAGGTAGGTGCAACGGTTGCTCCTTCCAGCTATGCCAAGAAAAAAGAAGCCGAAGCAGAGGAGGATGACAGCAAAAAGGATACCGGCAAGACTGTTGCGGTTATGAGCAGGAGCATGTCATCTGAACCGGTTGTAGGCTGGCTTGTCTGCATAGAGGGCGTGAACAAGGGTAAGGACTTCAGGCTTTATGCAAAGAATAATACAATAGGCCGTTCCGACAAGATGGATGTCTGCATAAAGGGCGATAATACCATATCCCGTGATAACCATGCAAGGCTTGCTTATGATGAAAAGCACAACAAATATCACCTGATCCCGGCAGAGAGCACAAACAGCATATATGTAAACGAAGAGCCTATATATGTGCCGACAATAATTGAGACCGGCGACATCATAGAGCTTGGTGAGAGCAAATTCATATTCACTGCATTCTGCAGCGATATGTTTACATGGCGTAATGGTCTTGCTTCGAAGGGAGACAATTAATGGAGCGTCATTTAGGTTACAGGCTTGCAAATATGCAGGGCGTAGGTGCCAGGTCAAGGCAGGAGGATTCCTTTACTACAGCCAATGCTTTCGATGTGATGAAGCTTAAGGAAGAAGGGCTTCTGTTTGCGGTTTTCGACGGCATGGGCGGAATGAAGGACGGCAAGCTTGCCAGTGAGACTGCTGTTCAGAGCATGAGGGCATCCTTTGCCGCAATGGACAGAAACGCAGACCTTGCACCTCAGCTTAAAAATGCGGTTTTTGCTGCATCGGAGGCTGTGGAGGAAGTGATCGGCGGTGATGGCGGTTCCACGGCAATCGTATGTATCGTATACGAAGAAAAGCTGTATTTTGCCAGTGTGGGAGACAGCTTCTTATTCTTAAAGCGCGGAGACGGGCTTTACAGGCTTAATCAGGAACACAATGTATTTCACGATGAGTATCTGTCTGCAATACGCTGCGGCAACCTCGACGGCAAGGCCTGCCGTGAAGTGGATGAAGCTACGGCACTGACACAGTTTCTCGGAAAAGTCGGTATGGACGATGTGGATTCATGCGTGCGTCCCCTGCCGCTTAAGGAAGGCGATGTACTGCTTGCCTGCTCGGACGGCGTAGGCGGCGTGCTTGATGAGGATGAGATCAAGACAGCTCTTTCCTTCAAGTCAGAACGTGCAATGTGCCAGCAGTTAGAGCAGAGACTTGTGATACATGCAAGACAGTTTCAGGATAATTACACTGCACTTGTAGTAAAGTGCGTGTATTAAATAAAAACAAAAAAGGAGCAGGAGGGAAGATTTTATGAAGAGAAGACAGCTATCCCGGTTTTTCGGTATGTTCGCAGCACTTGTTCTGGTGCTGATGAGCATTTCCATACCGAAGATCGAGGCAAGGGCAGATGTAAACGATGTCAGGAACGGTGTAGTTCCGGTGGTGTTCTATCTGAAGAATGCCGCATTCTACATAACTGACGGATGGGATTACCAGTGGATAGAGGATCTGGGTGATATCCCTTATTCCAACGGAAGTGGTTTCTTTATAGGTGAGAACGGAGAGGATCCCTCCTATATCGTAACGAACTATCACGTTGTCCAGGAATATGTAGAATACGCAGGCGAGGGCGGCGGATATTATCTCTGGACAGGTATGGAGTATCAGGGATACGACGTAGTTCTTTATTCGGAAAGTACTGAGCTGAGAGTATATTACAGCGACAAGGATTATGATGTAGCATATGTAGACTGCTACGGTGCTGTTGAAAAGGTTGACCTTGCAGTGCTCCGTCTCCGTGACGCTACTGACAAGAGAGTGCCTCTTCCCATCATGGAGCCCGATGATTCAATGGTAGGAACTGATGTATGGAGTGCAGGTTTCCCCGGCAACTCAGATAATGATTTCACAAGTGCCAGCCACTTTGATATCCGTGACTGTACAGTACATAAGGGATCATTAAACAAGATAGTTGTTAATGAAGGTGTTGGTGTAGAGCGTCTCAATATCGATGCTACCATCCAGCATGGTAATTCCGGCGGACCACTTGTTACCGAAGACGGTTATGTTATTGGTGTAAATACAAACGTTGAGTCCAATATGCCTTACGCTGATCAGATAGAAGTAGATTACTATGCTATCAGCGGTACTGAACTGACACGTTTTCTTGACAAGAATAATATTCCTTACTCAACAACATCTGGTGGCAGCAGCAGTGATGACGGCCCCGGTTTAAGTGAAGGCGGCGACGAAGGGGATGAGGGCGGAAATATAACTCTTCCCGATGATGGTGATGATGACAGGGATCAGGATAAAGGCGGCGTTCCTGTTTGGGTATGGATCGTTATCGGCGTAGTTGTAGTTCTGGCAGTTGTACTTATCATCGTAATAATAATCGTTGTATTTGTAGCTAAGGGCAAGAAGGACAAGAAGGAAATGCAGCAGATGCAGCAGCAGAACCAGCAGCAGATGCAGCAGATGCAGGCCCAGAACCAGGCTCAGATGGCTCAGATGCAGCAACAGGTTGCACAGTCACAGCAGAAGAAGGCAATGATCCGTCCTATGGATACACAGCATGGCGGAAAGAGCTATCCTGTAGGTGCAGCTCCTATCATGATCGGACGTGATCCTTCAAGCTGCGCTATCGTATACAAGGAAGGAACTGTTGGTGTCAGCGGACGTCACTGCACAGTTTCATTCGATGCAGCAACAAATGACTTTGTTATCACTGACCTTCGTTCCACATACGGAACTATCCTTATGAATGGAACAAAGCTTGCACCTAATGCACCTTATCGTCTGCACTCCGGTGACAGCTTCTGTGTTGGTGACAAGGCAAATGTAGTAAAGGTTGAACTTGTATAATGCAGTACGATATTTATGAATTTACAAATCAGGGCGGACGCAGCTACAATGAGGACGCTGTAGGCCATGCAGTTATGGATGGCCATGGAATCTTCATTGTTGCGGACGGCCTTGGCGGACATGCGCTGGGCGAAGTCGCTTCGGCGTGTGTCTGTGATACTATGCTGGAGGGTTGGAGCGAGACGTGTGATGACCGTTCTGCCTGGCTTGAGAGCATAATTGAAGAATCAAATAAAAAAATACTTGAGATACAGAAAGAGCGTGACACAGTGCTGAAAAGCACTGTGGTCGCCCTTGCTATTGACGGAGAAAATGCCTGCTGGGCCCATGTGGGTGATTCAAGGCTGTATTTTTTCCATAAGGACGAGATAGTTTCTGTGACGGAAGACCATTCCGTAGCTTTTAAAAAGTTCAAAGCCGGTGAGATCACAAGGGCGCAGATCGCAACGGATGATGATCAGTCGTCACTGTTAAGAACCCTTGGAAATGAGGAACGTCATTCGCCCCAGTGCGAGAGTCTGGAAGATTCTCTGGTGCCGGGTGATGCATTTCTTCTCTGCTCTGACGGGGCATGGGAGCATTTTCAGGATGAGGAAGCTGCCATAGACCTTATAAAGTCGGAAACAGCAAAGGAATGGGGTGAGCGTCTCTTGATGCGTATGATGGATCGCTTCAGCGGTGACAATGACAACCTGACATTGCTGGCAGTGATAGTTAAATGATTTTGAACAAAAATAATTGTCACCCTGCAGGCGTGCCTGCAGCTGGGGGCAATTATTTAATTATAAAGCAAAGAGAAAACAACTTCTCATTGCAAAGCCGCTAAAAGCGGCGGAAAGGGGAACTATGACGAAAAGAAGACTATGCGGCTGGATAGCGGTTCTGGCTTTATCCATGAATTCTTTAATGAATTCGTTCATGCCCGTAGTGGCAGCGGATACGGTCTATGACGAGACCGATGCAACGTTTATCGATAATGAGGTAAAGCTTGCGGAGGTGGTTTCGGCATATGGTCTGACGGAAGATAATTCACTTTATGCGCTTCTTTCACCCAGTGATGACTATAAAGATTATGATTTCAGCCAGGCTACCGTATCGCTTCAGTCAAATGCTACTACGGCAGAGAAGCTTGGCACCATGAAGCCTATTTCGGAGTGTTTTTCCACAAACATCCACTATATGTTCCTGATAGACAATTCGGGGTCCATCAGTGAACAGCGTGACATCATAAAGTCATATGTTGACGCTATAGAGACTGAGAACGCGGATTCACATGATATTTATTATACAGTCTCAACCTTTGATCAGAAGTTCAAAGTAGTCAAGGAAAGAATGACTGATGTAAAGGAAGTAAAAAAGACTGTTGATAATCTTAAATACGATGGTGCCTATACAGACCCGTACACAGGTGTAAATGACGCTATCACATATCTTGATGATTACGCCCGTACAAGCGGTGACGTAATAGTACTGATACTGATCACGGATGGAAAGGTTGATCTTAAGAGCGGCAAGGAAGCTGATCTTGCTGAGGAAACCAAGGAGAATATAAAGAATTCACCTGAAGTTATTTTAAGTACAGTCTGCACCGGTTCATGGACAGGCAAGTCGAAGGATACATTTACCGTAGGCCGTGGACCTCACAATAATGTGAGCAACGCGAATGCAGGCAAGAAAGCTGGAACGGAAATGGTTTCATTCCTTCAGGGACTTTACTGCACGGGATTTAAGCTTAAGCAGACACCTGCAAGCGCGTTCAGCATAACTCTTAATATAAGCAATGTTTTTGATGCAGAGGGCAATGAACAGGCTTTCCTACCTAAGGACTATCCTTCAATAGGAAATGTATCAATGCTTGATGCAAGGGTTGGTGATAGCGAAAAGTTTGCGGAAGAGGCTGAGGGAAAGGATCCCGAGGATAAGCCCTCTGATGATCCTGATGGCACCAAGCCTACTGAAGGAACACTGATCCCTACTGACGGGGATGAGCCGAACGGAGATGAACCTCCTGCAGAAGTTGAGCCTCAGGATGGTGATGAGCCTGCAGATGAGCCGAATGGTGATGAACCTGACGGCCAGACGCCGGATGGCGATGGCGACGGTGATGACACTGATGTGGAAGACGGCGATGATGAGGATGCTGTCAGTGATAATGAGGCAGTAAGTGAAAACGGCGCTGTCAGTGATAATGATGCTGATGACACGGAAGATGATGAGGACGAGGATGAAGAAAGCGGTCTTCCCGGCTGGGTGCTTCCGGTTTCCATAGGCGGCGGTGTGCTTCTGCTTATCATACTGATACTGGTTGTTGTAGTGCTCATCTTAGTTATCAAAAAGAAAGCACGCCCGAAGAGTGCGTCTTCACCGAGAACCGCTCCCGAGCAGGATGACCTGGGTGCTGAACCTATAGGAAGGACTGTAGCAGCATCTCAGGATGGTGTACCTTCTGCAGCGGAAGACATGGATGAAATTTCTCCCACCGTAGCAGCGCCGGATGCTATATCAAAGACCGTTGCTGCCCCTGTGGAGCCCATACCCAAGACAGCAGGTGCGTGCATACCGGTATCAATAGATGTTTATTCCGGAACCTATGATGGGCCTGTGAATTTTGAGCTTACCGATCTGACGACAATAGGAAGCGGATCCGGCTGTGATATCCGCTTTGCTGCAGAGGATATGACTGCAGTAGCAGCACAGCTGATAGTTCGTGAAGGTCATGTTTACCTTGTGGATGAAGGAACTGCTTCACCTGTTGCTGTAGGAGGCATGCGCATACAGGGACAGAACGTACTGCGAAGCGGTGATGTCATTTCAGTCGGCGAGGCAGAATTTACCTTGCGTTTTTGAGTAATACAAAATACAGCAGAAAGCGGACAGCATGAAAAAAATAGTATTAACAGGGGGCGGTACCGCGGGTCACGTTACACCGAACCTTGCCCTCATCCCTCATCTTAAGGAAAAGGGATATGATATAACTTACATTGGATCACTGGATGGAATAGAGAAAAGGCTGGTTTCCGATTTTGGCATACCTTATTACGGTGTGTCCACCGGAAAGCTGCGCCGGTATTTTGATCCAAAGAATTTTTCCGATCCTTTCAGGGTAATAAAGGGATATGGTGATGCAAGGAAGGTATTAAAAAAGATCCGTCCGGATGTGGTGTTTTCCAAGGGAGGATTTGTATCAGTTCCTGTAGTAAGGGCTGCTGCATCCTTAAAGATCCCCTGCATCATACATGAGTCGGACCTTACTCCGGGACTTGCCAATAAACTCTGCATTCCCGTTGCGGAGAAGGTGTGCTGCAATTTTCCCGAGACATTAAAATATCTTCCGGATAAAAAAGCCGTACTTACAGGCTCCCCCATAAGAGAGGAATTAAAACAGGGAAATAAGGAAATTGCCTACAAGTTCTGTGGTTTTGAGCCCGGGGTTCCCGTTATACTGGTAATGGGCGGAAGCCAGGGCGCGGCTGCCATTAACGAAGCTATAAGGAGTGCCCTTCCTAAGCTTAAGGGCGATTTCAATATTGTACACCTGACCGGAAAGGACAAGATGGACAATATGCTTCTTACGGAAACCGGATACAAGCAGTTTGAGTATGTCAAAGGTGAACTTAAAGATATATTTGCTATTACGGATATAGTTGTGTCCCGTGCGGGAGCAAATGCCATAAGTGAGCTTTTATCCCTTCGCATTCCCAGTATACTGATCCCGCTTTCGGCAAAGAATTCCCGGGGTGACCAGATACTGAATGCGGCGTCCTTCGAAAAGCAGGGTTACAGTCTCGTGATAGATGAGGAAAACCTTGATCAGGATTCATTATTGGAGGCAATACATAATCTGTATTTCAACAAGCAGACTTATATCGACAATATGGAAAAGTCTACCCAGTACAGATCGATCCCTGCCATTATGGAACTCTTAGAAGAAGCTGTAGAAAACAAAAGCCCCAACAAGGGGAAGAAATAAGGAGAATATCATGAATAACGATTGTATTTTCTGCAAGATTGCAAATGGTGAGATACCTTCCAAGACCGTATACGAGGATGAGAATTTCCGTGTAATTCTGGATCTTGGTCCTGCCACAAAGGGTCATGCTCTTATCCTTCCCAAGGAGCATTATGCTAATCTTTTTGAACTGCCTGAGGATACTGCGGCTGCTGCAATGAAGGTGGCAAAGAAGCTTTCTTCTCAGATGGTGGAAAACCTTGGAGCTGACGGACTGAACCTTGTACAGAACAACGGTGAGGTTGCGGGACAGACAGTTAAGCATTTTCATCTGCACCTGATTCCCCGGTATAGGGGTGACGGACAGAACATACTCTGGAATCCGGGAAAAATGAGTGAAGAGGAGCTGGAGGATATAAGAAAACAGATTGTGGGCGAGTGAAGAACTGCAATGATGTAACAGAATATTGATCCCCGCTGATCATTATGATCGGTGGGGATTTTTATTGTACGGCTGTATTCTACATGGCCGGAATTACATCAGATTTTCCATCTAATACGGCGCTTATCAGCCTGTCATCAGTATCATAAACAAGTTTCAGCGAAAAGAATTCCTTACGTTCATCAAGCAGCTTTAAGAAGATCCTGTCGCCGGGCCATAGGTTAAGTGACAGGACGTCTTTCTTGTCTACCCATACCAGGTCCCCTTCATCGCAGACTTTTTCATCGCCGCTTATGGCATCGGAAGTAAAGAGCATCATGTACTCTGTTATGTCTTCGCCGTAAATAAAAGTTACGATTCCTCTGAAACTCAGGCTTTCCAGTGTGTAGCCGGTCTCTTCCATAGCCTCCCTGCGTATGCAGTCCTCGGGGCTTTCCCCGTCCTCACAGTGACCGCCAATGCCGATCCACTTGTCGTGGTTTATGTCATTTTCTTTTTTTACGCGATGGAGCATCAGGTACTTTCCGTCAATCTCTATGTAGCAAAGTGTTGTACATTTTATCATTGTTTAAGTCTCCGTTCTGATCCTATTTTTCTTCTACCTTTAGTCCGCGGATACCAAGTTCATTAGCCATTAGTTCCATTTCCGACTCATTCTTCATAGTCATTGTGATCATTTCATTGTAGGACATATATAAACGCAATTTGTACCTGGTGATAGTGTTATGATCAAATTTCTGTACATCATAGAAGGTCTCTGCGTATGTAATCTCTTTTACATCCACTATGCTGCAGAACCTCATTGCGTAGATCACCAGATAATCCATTCCCAGCAGGGCTATTCCGTCAAAAAGTTTGTGAGTGGTGGACGCCATAAAATCAGTATTCAGCCGAAGGAGGTCAATGTTCTTTTCTGCTATGATTTTTCTCAGGTCAAGCTCGGTCTTAAATGTTACGTCTTTTTTCCAGGCAATGATACATGATACTGCGATGATCACGATAGCGATGACAATGGCTACCCACAGGCTTATGTTTTCCTCACTGATTCTGAGTATGATCAGCAGTAATGCAAGCAGGATTCCGATACTTATGCCCAGGATCCGGTTTCGCAGAAATTTCCGTCTGTATTTTCCTAATGCATCAAAGATATCCCTGCCGGGT
>JAILDD010000263.1 GCA_024689605.1 Lachnospiraceae bacterium
TGCCTGTATATGCTGCAGGTACGGGTAAGAAGCTGCAGCTTGGAGCAAGCGCACTTGCTGATAATGCAGGAGCAAGCGGTGCCGCTACAGTATATTATGGGAAAAACGATCAGACATGGAGAGTCATCGGCTATGAGACAAAAGGTGTGGCAAGCACCAGTGAGAAGCTTGCGCTGCTAGCTGGCAGTGCGATGAGCTCCTCAAAATTTAACAACGATAACGCTGGCAATAATTATGCAGGATCTTTACTGAAGAATGCTGTTGATGCAATATACTCCTCGACCTACTTCACGAAAAAGGAAATGGAGGCGATCATAAAACGAGATCTTAATGTGCAAGAGTATAGTTATACTGCTCCGTACACTACTGACATTACTGACGGTATATCCGGAACAGCACTTGCCGGAGATAACGCTCCATATCTTTGGCCTCTGTCAACAAAAGAAGCACATACACTTTCTGAAAATGGATCGGGAATCACATACATAGGGGATTATTGGTGGCTGCGCTCGCCGGGCTTTACTGTTGACTATGCCGCGATCGTCTCTGGCGACGGTCTCGTGATCTGCGATGGCTTCCTTGTCAGCGGCGCTGATCGCGGCGTTCGGCCCGCTTTTAATTTAAATCTTTCATCTATTCTCTTCACATCTGATGCCGAAGACATCAAATCATCAGGTGACGCAGGTATCTTAAGTCAACCGGGTAATCATTCATCAGATGGATGGAAGCTGACAGTAAAAGACGATAATCTATCAGTATCGACAAATGGTACGGTAACGAGAAACGGTAATACTGTAACCGTTCCGTTTACGGCATCGGAAGGCTATGACAGGATATCGGTATTCATTTCGGACAAAGCATGGAATGATAGTGGAGCAGAGCTTAAATATTACGGTCAGCTGAAAACATCCGATGTAACCGGAACATTTACACTTCCTGACGAATATGCAAATAAAACATGTGGAACTGATTATCATGTATATATCCTTGCAGAGGATGTGAATGATGGAACGAAAACGGATTATGCTTCTGAGCCGGTAGAACTATCGATCCCCAGTCTGGTATATACCGTAACTTTTGAAGAAAACGGCCACGGGGAAGCACCTAATACTCAGACTGTTACAAGTGGAGATAAAGCAACAAAGCCCTCTGATCCCACAGCTGATGGATATACCTTTGGTGGATGGTATAAGGAAGCGGGATGTCAGAATAAATATGACTTCAACACAGCAGTGACTGAAAGTATTACACTCTATGCCAAGTGGACTCAAAACCCTCCGGGAACCTATACCGTAACCTTTGATCCAAACGGTCATGGGACAGCACCTGAGACGCAGACAGTTACAAGTGGAGCAACAGCATCAAAGCCCTCTGACCCCACAGCAGATGCCTATACCTTCGGTGGATGGTATACGGAAAAGGAATGCAAGAATGCATATGACTTCAATACAACAGTAACAGCAAATATCACCCTTTATGCCAAGTGGACTCAAAACCCTCCGGGAACCTATACCGTAACCTTCAATGCAAACGGCCACGGGAAAGCACCTGATGCTCAGACAGTTACAAGCGGGGAAAAGGCTGAGTATCCGGAGAAACCCACAGTAGAGGGCTATATCTTCGGAGGATGGTATACGGAAAAGGAATGTAATACTTTATATGATTTCACCTCACCTGTAACAGGTAATATAACACTCTATGCAAAATGGGAAGAAGATAAAGACGGTACAAAAAATATAAAAACAGATGGAAGCATACCGATGGAGGTATCAAAGGAATTCTTAGGTATCCTTAATCAAAGCATCCCTGATGAATTAAAGGCTATAATAAAAGGCAAGGATATAATCTTTGACTTTTTTTCAGAAGCCTTAAATGAAAACAGTGTTTCATCAGAAGTAAAAAATGAAATGGAAAAGATAAAGGACTACAATACAAAAAAAGGTTATACGATAGGGCAGTTCTTTGATCTTACGCTTTATATAAAAGATAAAAATGATACGAGTACAGAATACGGAACCATCTCGGAAACAGAAGGCGATGTGGAGATAATCGTAACTATCCCTAAGAACCTGAGAAGATATGGAAGGACATTTTATATCTTAAGGATACATAATGGAGAGATAGAGGTAGTCGGCAGCGGAACAGAAGATGAGGTCCCTGTTAAAACGGATAGTTTCTCAACCTATGCCTTGGCATATACGGACTTAGAGACAGAAGAAACCGTCAGGGAGGAGTATGAGGAAGAAAGCTCTTCACCTTCTTACCCCGTAAATCCAAACCTCCTCGTTTCATATTATGAGCCGGCACCCTATAGCAGCTTTTGTCTTAAGCAGGAGCAGGGGAGCCTTGCAAGACTTGCCTTTAATACAGCTATGCCTGCAGGGTATAAGGAAGCCTTTACACTGAGCCTGCTTGTAAATGGCAATGCAGACTACAGTTTAAAGACCGGAAAGTTAGTATTGACGATCCCAGAAGAATACAGTAGGGCAGGAAGAAGTTTTGCA
>JAILDD010000004.1 GCA_024689605.1 Lachnospiraceae bacterium
TTACCTATCGTAATAGCGGCGATTATGAAGCTGCTATGACTGATTACCGCCAATACCTGGAGGATTATGTCTATGACAAGATCTGGTCCGAGCTGTCAGCAGAGGATAGAAAACTGCTGTATGCCATTGCAAGTTCGGAAAACGGAAAAGCTAAAGAAATAAAAGAAGCCCTGCAATGGGGCAACGAAAAATATGCCCCTTATCGTGATCGTCTGATAAAGAAAATGATCGTTGACGGCAGCGAATACGGTCACCTGAAATTCATACTGCCTCTTATGGAGGACTATGTTATGATGAAATACGAATGATTTGCCGTGATGCCAAAAAAATATTGACAATGTTTTTCTCACCCTGTAAAATTCAAAGAAACTGAATAAAACAAACCTGTGAAGCGGAAGAAAAAGCATTTTATCGCCTAAGCGAGTCCGGGACGGTGAGAGCCGGATGGTATGAGGAATGCGTGAGATCGGAGGATTTCTTATATGGGCCGCTGAGGGCATGGGGAAAGGGTCAGCCCGAGTATCCGTGACGTAAGGCATACGTTAGTTGCCGGGGATATGAAGGTATCCCGCAAGAGCACGGATCATACCGTGAATCAAGGTGGCACCGCGGATAGAGAATCAGTATTCGTCCTTGACAGAAGTATAGTTCTGTCAGGGATTTTTTTATACAAAAAAGGAGGAAACAGTAATGATCAAGGAAGCAATCGTAAAAATCGTAAACAAAGAGGATTTAAGCTATGATGAGGCTTACACCGTGATGAATGAGATCATGAGCGGTGAGACATCACCTACACAGAATGCGGCATTCCTGTCCGCACTTTCCACAAAGAGTGCAAGGGCTGAGACCACTGACGAGATAGCAGGCTGTGCGGCAGCAATGCGTGACCATGCTACAAAGGTTGATACCGGAATGGATGTGCTTGAGATCGTGGGTACCGGCGGCGACAATGCGGGAAGCTTCAATATTTCTACCACAACGGCTATCATTGCTGCGGCAGCAGGCATCAAAGTTGCAAAGCACGGCAACCGTGCGGCATCATCCCTCTGCGGAACAGCCGACTGCCTGGAAGCTCTCGGCGTAAATATCGACCAGAGCCCTGAGCTCTGTGTAAAGCTTCTGCAGGAAGCAGGCATGTGCTTCTTCTTCGCACAGAAGTACCACACCTCAATGAAATATGTAGGCGCCATCAGAAAGGAGCTGGGCTTCAGGACAGTGTTCAACATCCTTGGGCCTCTTACAAATCCTGCATCTCCTTCAATGCAGCTTCTCGGCGTATATGACGAGTATCTGGTAGAGCCCCTTGCCCAGGTTCTTGTAAGCCTTGGCATCAAGCGCGGCATGGTAGTATATGGAATGGACAAGCTGGATGAAATCTCCCTTTCAGCACCCACAAAGATCTGCGAGATCAAGGACGGGTGGTTCAAGACAAGCGTCATCAAGCCTGAAGACTTCGGCTTCGAGAGATGCGAGAAGAGCGACCTGAAGGGCGGCGCACCTGCAGAAAATGCGCAGATCACAAGAGACATCCTGAATGGTGCAAAGGGACACAAGAGGAATGCAGTTCTCATGAATGCCGGTGCAGCGCTTTATATCGGCGGCAAGGCTGACAGCATGAAGGACGGCGTGGCAAAGGCTGCAGAGATCATCGATTCCGGCAAGGCAGCTGAGACACTGGAAAAGATCATTGCAGTGAGCAACGGAAACTAAGTGAGACTTCCCACATATAGTCTGTGGGAAGTGGAACGACGCCTCGCATATGCGCCGGAACCGATGCAACTGCGAGTGTCGTTCTAACTAGATCAGTGAGTGGGAAGCTTAATATTGGGAGAGAAAAAATCATGACCATACTTGATGAAATAGCTGCATATGCGAGGGAAAGGGTAAAGGCTGCAAAAGAGGCAAGACCACTTTCAGATATAATGGAAGAGGCGTATAAAATGCCCAAGGGTGAGCCGGTTTTTAAGCAGGCTCTGCTTAAGGATGACATCTCTTTCATATGCGAGTGCAAGAAAGCGTCCCCCTCGAAAGGCGTGATCGCTGAGGATTTTCCCTACCTGCAGATTGCCCGGGACTACGAGAAAGCCGGAGCGGATGCAATATCCGTTCTCACTGAGCCTAAGTGGTTCTTAGGTAAGGATGAGTATCTGCAGGAGATCACTTCAGCTGTAGGCATCCCGGTGCTCCGCAAGGACTTCACTGTTGATGAGTACATGATATACGAGGCAAAGCTTCTGGGGGCTTCTGCAGTTCTCCTGATCGTTGCCATACTTTCAGATGAGGAGCTGAAAAGGTATTCGGCTATCTGTGATGAGCTGGGGCTTTCAGCGCTGGTGGAATGCCATGATGAGTATGAAATTGAAAAAGCCCTTAACGCTGGGGCAGGCATCATCGGCGTGAACAACCGGAACTTAAAAGATTTCTCGGTGGATATAAGCCTCGGGAAGAAGCTCAGGAAATGCGTGCCGGAAGGCGTGGCCTACGTTTCCGAAAGCGGCGTAAAGGAAAAAGCAGATATCGACCTGCTCCGGGAGATCGGTGCGGATGCGGTGCTTGTGGGCGAAACGCTGATGAGGGCTGAAGACAAGACAGAGAAGCTGAGGGAGCTGAGAGGAATTTAGGAAACGCAATTGAAATGTGCCGGCGGCAAAAAAATAATGCGCATGACGGTACAGGTTCGGATGTGAAAAATGACAAAAATAAAACTATGCGGAATAACCAGGGCGGAGGATATAGAGATCATCAACCGTCTGAAGCCCGATTACATAGGATTTGTATTCTGGGCAAAGAGCAAAAGAAATATAGGTAAGCTGAAGGCAGCAGAACTAAAGAAACTTCTTATCCCGGAGGTAAAGACTGTAGGGGTCTTTGTAGATGAAGTTGTGAATACCGTGGCGGAGCTTCTGAATGAGGGGATCATCGATACGGCCCAGCTGCATGGCAGCGAGGATGATGACTATATCGGGCGGCTGAGAAGTCTCACGGAAAATCATACTGCGGCAAGCTTTTGTAGAAGTGATGAACCTGCAGAAATCACGGAGCTGCAGGAAGATAAGAGCATCCGCATCATAAAAGCCTTCAAGATTCGGAATGAAACCGACCTGAAGGCAGCGGAGGAAAGCTCAGCCGATATGATACTGCTGGACGCAGGTATGGGTGAAGGAAAGAAATTTGAATGGAGCCTGCTGAAAGATTTTAAGAGATCCTATTTTCTGGCCGGCGGACTGGATACCGGAAACGCAGCGGAAGCAGTAAAGGAGCTTCATCCCTACGGAGTGGATGTCAGCTCAGGGATAGAGCGGGACGGTGTGAAAGATTCGGAACTAATGGAATTGTTTGCACATAATGTCAGAAAAGCAGATGGTTTTGTGTAAACAAAAAAATCTTGATTCTATTTTAGCCGGCAGGATGTCATGTTTAGTGTAAAGAAAGTGTAAGAAAGGAGCAGCTATGAGCGAAAACAAGAAAGGCCGTTTCGGCATACACGGCGGTCAGTACATACCCGAGACACTGATGAATGCCGTCATCGAACTGGAGGAGGCTTACGAAAGAATAGGAAAGTCCCCGGAATTCAAAAAGGAACTGTCGGAGCTTTTCAATGATTATGCAGGCAGGCCTTCCAGACTGTATTATGCAAAAAAAATGACCGAAGACCTGGGGGGTGCAAAGATCTATCTTAAGCGTGAGGATCTGAACCACACCGGTGCACACAAGATTAACAACGTGCTGGGCCAGGCGCTCCTTGCAAAGAAAATGGGCAAGACCAGGCTCATAGCTGAGACCGGTGCAGGTCAGCACGGTGTGGCAACTGCAACGGCTGCTGCTCTTATGGGAATGGAATGCGTGGTTTTCATGGGCGAAGAAGATACGAAGCGCCAGGCACTGAACGTGTACAGAATGAGGCTTCTGGGATCGGAAGTTATTCCCGTCAAGACCGGCACAGCGACTCTTAAGGATGCCGTATCCGAAGCGATGCGCGAATGGACTAGGAGGATAGAGGATACCCACTACTGCCTTGGTTCCGTAATGGGCCCACATCCTTTCCCCACCATAGTAAGGGATTTCCAGGCTGTCATTTCGGAAGAGATAAAGACTCAGATAATGGAGAAAGAAGGAAGGCTTCCGGATGCAGTGCTTGCCTGCGTAGGCGGCGGCTCCAATGCCATCGGAACTTTCTATCATTTCATTGAAGACAAGGAGGTGCGTCTTATAGGCTGCGAGGCAGCCGGCAGGGGCGTGGATACCTTCGAGACTGCGGCGACCATCGCAACAGGACGTGAGGGCATATTCCACGGCATGAAGTCCTACTTCTGCCAGGATGAGTTCGGCCAGATCGCACCGGTTTATTCTATATCCGCAGGCTTAGATTATCCCGGCATCGGACCGGAGCATGCATACCTTCACGATACAGGCCGTGCCGAGTATGTGGCCGTAACGGATGAGGAAGCTGTCCAGGCATTCGAGTACCTGGCAAAGACAGAGGGTATAATCCCTGCCATCGAGTCGGCACATGCCATCGCACATGCAAGAAAGAT
>JAILDD010000021.1 GCA_024689605.1 Lachnospiraceae bacterium
GATGGTGGAGCGGCTTGTTTCCGACAGGGAGGAAGAGGAAGAAAGCAGTTCTGTAATACACGAGAACAGTGCTCTTTCGGCGGCTCAGGCCCAGGCGATGATAGAAGAAGCAAAGGAAAATGCGGAAGCCATCATTGAGGATGCAAAGAAAGAGGCGGAATCAGTGACAGAAGACGCCAGACAGAAGGGGCATGCCGAAGGCTTTGAAGCCGGACGGCTGGAGGGCGAGAGAGCCGGACTTGAAAAGTACGAAAAGCTGCAGTCAGAACTTGAGAAAGAACGGCAGAGACTTCAGAAAGAGTATGAAGAAAAGAGCAGGGCACTGGAGCCTCTGCTGATAGATAAGCTGAGCGGTATTTTTGCAAAGGTTACCGGTGTCAGGCTGGAAGATGATAAGGATACTATTGCTTATCTTTTAAAAAGAGTGCTAACCAATCTGGACGGGAGCAGGAATTATATTGTTCACGTGTCTGCGGCGGACTATGTGAACGTCCAGCTGATAAAAGAGAATATTGCAAAGGGAACCGGTATCATGCCGGACCGTTTTGAGGTGATAGAGGATGCTACCCTGAAACCTAACGACTGCCTGATAGAATCGGACGGCGGAATATGGGACTGTGGCCTGGGTACACAGATGGATCTTTTGGAAAAGCAGCTTCGAATATTAAGTTATGAGCCGTAAAGCTGCATATTGAGATGTAGATAAAGATGTCAGAGATTAATCTTGATAAATACGATGCTGCCGGCAGAGTATATTACAGAAAACTGGGTAAGATAGTGAATGTGGTGGGGCTAACGCTGGAAAGCGCAGGGCCTGATGCCAAGATGGGGGATATGTGCAAGATCACTACTACGGACGGACGGACGATAATGTCAGAAGTGGTGGGATTCAAAAAAAACATGACCCTGCTAATGCCCTATGAAGAGACTGAAGGGATAGGCTCCGGCTGCATAGTTGAAAATGAGGAGCGTCCCCTTTCCGTACAGGTTGGGGATTTTCTTTTGGGGCAGGTACTTGACGGGCTGGGGAGGCCTGTAAGTGATTTTACTCCCGTGGGTGAGACCTGGTATCCGCTGGAGGCTGCAAGTCCTGATGCAATGACCAGGGCGATAATAAATGAACCTCTTCCTTTGGGTGTCAAATCTGTTGACGGTCTGATCACCGTAGGCAAGGGACAGAGGATAGGAATATTTGCCGGATCCGGTGTGGGCAAGTCTACACTTATGGGTATGTTTGCCAGGAATACCAGAGCAGAACTTAATGTGATAGCGCTTATAGGCGAGCGCGGAAGGGAAGTACGTGAGTTTATTGAAAGAGACCTTGGTGCGGAAGGCTTAAAAAGGTCAGTGGTCGTTGTAGCTACTTCCGATAAGCCTGCTCTTGAAAGAAAGAAAGCGGCTCAGACTGCTACTGCCATTGCGGAGTATTTCAGGGACCAGGGAAAAGATGTGCTCCTCATGATGGACAACCTTACCCGGTTTTCCATGGCACAGAGAGAGATAGGGCTTGCCATAGGCGAACCGCCTGTTACAAGGGGATATCCGCCATCGGTTTATTCGGAGATGCCCAAGCTCCTTGAGAGGGCGGGGAAGAGCGATAAAGGCTCAATTACGGGACTTTATGCAGTGCTTGTGGATGGTGATGATTTTAATGAGCCCATAACCGATACTGCAAGGAGCATACTGGACGGACATATAATGCTCAACAGGAAGCTTGCGCACAGAAACCATTATCCGGCCGTAGATGTACTCCAGTCCATATCAAGATGCATGAGTATGGTGACTACGAAGGAACACAGGAAGCTTGCAGGTGAGCTTAAGAATGTCATGGCTACCTACAATGATTCTGAGGATTTGATAAATATAGGCGCGTACAAGAAGGGATCGAATCCACGTATCGATTATGCTATATCAAAGATAGATGCGGTAAATGATTTCCTCTGTCAGGATGTTGAAGACAAGTTTGAATTTGATGATACAGTGGGTATGATGAAAAAGCTGTTCGGAGATAGCTGATGGCAAAGTTTAATTACAGGCTTCAGAATATCCTTAACCTGATGGAAAATTTTGAAGAGCAGACCAAACAGGCTTTTGCAGAGCGCAGAAAGATACTCAGCGATGAGGAAGACAAGCTCTCTGCACTGAATATGAGGGCTGTGGAGCTTGAAGCAGAGTCTGCGAGACTTCGGAACGGCGATCTTGATATACGCCATATCATGGAAAATGAATATGAGCAGAAATACAATAAAGAAGAAATAAAAAAACAGAAGCTTAAGGTGAAGGTTGCCCAAAAGAATCTTGAGAATGCACGTGTCCGGATGGAGGATGCGGTCAAGGAAAGAAAGATTCATGAAAAACTCAAGGAGAATGCTTTTGAGGAATTCATGAGTGAAGAAGCTGCGGCTGAGGCGTTAGAGGTTGATCAGCTGACCAGCTATGTATACGGAGCAAAGAAAGCTGATCAGGATTAAACGGATCTTATTTTATGAGCCGGATATAGTGGGGACTGAAAAATCAGTGACCGGAAGAATTGACAGGGCCTGAACAGTTATTCGTGAGGAAGATATATGGCACAGGAAATCGATATAAAAGCGGAAAAAAAGAAATTAGCCGAGGAAAAGAAGAAACTTAAGGCTGAGCAGAAAGCCCAGAGCAAAGAGGCTAAAAAAAGAGCCAGGGAGCTGGCTGACAAAGAGGCAGACCTGGATGACGATGCCCCCGGCGGCGGCTTATCCATGATACTTGTCACTTTGTTCATAGTGCTTATCTGGATAGGCATAATCTGTATTCTGATAAAGCTTGATGTAGGCGGGCTTGGTTCCAATGTGCTGCGCCCGATAATCGGAAACGTGCCTGTGATAAACAAAGTGCTTCCCGGTGACGGAGTTACGGAAACAGATGACCTTGAGGCATATTACGGTTACTCATCCCTGGCGGATGCGGTGGCACAGATACAGGCGCTTGAGCTGGAGCTTACCAGTGCTCAGACCGCCAACGGTACTTATGTGCAACAGATAGAAGAGCTTAAGGCTGAGGTTAACAGGTTAAAGACCTTTGAGGATCAGCAGACGGAATTCCAGCGTATAAAGACTGAATTCTATGAGGAAGTGGTATATGCTGAAAATGGCCCCGGTGCTGATGCATACAGAAAATATTACGAGGATATGGATCCTGAGACAGCCCAGTATCTGTACCAGGAAGTAGTAAAGAAAGAGGCTGTAGATGCCAGTGTGGCGGATTATGCGGCCGCTTATGCTGCCATGGATCCCAATGACGCTGCGGAGATATTCAATACCATGGGATCTTCGCTCGAACTTGTGGGAAAGATACTTAAGGCTATGAACAGTGCCCAGCGCGGAGCCATACTGGGTGCAATGGATCCTGATATGGCTGCTCAGGTGACCAGGATAATGGATCCGGATTAATGATCAGGGGGTTAAGTGACAGCAGTATTCTGACGATAACTATTGTGAACCGGGATATGCGGACCGCAGGGAAGCGGTCACTTGTACGGTATCACCGCATCCGGACGATGGACCGCAGGGATGTGCCAAGGAGAAATGTTATGACATCTATAAGCGATCTTAACAGCCAGATGCAGGTTTCAGTCATTACGGACGGTATGGACAGGAATAGCGGTTCGTCGCGTAATGGTCAGAAGGCAGATTTCAAGAGTGCATTCGCAAATGCCACCGGTCAGATCAATGTTCAGAACCGGGATATCCGGACATCCACAAATGATTTTTCAGGCGGAGGCAGTGACGATTCGTCTGCCGGTGCTTCTGCTGATAAGACGTCCTATGATAAGCCTGCTGTCAGGAATAATAAGTCTGAGGGAGAAGGAAGTGTTTCAAAGTCCGGCAAATCAGAAGATAACTCCATAAAGAATGAAAACAGGTCCGGATCCGCAGCTGAGACAGATGCCGGTACAGATGATGCTGTTGTTGATGAAAAAGAGATAGAAGCAGTGATGCAGGCCGTTGACCTGATCGTTGAAAAGGCTGCGGAAATACTGGGTGTAGATGTATCTGAGAT
>JAILDD010000043.1 GCA_024689605.1 Lachnospiraceae bacterium
CGCCGTACCTGTATCAACTCGTGCAGCCTGATGAACAGGGATAGAAAAATTACTTTCAGACTTGAAAGGATTCTTATACGCATCCTCATAATTCATCTCAAGACTTACTGCATACGGCCGCTCTGTAAGATCTCCTCTTGCTGCAAGTTCAAGACTAAGCTCTGCAGTTTCGCCGGCTCCGATGCTGTCCAAATACATGGTTGCAGAACCGGAGGTGGGCAAAAACGCCTCGTAAGTGGTCTTCAGATCATCACCGGTATTTGCCGCTGTCAGATCGAACTGAATATTCTTTACTGCAGTATATGTAGATGTATTCTGAACCGTGATGGTAACATTAAAAGTATCACCCGCATAGATTTCTTCAGGATCGGTAGTAAATCCCGTCACGATTATACGAGGTGTAGAAATCTTATCATCATCTTTCTTGTCTTTTTCATCCTCAATAAGCTTTCCGCTGGAGCTCTTCCCTTTGATGTTTATGTAAGTGGTAAGGTCTGATTCTTCCATTGCGCCATTCCTATAGTACATCACATGAAATTTCAAAGGATAGACGCCGGTCTTTGCTCCATCAGCAACCACAAAATTCCACACTGCCTGCCCTGCAAGGCCGTATGATTCCTCTATTGATGATGCAGGTCTTAAATTTTCTATTATTCTTGCATCGGATGCAGTCTGTATCACAAAAGGCCACTTTGTCATGTCTGTATCAACAGTCGGAGTGATTACCACATCAGAAACCGTAGTATCACCAAGGTTTACAACAGACAATGTAAGAGACGTTGCTTCACCATACTTTGCAGATGTAATCTCACTTCTGTTGTCTATGAACAGGAACTGCTCAGCCTTGGGAACATTTTCAGCAACTTCATCCATTCTTGCCATTACTTTGCTAACATATGATTCCAGCTGATCAACAGTCATCTCCGTATTTGCGATAAAGACATTGGCATCATACATGATCTCATCAAGCTTTGCCTTCTGCGCTGCCGAGAGATCCTTTCTTTTAAGTGAATTCATATGTTCAATAAGTATCACATACGCAGCCTCACGGTCGGCATTTTTTATCATGCCGTTTTTATCACCGTTTATACTGATGCTCACAGCCTCGGCTCTGTCGCCCTTTTCCGGTATGAACAAAGCCGCAGAAAATGCTATAAGCACTGCAGCCAGCACTATCGACATACGGACAAATCTTTCTCCTTTGATGTTCTTCTTAAGATTGATTTTTGACATTTGTATTCTCCTTGGTCTGATATGTTTCCAACTAAAATATATAGTAAAAATAAATTAATATAACCTAAGCACTTCCCTGATCATTCCCCGACGTCTGAGGATGATAGCCATCATATGCCGGCACCTTTACGGTCTGTACGGAAGCAGCTTCCGCCGTCTGTTCCGGTCCATCAGGCTGTACTGCAGCATCAGGCTGATGCACTGACTGTTCCACCGACATTGCAGTTCCTCCCGCCGCCTCGCTGGAGATATCAAGCGTGCCCCCCAGTTCTACATTATCAAGATCATCGTTAACCTGTCTGTTCTGTTCAATCTCCGTGATCTTTCCGTCTTTAATACGAATTATCATGTCGCCGTAGGAAGCCAGATTGTTGTCATGTGTAACCATCACCACCGTCTGCTTGTTCTCGGCAACAATCTTTTTGATAAGTTTAAGCACATCAAGCGTAGTATTGGAATCCAGGTTTCCCGTGGGTTCATCCGCAAATATGATTTCCGGATTAACAACAAGCGCCCTTGCTATGCCTACACGCTGCTGCTGACCCCCGGACATCTGCCCGGGCCTGTGATTTCCGAATTTCTGAAGCCCTACCAGCTTCAGCGCTTTTTTTGCCTTCTTTAAGCGCTTAGCCTTGTCCATTCCCTGGAAAGTAAGGGGCAGCGCAATATTTTCCAATGCCGTCATATTGGGGAGAAGATTATAGGACTGAAAAATGAAACCCACATGTGCCTGACGGAAATTAACAAGCTGAGCCTCATTTTTCCTTTCCATATGCTCACCTGCTATTATGATCTCGCCCTTTGTGGGTGGTTCCAGACCTGCCATCATATTTAAGAGAGTGGATTTTCCGGAACCCGAAGTACCTACAATACAGCAGAAAGTTCCCTTTTCTATAGAAAAATCAACACCATTCAAAGCCCTGACTTTATTGGTGCCGATCATATATATCTTATACAGGTTCTTAACCTTAATTGCGTATTTTTTCTTTTCTGACTTATCCATTTTCTGTCGGTGTATACGTATGTGCGTATATTTTCAATCTATCCGTAAGTTTTATAGCATACACTCCGTACCGTATCCGTACCTTTTTATAAAAAATGTTGAAAATCCAGCCTTTTTATCAGCAAAATTCACACAGACATACATGAATATCATATCATTTTTACATGTTATGTCAACTTATTTGTATTCCGTCTTGTTTTATTCTTTTATACATGATATTATTGACGGGGTTTAGAGCCGGTGTGTCGGAATTGGCAGACGAGGCAGACTCAAAATCTGTTGTAGGCAACTACGTGCGGGTTCAAGTCCCGCCACCGGCATAAAAAAACAGTTTCTGCGTCAGCAGAGACTGTTTTTTATAATTCAAGACAGGACTTGAACCTCTCAAGCTCCCACCACCGATTTCCGTCCTTCAGAACCCCAGTTCCTCACCCACCAGGATCACATGTATCCTGTCTTTATGTCTTGAAAATCTTGTAATAAGGAACTGGCAGCATATAGTGTCCGGAGATTTGCAGTCCATGCACTTGCCCGTCTTTGCACATGGCGTTGACAATCCGAAACGCTGGGCATTTATAGGCGCCGCAACGTTTCTGGCGCGCTTCATGGTAGAATCGATATCACTGCATACTTTGTTCATTCCGACGATAAAAAGTACATTCTTAGGTCCCTGAGCTATAGCCGAAACCCTGTTCGCATTCCCGTCTATATTCACAAGTATCCCGTCATCAGTCATGGCATTCACGCTCGAAAGGAAGAAATCCGCATCATAAGCCCTTAGCATTGCGGCACGCTTATCAGTAGCCTTATCCCTATCTACAAAATCATAATTTCCATTCTTAAGCGCATCAACAAGTCCTATCTCATGCGCACTCATAGCTCCGCCCATAGTTACTGTAGAGCCTTCCGGTATCAGCTCCAGAGCTTTTTTCAAAGCCCCCCCTGCTGTTGAAACATAATATCCTGTCATATTCCTAGACTCTAAGCCTTTTACAACTTTCTGTGCAAGCAGTTCATTTCTTTTTACAATGTTCTCGTTCACGATGATAACCTCCCTTGTGATAATTCGATAGGGATGATGAAATCCCCCTACTTGTCTCGCCGGACGGTGTCAGGGGCTAGTCGAAAATGTCCTTACGCGACGCCCGTATGATAACAAAAAACCCGGATGCCG
Organism: Lachnospiraceae bacterium; assembly: GCA_024689605.1. The sequence continues at coordinate 3,411 of JAILDD010000043.1, forward strand.
GTTTCACGGCATCCGGGCTACATATGTTATTTTACCATGTATCAGGCAAAACTGCTAAACAGATTTCAAAGAAAAATTATTCAGCAGCCTTTTCCACATAAGACTCACCCATAAGGGTTGTGGTAACAAGATCCCTTGCTACGCTCTCGTCAAGGGCAAGTGCTTCATTTACATTGCCGTCCTGATCAACAAGAATACCTGTCTCAAGGCTC
>JAILDD010000046.1 GCA_024689605.1 Lachnospiraceae bacterium
GGACGGTCTGTCAAAACTGATGAATGAAGTTTCTGCCGTTCCCACCACCTATTTCATAGACAGGGAAGGCAACGTGGTCGGCAGCACGGTATACGGTGCTGACATGGACTCTTATAAACGTGAAGTCGAAAAACTATTGAAATAACCGGAACTTAAAGAAAAAACATATCTACGCAAATAACCTTTTGTGAAAAGCTTTATTAAACGCAAAAAAACGGAGTGCCATTCTGCTGACACTCCGAATACTTAATACCATATCAAATTCCGGCCTTATTCCACCGTCACGCTCTTTGCAAGATTCCTGGGCTTATCCACATCTTCACCCTTGGCAACTGCCATATAGTATCCCAAAAGCTGGAGCGGAATTATGGCAAGGCTTGCAGCAAAGCACTCAAGGGTTCTGGGTACATATACCGCAAAGTCCACTGTATCCTCTACGCTGTAGTTTCCGTATGTGGTCAGGCCGAAAAGGTATGCGCCGCGGCTCTTTACTTCCACCATATTGGATCTGGTCTTCTCAAATAGATCCGGCTGAGTCATTATACCGATCACCAGAGTATCCTTCTCTATAAGGGAGATGGTTCCATGCTTAAGCTCTCCTGCTGCATAAGCCTCGGAATGTATGTAGCTGATTTCCTTCATCTTAAGGCTGCCCTCAAGACCTATGGCATAATCTATTCCTCTTCCGATAAAGAATACATCCTGGGCACTGGCGTATTTTGCCGCAAACCACTGTATACGCTCCTTGTCATCAAGAATCTTGTCTATGCTGCCCGGAATCTGCTCAAGAGCGGTCATGTACTCTTTTATTTTTTCTTCATCAAGAGTTCCTGTAAGCTCACCTATCTTAATGCCAAGCAGATAAAGAGTAATAAGCTGTGCGCTGTAGGCCTTGGTGGTTGCAACGGCAATCTCCGGGCCTGCACAGGTATACATTACATAATCAGCCTCTCTTGCTATGGTGGAGCCGAACACATTTACTATGGCAAGAGTAGGGATCCCTCTGTCGTGAGCCAAACGCATTGCGGCCAGGGAATCAGCAGTCTCGCCGGACTGTGAGATAACCACTACGATAGAATTCTTCATAAGCTTAGGATCGCAGTACCTAAACTCAGATGCCAGATCAACTTCCACGGGAACATCCGTCATTCCCTCTATGACATTTTTGCCAACTACGCCGGCATGGTACGCGGATCCACAGGCAACGATATATATGCGCTCCAGCCCCTTAAGGACAGCATTGATCTTCTCTCCGCCGGCCTCTTCTATAGCGCCGTTCTTCTCCAGTGAGGAAAAGTCAACCTTTGAGCCGTCATAATACTGTTTCATCGTCTCAGTGATTGCTTTGGGCTGTTCATGTATTTCCTTCATCATGAAATGTGCATAGCCGCACTTATCAGCACTTTCAGCATCCCACTCGATCTCCGTCTCTTCCTTCTTGATTTCATCACCGTCCAGGTTGTAGAAGGTAATGCCTTCAGAAGTCAGGCGGCCAAGTTCCATATTGCCGATGTAATAAACCTTACGGGTGTATTTAAGGATAGCCGGAACGTCAGATCCAAGAAATACGCCGGCATCGCTTATGCCCAGTATCATGGGGTTATCTTTTCTTGCTACATATATCTCACCGGGATACTCCTTAAACATGACTGCCAAGGCATAGGATCCGCGGATACGCACCAATGCGTGGTTGATAGCATCCACGGGGGTTCCCGCATATTTCTTGTAATAATAATCTATAAGCTTTATAGCTACTTCAGTATCCGTATCGGAGTAAAAATGATAATCATGACGAGCCAGTTTCTGACGAAGTTCCTGGAAGTTCTCTATTATGCCATTGTGGACACCCACAACATTCATGTCATCACTGCAGTGAGGATGTGCATTCAGCTCCGAAGGCTCACCATGGGTAGCCCATCTGGTATGTCCTATTCCGCAGGTTCCCTTAACGGCATTGCCCTGGTCTGTCTTATTGGCAAGTTTCTTTAAGCGTCCCATAGCCTTGACGATTACGGTATCAGCCTCACCATCGCGGACAGCTATGCCGGCAGAATCATATCCCCTGTATTCAAGCTTCTCCAGCCCCTCCAGAAGTATGGGTGCCGCCTGGCTCTTACCTACATACCCTACTATTCCACACATAATATCCCTCCATCACGGATAATTTTAGTCCGATCTATACGCCCCGTCTGACCGCAGGTTAATGATATACGGTCAACATAACAAACAATATTTTATAACATATACCCCTTATTGTCTATCCTGCGGAAAACTCCGGCGCCTCCGGCCCACATCAGTACAATTCCCCGGGCACTTTTTTTATTGCAAAAAAAAATGCGGGTGACAGGACTTGAACCTGCAC
>JAILDD010000049.1 GCA_024689605.1 Lachnospiraceae bacterium
ACAAGGCGCACCCGGGTCACCGGCGTGGATGGCGACATTCTCAGATCTGATGAATCTGTTGCTGTGCTTTTTCGTGTTGCTTTTTTCCATGTCCACCGTAGATGCACAGAAGTTCGAGGAGGTTGCGGCATCATTTGCCCAGACTTTCTCGGTATTCACATCCGGTGCAACGGCTATCGGAGACGGCATGCTCATAAGCAATGGTGTCAGCCAGCTGAACATGCTGGATGAGTATATCAATTCCACGGGATATGAGGCAGAAACAGAACAGGATGCCGAGGATATCGTAAAAGAGGCAATGGAGACTGCTGAGGCAGCCCAGATGGCTGAGTCCGAGGAACTGGAGGAGAAAGTCGCAGAGGCTCTTTCCGAGAGCGGACTTGACCAGATGGTGGAGCTTGACTATACCTCACAGTATGTGGAGCTGACACTTAACGGTTCTCTATTGTTTGATTCGGGAAGCGCGGAGCTTAAGGACAGTGCTTCGGGTATTCTTTCACAGATAGGCGTGATACTTGAGCGTTACAGCGAGTCTGTTATCGAGATCGAGGGACATACGGATTCCGTGCCCATACATTCGGCAAGATATCCAAGTAACAACGAACTTTCCGATGCGAGAGCATTGTCGGTATTTTACTATCTGGTTGATAATACCAATCTTGATCCGGCTAATATCAAGCATTCCGGCAGGGGCGAGTATGTTCCGGTGGCTGACAATACCACGCCGGAGGGCAGGGCGCTGAACAGACGTGTAGAGATAAAGATATATAACTCATTGAGCAGCTATCAGTAATTCTTCAGGGGAGGAACAGATATCATGAAAAAGAATCTTTTGTCAATTATCATCCTTTCACTTTTGGTGGTCAATATCATACTGACATCCATAATGCTTTTCTCGGTGGTCAGCACGAATAATAAGACTGCAGCCATAGTGACCGACATAGCAGGCATTTTGAAGCTGGAGATGGAAGGTCAGAACGAGGCTGAAGGCGGTGCTGAGGTGGCAATGGCTGATACGGCTGTTTACCAGATCGCTGAGCAGATGACCATCACCTGCAAGAGGGCGGAGGGGGATACAAAGGATACCTACTGTCTTGTAAATGTGGCACTTTCCATGAATACAAAGGATCCTGACTATGAGACCTATGCGGCAACACTTGAGACCAATGAGTCCCTTGTAAAGTCAGAGGTTATTTCAGTCATATCTTCATATACGGCAGATGAGATAAAGCTTGACCAGGATGCAATCTGCCAGGAGATACTTGAGCGTGTACAGAAGATGTACGGTTCGAAATTCATATATAAGGTGTCATTCAGCAACATAATGTTCGGTTAATGACAGTTCCTGTAAAAGTCTGAGACATACAGAGTTATATAAAAATACGGTAAAAAGGAGGTGAGATGAGTGGGCGACGTTTTATCGCAGGAGGAGATTGATAATCTACTCTCGGCGATTTCGAGCGGTGAAGTCGATGCCGAAGAAATTAAGGGCAAAGATGAACGTTCTGTTAAGAATTATGATTTCAAGCGGCCGGCGAAGTTTTCCAAGGAACACCTTCGTACCCTTGAGCTTATATTTGAGCACTATGGCAGACTATTGTCCACTAATCTTCCTGTTTACCTTAGAAAGAATATACAGGTTACTGTCGTATCCTCAGAGACGGTTACCTTTAACGAATTTACAAATGCTCTTTCCAATCCGGTCATACTGGGCATAATCAATTTTCAGCCTCTGTCCGGAAATATACTGATAGATCTCACCAGTTCCTTAGGCTATGCGTTCATAGACAGGATGCTGGGAGGCGTGGGCGAGCCCTTGGATAAAGTCCGTGACTTTTCCGAGATAGAGATGGGGATACTTTATAAGATCATCACCATCAGTTCCCAGCTTTTAAAGGAGCCCTGGAAAAACGTTATTGAAGTTGATCCGGTGCTGGAGCGTATAGAGACCAATACGCAGTTTGCCCAGATAATCGCGCCGAATGAAATGATCGCTATCGTGACACTTAATGTAAGGATGGGCGAGATTGAAGGTTTCATGAACGTTTGCATACCGTTCATGACTATTGAGTCGATAATAGATAACCTGAATACCAAATTCTGGTTTACCAATATGGTTGCAGATGATGCAGAAGACCACAGGCAAGATCTGGAGAACCTTCTTCGGAAGGTGGATGTGCCTGTCAAGGCATTGCTTGGAAGAAGCGAGATAGCAGTAAGCGATTTCCTGACTCTGCAGCCGGGAGATATCATCAGGCTTGAGAGACGTGTAGATAATGAGCTTGATATTTACGTGGGAATGTACAAGAAGTTTTCAGCTGTGCCGGGTACGGATCATGACAGGTATGCTGTCAGGATCACCTCGGTCTACAGAGAAGAGGAGGAAGAGAGCTAATGGATGGAATGCTTTCACAGGACGAGATTAATGCCCTCTTGAATGGAATGGATCTCGATAATGCGGGAGGCGATGCCGGGGGAGATGCATCCGGTGACGGAGGCGGTTCAGGGAGTGGTCCCGATCAGAGCCTGCTTTCGGAGATTGAAAAGGATGCCATAGGTGAGATAGCCAATATCAGTATGGGAACTTCTGCAACTACGCTGTTCTCTCTGGTTAATCAGAAGGTTAATATCACTACACCCAAGGTAACACTTGCAAATTGGGATACGGTGCTTGAAGAATATCCGGCACCCTGCGTTTTCATAGAGATTCAGTACACCATAGGTCTTACGGGATCGAATATACTGATCCTGGATGAGCGGGATGTTAAGATAATAACCGACCTGATGATGGGCGGTGACGGCAGCAATACAGACGGCGAGCTGGGTGAGCTTCATCTGTCAGCTATTTCTGAGGCAATGAATCAGATGATGGGATCGTCGGCCACATCCCTTTCGTCGATGATGGGGAAGAAGATCGATATATCACCACCTAAGGCAAGCCTTGTAAAGATAAATGAGATGATCGGAAACGGTGCCGCAAGCAATCCCTTCGATGATGATACCTTTGTTAAGATAGCTTTCCGCATGCAGATAGGCGAGCTGGTGGATTCAACCATCATGCAGCTCTATCCGGTGCCTTTTGCTAAATCACTGTATGAGATATTCATGGGCTCACAGGAGGATGACTTCAGTGCCGTAACTGCTGCACCGGAGCCTGCACCCGCACCTGCGGCAGCACCTGCCCCTGCGGCAGCACCCGTACCTGCGGCAGCTCCTGCTCCTGCACCTATGCCGGCACCGGGAATGGATCCTTACGGATACGGAGCAGCACCGGGGTATCCGCCCCAGGGAATGCCGCCTCAGATGGCACCTTACCCTATGCCGCAGCCTCAGATGAATATACAGCCTGCACAGTTCCAGCCCTTCACTGCGGACATGGCAGCACTCATAGGCCAGGAGAATATCGGTCTTATCATGGATGTGCCCCTTGAGGTGACTGTTGAGCTGGGACGTACATCCAAGTCCATTCATGACATTCTGGAATTTGCACCGGGTACCATAATCGAGCTTGAAAAGATAGCCGGTGAGCCTATAGATGTGCTGGTAAACGGCAAGTTTGTTGCCAAGGGCGAAGTAGTAGTCATTGAAGAAAGCTTCGGTGTCAGGATCACGGAGATAATAAAGGATTCATGATGTACAGGTTTTCTGAAATGGGGACGGTTTTATATACGCTGGCGGACAGCCTGAGCGGAAACACCGCAGAAGCAACAGGTACTCTGGATCGATCGGGGTACGCCATAAACGGCGTTGCAAGATTCATTTCGGTGCTGCTGATCTTTATATTTGTGCTGGGCATCACGTACCTGACTACAAGGTTTGTGGGCAGGACGGGACAGAGCAGGGCCAGGTCTGCAAACATAGAAGTGATAGAAGCTGTGCGGAATGCCGAGGGCAAGATGCTTCAGCTGGTTAGGGTCGGCGGTAAGTATATCATTATCGCTGTGGGGAAGGACTCCCAGACCTTTCTCTGTGAAGTGGATGAGAATATGCTGGATCTGAGTGCAAGGGATGAAGCGCTTGCACCTGCGTTTTCTGATATCCTGAATAAGTTCAAAAAAAACAATGACGCCGGCGGTGATGATAAGGCCGGTGATCAGGGGTAGTAGGATTTTGAAATTATCAGCAATTTTAAAAAAATACGGGTTTTTACTTACAGGTGCATTGTGTTTGCTGTTACTGGCGGGCGCAATGTCCTTTTTCGTTCCGTTAAAGGCTTATGCTACGGATACGGACAATAACGGAACCACAGATGAAAGAACCTATGAGGATGAGCCGGGATCTTCCGAAAATCCTTCGGATACAGAAGACCTGAATATCGGGAATACCGTTACGGTAGAGCTTAACAACGGCAACGGATCCATAAACGGAGCGCTGCAGATAGTATTCATACTGGCAGGCATAGGGCTTATCCCTATGCTCCTCCTTACCCTGACATCTTTTACCAGGATAATTATCGTGCTGCATTTCACAAGGCAGGCGCTGAATACCCAGACTGCTCCGCCTAATATGGTGCTTGTTGCCCTGGCCATGTTTTTGACCATTTATATCATGGCTCCGGTATTTACGGCTATGTACAATGATGCCATCGTTCCCATGAACAATGGTGACATCACCATAGAGGAAGCATATGAGATAGGGGTTAAGCCCCTGAGAACATATATGTACGGACAGACTGAGGTTAAGGATGTATCCGTGTTCATGGAAATTGCGGGAGAGACAGAGTGGGACGGTGATCCGGATTCTGTGCCTATGCAGGTTCTGATCCCTTCGTATATGGTCAGCGAACTGAGGACGGCGTTTATCATAGGATTTTTGATATATGTTCCGTTCCTGGTAATAGACATGGTAGTTTCTTCGGTGCTCATGAGCATGGGTATGATGATGCTGCCGCCCACCACTATTTCCATGCCCTTTAAGATACTGCTTTTCGTGCTGGCTGACGGCTGGAATCTGATAATCGTTAACCTTGTAAAAACATTCTATTAGCGGAGGTGGATAATGACTGTTGCAGACGTAACTGAGATTACCAGCAGGCTGATGTATATTGTTATCATTACCGTGGCACCGCCTTTGCTCATAAGCATGGTGATAGGTCTTTTGGTCAGCATATTTCAGACTGTCACATCGATACAGGAGCAGACGCTTACTTTTGTGCCCAAGCTTCTTTCCATATTTCTGGTGCTAATAATACTCGGCGGATGGATGCTGGATAATATGACCGGTTTTATGATCGATCTGTGGTCAGATTTTTCGGTATATCTGCATTGAGAACAGTGGGTTTCAGGTGAGCTTCAATGGTAGATTTTTCGTTCCCGCTTGAAGAACTTGAATATTTTCTGCTTATATTTGCCCGTATTACTGCGTTCATGTTTACGGCACCTTTTTATTCGCAGAACAATGTGCCCAGAATGCTCAAGGTTGCACTTTCTGCCTTTATCTCGTATCTTCTGTACGAAGCAATAATGCCCCATGAATATGTGGTCTATGATACGCTGTTAGGGTACACCATCTATATACTCAAGGAAACGGCCACCGGCCTGATAATAGGATTTTCGGCCAATGCCGCAATGCAGATCTCAGCATTTGCAGGACAGATTGTTGATACGGATATAGGTTTTTCCATGTCTGCCCAGATGGATCCCGTCACTCAGCAGAATACAACGGTAACAGGATATCTTTATCAGTATATGTTCCTTCTGCTTTTTATGGTGACGGGGCTTCACCGGTATCTGCTACAGGCTCTGGGCGAGACCTTTATCCTGATCCCCGTGGGTAAGACTGTATTTGAGATACAGGCATTTTATGACGGGCTGCTGGGATTTATGGCTGACTATATCATGATAGGTTTCAGGATAGCCCTTCCGGTATTTGCAGTAATACTGTTAGTGAACTGTATGCTGGGTGTGATGGCAAAGATAGCACCCCAGATGAATATGTTTGCAGTTGGAATTCAGATAAAGAGCATGGCGGGACTTATAGTGCTGTATGTGACAGTAAGCATAATGCCTCATGCGGCAGATCTGATATTCGTGCAGATGAAGACTAATATTGCGACTTTTGTAAAGGCAATGATGCCATAGGGGAACTGAGTAATGCTTAAGTATGACCTTCAGTTTTTCGCCCAGGAAGGTCCCGGCGGTGAAAAGACTGAACAGCCTACTTCCAAAAAGCTGGAAGATGCGAGAAAAGAAGGCCAGGTGGCAAAAAGCCAGGATCTGGCCAGCTCTTTTACGCTGCTGGGCCTGTTTATCCTGCTTAAGATATATACATCTGTCATGGCTGGGCAGATCAATGATGTGTTCACTTTTTTTTATAGCCGCATGCATTATTTTGTGAGACTGCCGTCCTATGAAAGTGCCACTAAGGCCTACAGTGATGCCTTAAGCTATGCACTGATCCGTATCATCATAATAATCCTGCCTTTTCTGCTTATGGGTCTGGCCATAGCCTTTGCGGCCGATATTGCCCAGGTAAAATGGAAGCCTACCAGAAAGCCTTTGGCGCCGAAGTTAAGTAAACTGAATCCCATAAACGGGGTGAAGCGGATTTTTTCGGTTTCAAAGCTGGTAGAGCTGCTTAAATCTGTATTAAAAATTGCAGTTATGTTTGCAATCATTTATAATGAGTTGGTAGACAGTATATATCTTCTGTATACCGTTTATGATATCCCTGTTATAGAGGCAGTGAAAAAAGCGGGGGATATTCTCATTAACACGGGACTGAAGATTGCTGCCGTTTTTGTGGTGGTTGCTTTTGCTGATTTCGGCTTCCAGAAATGGAAATTCATGCGTGACATGAGGATGACAAAGCAGGAAGTCAAGGAAGAGTATAAGTCCACCGAAGGTGATCCGCAGATCAAAGGCAAGATACGTCAGAGGATGATGCAGGCTTCAAGGCGCAGGATGATGAACAATCTTCCCCAGGCAGATGTTGTCATCACAAACCCGACGCATTTTGCGGTGGCGATAAAATACGACAAGACTGTGGCGGAGGCACCTCTGGTACTGGCAAAGGGTGCCGATTATATGGCACAGAAGATAAAGGAAACCGCAAGGGAACACAGCATAGAGATTGTTGAGAATAAGCCTTTGGCAAGGGCTCTATATGCGAATACCGAAGTTGGGGATGAGATCCCGCCGGAGCTTTATGTGCCGGTTGCCGAAATCCTTGCGGCTGTATACCGTGCCGAGGGAAGGGTATCTTCCAGCGGTGAGATCAGGAACAAGTAATAACCGTTCAGGACTGACAGAGGCTGAGTACTTATAAGTGATATTTTTTTAGGATAAAAAAGGGCAGATGGCTGGAGCAGAAGCAAAAAAAGCACCTGGAAAAAGGCTGTTAGCAGGCGGTGATGTGGTTGTAGCCGTTTACGTGCTGGCTGCTTTTGTAATGATGATAGTTCCCATTCCTTCGTGGCTGCTTGATATTCTGCTGGCAGTGAATATGGCAGTTGCATTTTCGGTGCTCTTTTCAGCAATGTTTTCAAAAGAGGCGCTGGATATGTCATTTTTCCCGACCCTGCTTTTGTTTACCACGCTGTTCAGAATTTCTCTGAATATATCATCTACTCGTCTGATCCTTACTACGGGAAGCCCCGGTAATGTGGTAGAGACTTTCGGACAGTTCGTAGGCGGCGGCGACCTGATAATGGGTATCATAGTTTTTGCCATACTGCTGATAGTCCAGTTTATGGTCATCAATAAGGGTTCCGAGAGAGTTGCTGAAGTAACTGCAAGATTTACCCTGGATGCCATGCCCGGTAAGCAGATGGCGATAGATGCGGACCTTAATACCGGCGCCATAGACGATCAGGAAGCAAAGAGAAGGCGAGACAAGATACAGGAAGAAGCAAGCTTTTTCGGAGCCATGGACGGTGCCGTGAAGTACGTTAAGGGAGATGCTACTGCAGGTCTTCTCATATCTGCCGTAAATATCGTGGGCGGAATTGCCATGGGTATGCTTCGCATGAATATGGAGTTCCAGGACGCTCTGAATACTTATGTAGTATTGACCATAGGTGACGGACTGGTTTCCGCTATACCGTCCCTTCTGATATCCCTTTCAACCGGTGTGCTGGTAACAAAGGGGTCAAAGGATGCGGATTTCGGAAATGTGCTCTTAAAGCAGCTTTTCGGTCTTCCAAAGGCTATGTACATAGTTGGAGCAGTGCTTATGCTGCTGGGTATAATAACCCCGCTGCAGATATTTATCTTTGTACCCCTTGGACTTGTATTTGTCATCATAGGAAAGCGCATGGATAATATGATGAAAAAAGCCAAGGTGGAAGAGTCGGTGGAGCAGGGGGAAGTGGCCGAGGCAGAGGAAATCAGGAAGCCGGAAAATGTCACATCGCTTCTGCAGGTGGATCCTATAGAACTGGAATTCGGTTATGGTATCATTCCGCTTGCTGATGTAAGCCAGGGCGGAGACCTCCTGGACAGAGTAGTAATGATAAGGCGTCAGGTGGCACTAGAGCTTGGTACTGTTGTGCCTATCATAAGACTGCGTGATAACATACAGCTCAATCCAAACCAGTACATAATCAAGATAAAGGGCATACAGTGCTCGGAAGGCGAGATACTTTTTGACCATTATCTTGCCATGAATCCAGGAAGCGTGGAAGAGGAGATAACGGGTATTCCCACGATAGAACCCTCATTCCATCTGCCGGCACTCTGGATCACTGAGGGACAGAGAGAAAGGGCAGAGTCCTACGGCTATACGGTAGTAGATCCGCCTTCGATAATAGCTACGCATCTGACGGAGGTCATAAAGGCCCATATTGCAGAGCTTCTTACCAGACAGGATGTGCAGTCCCTGGTTGACAACCTGAAAGAGTCCAATCCTGCCATTGTGGATGAGCTTACGCCTAAGCTTCTGGGACTGGGTGAGATACAGAAAGTCCTTCAGAACCTTCTTATGGAGGGCATATCCATAAGGGATCTGCTTACTATTTTTGAATCCCTTGCAGACAGGGCGACCACCACCAGGGATACGGATCTGCTGACTGAGTACGTGCGCCAGGCACTTAAGCGTGCCATATCGAATAAATATTTTGCGGGAGAGGATATGGCCCAGGTAGTGACCCTGGATCCGAAGCTTGAGCAGGAGATAATGGGAAGTGTCAAGCAGTCCGAGCAGGGAGCATATATCACTCTGGCACCGGACCGCGTAAGGGCAATAATAGACAGTACCGGCAAGGCTGTTGAGAAGATGGAAAACCTGGGAAGAAATGCCATAGTCCTTACTTCACCGGTGGTCAGGATGTATTATAAGCGGCTTACTGAAGATTATTATAAAGATCTGGCAGTTTTGTCGTATAATGAAGTGGAGAGCGATGTTCAGTTAAAGAGCATCGGGATGGTGAGCGCATAAGATGAACATTATTCCGTTTATTGGAAAAACAAGGGAAGCGGCTGAAAAGGAAGCAAAAAAGCAGCTGGGTCCCGACATAACGGTGATATCCTCTGACATAGTCAATGTGAGGCCCAAGGGCAAGATATTCGCAAGACGTATGGTCAGGATAAATGTGGCTACAGAGGATGAGTCCGATAAGGAAAAGAAGATCCGTGAGGGGATTGCGTCCATAGACCGTGCAAGGAAGCGTGCGGAGGTTTCTTCTGTAAATGCCAATGCTGCAAAAAAAGCCGGGGATGCTTCAGTGACGGCCGACAAAAAAGCAGGGGAGGCGCAGAGTGTAAGCGGGCCTGCAGTTTCCGAATCGACTGCAGCCGCGCATAAAAATGATGCCCTGATGGAAGAAAAGCTCGACCATATCGAAAACCTTTTACAGCAGAAGTTCGGAAAGGATGCCGCTGCAAAAGAGGATAGTTCAAGGAATATTCAGAAGCCGGAAGCGGATTCCGTATCTGTGGATAACGAGAAGAATTCTGAGAGGGAAGCGTTTCTCAAGCTTTTGTACAAGACGCTGGTAGACAATGAAGTAAACGAGACTGTCGCAAATCAGATGGTTGACGAGCTGGAGGTGGATGCCGGCAAGGATGTAAAGATGGAGCATATCCTTTCGGATATCTACCAGAAGATAATACTTAAATTCGGCAGGCCCGAGACCATACAGCCCAATGGCAATGAATGCAGGATCATTGTGCTGATAGGACCTACCGGGGTCGGCAAGACTACAACACTCGCAAAGCTTGCCGCAAATCTTAAGATAAAACAGAAAAAGAATGTGGCGCTTTTTACTACGGATACATACAGGATATCGGCTGCAGAGCAGTTAAGGACATATTCAAATATACTGGATGCACCGTTCCATGTTCTGTACAGTACGGAGGAAGTGGTCGAGCATGTGGATATTTACAGGGACTATGACTATATACTGGTAGATACCACAGGTCATTCACACCGTAACGAGGAATTAAAGAAGAACAATCACGAGATAGTGGAGGCACTGAAGGCAGCAGGACAGGCTGAGGTTTACCTTGTGGTGTCGGCCACCACGAAATACAGGGATCTGGTGGATGTTGCGGATGCCTATAAGGAGATCGGGGATTACAGGCTGATCTTTACCAAGCTGGATGAGACTGATGCTCTTGGCAATCTTTTAAATCTGCATATGCATACGGGAGCACCCATGAGCTACATAACAAACGGTCAGAATGTTCCCGGAGATATTGATATATTTGATGCACAGGAAACGGTTAAGAAATTATTGGGCGGAAATTAAATGGCAGACCAGGCGGAACAGTTAAGAAATATTGTCAGGGCTAACGGCGGTGCTGTGGCACAGCGTCCGCTGGCGAGGGTCATCACGGTCACCAGCGGCAAGGGCGGCGTGGGTAAATCCAACACGTCCATTAATCTTGCCGTGCAGTTCCAGAATATGGGGAAAAGGGTGATCATCCTTGATGCGGATTTCGGTCTGGCAAACATTGAGATAATGTTCGGTACCGTACCGGAGCATAACTTAAGCGACCTGATATACCAGAATATGAACATAAAAGATGTCATTACCTGGGGACCGGGAGGTGTCGGTTTTATCTCAGGCGGTTCGGGAATAGCGGGGCTGTCGAATCTGGGCCGGGAATATCTGACGCTCATAATCAGGAACCTGGCTGAACTGGATGCCATTGCGGATGTTATCATAATAGACACCGGTGCGGGAATATCGGATGCTGTGCTGGAATTCCTGGTGGCAAGCGGTGAGATCATCCTGGTCACAACGCCGGAACCCACGTCCATAACGGATTCCTATTCACTTTTGAAGGCTCTTAACAGGCACCCGAGGTTTTCCAAGGAAAACTCAAAGATAAAGGTCATATCCAACAGGGTGGACCGTATGGCTGACGGAGAGCTTCTGTTTAACAAACTGAATGTGGTGGTAGCCAGATATCTGGGCGTTCCCCTTGAATACCTGGGCGCCGTACCACAGGACAAGATGCTTGCCGCAGCTGTGATGCAGCAGAAACCAGTTTCACTGGCGCATCCCAATGCCGAATCAGCAAAGGCATACAGGATGATCACTGAGAAACTTGAAGGACTTGAAACAACAGGAAATGTAAAAAAGAGAGGGATGGCCGCATTTTTCTCACATATTGTGGTCAATAAGAAAAACGTATGAACATAACAGATATCATGGAACCCGGCAGGCGCGTGGATATTGAAAAAATGGGAGACTATGCCGGAGAAGACGAACTGAAGAAAGTCTATCATATCACAAAGGTTTATGATATACCGGATGATGATACGGTGGAGATAGTGATGCCCATGGACCACGGCAGGATGATAGTCCTTGACGTGGAGGATGAGTATAAGCTCTATTTTTATGCTAAGAAGGGGCTTTATTCCTGTGAGGCAGAGGTAATAGACAGGCGCAATGATGCGAATGTTTCCGTTGCTGTACTGGCGCTCAACACCAATGTTGAAAAAGTACAGAGACGTGAGTTTTTCAGGTTTGACTGCATAATGGGAATGACTGCAAGGGAGCTTGACACACCGGAAGCACAGAACTATATGAATACCCATGTGCTTAATACCATGCAGGACCCTATGGAAAAGTGCGTGATCATGGATATAAGCGGCGGCGGGATGAAGTTCGTGTCCGCAGCCCACTTTAAGAAGGGCGGGCTCGTTCATTTAAGATTCATAATGAATGTCCGTGGCGAGAATAAAAAATATGATGTGGTATTGAGACTGCTTTATGTGGACCCGTCAGCTTCGAATCCCCGGAATACCGAATACAGGGGAGAGTTCCTTTTCCTTGACGGCGGTGACAGGGAGGATATCATTAAATTCATTTTTGACGAGCAGCGTAAGGCAAGGCAACATCAGACCGGAAGCTGATTTTTGTGCAAATTCTCTTTATTGAGCCGGTAAAAATGCGGCAGAAAGGGGAAAAATGTCTAAAAAAATTCTGCTCATAGATGACTCTGCACTCATGAGAAGGATGTTCTGTGATATAATAAACTCCGACAGCAGATATCATGTCGAAGCTACCGCAAAGGACGGTCTTGAGGCGTTAGAGATCCTGAAGATAAACAGATTTGACGGAATAGTAACAGACATATATATGCCGGGAATGAACGGCCTGGATTTCCTCAGGGAACTTGAGAAGCTTAAGAGGTCTGAAAGGGTTATGGTGCTTTCTTCGGCCACTGCCGGGGGCGCAAAGATCACCATGGAAGCTCTGGAACTTGGGGCGGTTGATTTTATACAGAAGCCCCAGGGTACGGTTGTAAGGAATAATAAGGAATTCCTGAAGGAGTTTTTTGGTACCCTTGAAGCTGTTGTTTTTTCAAACGGGACATCAGCAAAGCCTGCAAGACGTGTAAGCGTTATACCGGCACCGCCGGTAATTAAGGCTGAGCCGGTTAAGGTAAGCAGGATAACAGCCGGCAGCAAGATCGTAGCAATAGCAAGCTCTACCGGAGGACCGAAGGCTCTCCAGCAGGTTATCCCGAGACTGCCGGGCAATATAGATGCACCCATAGTCCTGGTTCAGCATATGCCTGTAGGTTTTACCAAGTCGCTGGCAGACAGGCTGAACGCAGCCAGCGAGGTTACTGTTACCGAGGCTGTTGAAGGCGAGTACCTGGAAAAGGGGCATGTATATATTGCCAGAGCCGGAATGCATATGAAGTGTGAGGAACGTCACGGACGTACAAGGATAGTATATTCTGACGAACCTAACAGGGAGGGGGTAAAGCCCTGTGCCAACTATATGTACGAATCTCTTATAGAGACCAACTGGCAGACTGTAGTCTGCGTGGTACTTACGGGGATGGGAAAAGACGGCACGGAAGGTATTAAGCGGCTGCATGAAAGGAAGGACACATTCATAATCGCAGAGGATGCAAAGGACTGCGTTGTGAACGGAATGCCCGGAAGCATAGTCGCAACAGGTTTGGTGAATCAGGTCTCTGGCCTGGATCATATAGCAACAGAAATCCTAACGAAAGTGGGGGTAAGGTGAAATGGACGTAAGCCAATATCTTGACATTTTCCTTGATGAGAGCAGGGAGCATCTACAGAATCTCAACACAAATGTGCTGGCTCTGGAGCAGGACTCGGAGAACATGGACACCATCAACGAGATCTTCCGTACTGCACATACCTTGAAGGGTATGGCCGGAACCATGGGCTACAAGCGCATGCAGAACCTTACGCATGATATGGAGAACGTTTTCTCCGAAGTGCGTGACGGCAACATCAAAGTAACATCCAGCATGGTCGACACCCTTTTCCAGTGCCTTGATGCACTTGAGGAGTATGTAACGACTATCCAGGAAACTTCCGATGAAGGTGACAATGACAACCAGCCTATCATCAATGCGCTTAATGCGTGCCTTGATGCAAAGGGCGGTGAAGCACCGAAGGAAGAAACTGCCAAAAAGTCCAAGAAGGGCGGAAAGAAGGCTAAGGAATCAGCTCCTGAAGAGAAGGCAGAGAAGGCTGAGTCTGATGTGCCTGCAATCCATCTTAATGAGGATGAACAGAAGGCCGTTGAGGATGCAATGCTTGCAAATAAGAAACTGTACAGCGTTGTTGTTAAGGTTCAGGAAAACTGCCTGCTTAAGGCAGCAAGAGCATTCCTTGTATTTAAGGCCATCGAAGAATTTGGTGAGGTAGTTGCGGCAAATCCTTCAACACAGGATATAGAGGATGAGAATTTTGAATTTGATTTCAAAGTGCTCATAGCTGCAGACGGAGAGCTTGCTCCTATCATAGCTGCTATTAAGAGCGTATCTGAAATCGCTGATGCGTTTGGCGGCGTATTTGAGGGCGGTACCGCTGATAGCGATGAGGCAGAAGAAGTTTCGTCCACAGAGGCTGCTGAGGCTGAGACTGAGACTGCAAAGGCACCCGAAGAAAAGAAGGAAGAAGCTCCCGCAAAGACCACTGAGGTTGCTAAGACCGAAAGCGCAGCACCTGCAAAGAGCGGCGGAAATGCACCGGCTAAGAAATCTGCCGGAAAACCTGCCGTTAACAGGACAGTGCGTGTGGATATAGAGAAGCTGGATTCACTGATGAACCTTGTCAGCGAGCTTATCATTGCCAAAAATTCGCTTGTTAGTTCGGCAACGAGCCTTGGCAGCAACAACAGCCAGCTTAATGACCATATTGAATACCTTGAGAGCGTGACCACAAACCTTCACGAGTCTGTCATGAAGGTTCGAATGGTGCCTATCGAGTCAGTTGTTACCAAGTTCCCCCGTATGATCAGGGATCTTTCAAAGAAGCTCAACAAGCCTATTGAACTGTATATGACCGGTGAAGAGACAGAGCTTGACCGTACAGTGGTTGACGAGATCGGTGATCCTCTGATGCACCTTCTCAGGAATTCTGCTGACCATGGTATCGAATCACCCGAAGAACGTGCAAACAGGGGCAAGCCTGAGGTTGGCTCGATTTATCTGGATGCATATCAGGACGGTAACAATGTTGTCATCGAGGTTAAGGACGATGGTAACGGTATAGATGTTGATGCAGTCAGAAGGAAAGCCGTAGAACGCGGC
>JAILDD010000061.1 GCA_024689605.1 Lachnospiraceae bacterium
CCCTTCATTAATAACGCTTAAAAGTTGTATTTACAACTCACGGTAAATTACTATACAAAGAAAAAAAAGAATTGTCAAATGGAAAATGTAGATTTCATACCAAAAATCGCCGGGATAAACATCCCGACGATTTTCATAACAAACTATCTTCCTGATACATTATACAGATCAATCAGCATAGGGGCCTTCAGGATTAGGTGCCACTTCATACGTACCCGTTGGAGTTTTTATCCCGACATGACACTCGAGGTGGTTATCAACCGCATTCACCCACATAGACCAATCCGTAGGCTGGGTCTTCTTGTACTCAAACTCAGGCAGTTTTCCTATATTCTGTCCTGCTGTGGTAAAAAGCATTCCCATATGAAGAGCGTAACTAGCCGACATATCTGTTCCGGGGGCCACATCTGTAGACCATGATGCATGTGTAATCGTATCACGATATATCTCTGGCTCATTCGCAGCCGCCGACAATGCAGACAAAATAGCCTGACCATTCGCCACATCCTTCTTTATTTTGGATTTCTCAATATACCTAAGAACACCTGCCGCAACAACTGCCACAAGTACCGCGATAATACCTACCACGATAATGAGTTCAACTAGAGAAAAACCCTTATTTGATTTTCTATCCTTTCTCAACCTATTCATCCTAAGAATAACCCAACCTTTCCTTATCTTATCGATATCAACCACTCAGACTAACGACTGATGCAATAATGTATTATCCATTATTCAGAAAATCATCTTTGTCCGAGAACAAGGGCCTTTTCTGCGTCTGTAAGAGTCTTATCCGTAGGATACAAATAAATCTTAAAAGATTGTGTCATGCCAGGGGATGGCCATGTCACATCAACCTGTATATAAAACTTATGACCATGCGCCAACATTCCACTAGATGTATTAGTATATCTAGCATTACAAGTAGAATCCCATACTTGCTTATTGTTATATGTTACTATTGAATTTGCTTCAGCATCAACATAGTTACTCAATGCAGGAAGCTGAATCTGAAAACTATCAGTAGAGTCGTCATCATCGTCAACAAACTTCCAAGTACTATTTAATTTTGTTGTTTGATAATAGAAGATAACGGACGAACTAGCCCCCTGTGAGCTAGCCCCGGTACCTGTATCTTCATCATCAACCGTTTCACTTTCTATAGTATGCAGAACATTACCATCACTATCACCATCATAATGATACCCCGGTGCTGACTGAAGCATATAGGAGTACTTGATACTTTCTGCGTCTTTTAAGCTTATACCTTTAAATTCTGTAAGACCAGTAGATGCAAAGGAAGCAGACTTTGCAGATAAGAAATAAAACGAACAGTCACCTAATCCCACCGAAACAGGATCAGTGTGTGCACTTATCTCAAGAGGATTCGTATCATCAATAGTTGTCACATCACCTGTAACAAGATCCTCAACCGTGCCTGTTGCATATATCATGTAAGGACCAAACTCTTTATCCTTGCTCCCATCCTCATTGTAGGACGCCATGATAGAAAGCTTCTTGTCCGATATCTCATATTCCTTTGTTTTGCTTTTCTTACTACCACTACTTGCATCAATGAAATAAAAATTATCGTAATCATATTTCTTGCCATCTATAGTTTCATCAAAAAGCGTATCCAAATTGTATACAGCATATCTTTTCACATCAATAAATTTCTTTGCTGAAGTAGTATCCTCTGATTCTCCCGATCCGCCACTTCCTATCTCATTTCTAAGATATATATCTTCGGCTGCTGTATAGGAATAATCCTCATTCTTAAACTTAATATAAACAGTAACATTATCATTAGTATATGAAGACATATCAACATCAAAATCCTCTACATAATCAGCGAACGGAATCGCCGCAGGCATTCCTGTCTTCTGATAAGTAAGTGTACCAAAATATACGCCATAACCTGGATTAGCAGGCTCATATTTTATTGTACAAATTGTCGAAGTAGCAGCATTGGTAGACGGATCAATTACATTGCTGGATATTGTCAATGTCTTATTCGCAGAAACATATTCAATACTGCCGTTACAGTCAACCATAAGATCCTCAAGTTGCTGTACAACCTGCTGAGCCTCGGTCTGCAGTTGCACCTCATAATTCCCCTTTCTGTATATAGTTGAACTATTGGTCATAACCGCATACACTTCCATCAGCATTATGACAAGTATCGCCATCGCCACCAGCAATTCCACCAGGGTGTATCCTTTATCAGAATTCTTAAATTTTCCCATCATAACCTCCAATCACACAAAACAGACTCTAAAACACAATTTCCTTACGACATCAAAAATTCCATATTCCTATATCATGCCGACCGGTTTCAGGGTAAATAAACGCTCTTGCACCACGTTTCTTATTCTTGATAATAAAACAAAGGTAGGGTTCCGAAATGGTAAAATCTGTATACGTCGGATCACCGGTTCCGGAATAATTAACGACACACATAGTTCCTGAAGGCCTGAAGGCATATTGCTTTATATCACCATCCGCAAGTTTAACTCCACCCACAGCATTTGCAGATACAGAATACTCAAAAGACATACTATTATTCGTAATTTTTTCCATCTGACTTGCAGTGGCAGCATATCCATCAGCCGCACTTCCGATATAGCTATACGCCTTACCATTAATCATCTTAATCGTAAGGGTTCCAGCATCTAACCCCTTTGCCAAACAAGTTGCTCTTGAATTAGCAAAGGATGAATTAATCGAATTAGCCGCTTTAGAGACATTTGCATTATTTACTATACTGAAACTTAAGGCTGCAACACTTACCAAAATCATCATAATGGCAATAACAACCATAATTTCCACAAGTGAGAAACCTCTATTGCCGTATAAACTCTTCTTAATACTGTTTCTCATAATACCCCCTTACTCTTTGCTCCAATTCTCATAGATAACTGTAGAAGTGGTAGGATCCGAAACACTGCTAACCGAAGAGAAAAGTTTCGTAATTACTCCACTGGTATTGTCATCAA
Organism: Lachnospiraceae bacterium; assembly: GCA_024689605.1. The sequence continues at coordinate 2,997 of JAILDD010000061.1, forward strand.
GCAGATACTTAATAGGAAGGTAGCATTTATCACTTGACGGATCATAATATATTGTTCTCGTCTCAGAGCCATAAACATATGACTCTTCCTCAAATCCAGACGGCTTAGTAGTTGGCATCTCCGTGCCTTTAGTAACTCCCACCATTCCGGAACTTCCAATATTGTGACCACTGGAATCATACAATTCACCTGTATTATGTATTCCCGATAAACAGGTATTTATAAACCAATTATACTGCTCCTTATCCATTTTTTGCATATAAACCGGATTTGTCTGTTCAAACTTGTTAAAACCATAACCGTACTTTGACACAACTGTCGAATTAACACAGGTTCCTCTAATGAGTACAGGCTGATTTACAATCAAGGCAAGTGAATCCACAAGAGAATCATTAAAGTCATCTTTAGTATTAACCCAAAGAGTGAGCTTAGGTTTATCATCTTTCCCCTTGTACTTTATATCAGCATCCTTTATACATCCATTTTGACTAGAATAGAAATAACGATTAAAATCAAAGTAGTCAATCTTATCCTGCTCACTATTATAAAACATTACATTATCACAGAAAAGCTGAGAAACCAGTCCGTCCGGTGCTGACGAATCATACATGGGACAAATGCTTCCACCGGGGTATGACCAATTATCTACCAGCGAATCCGCTTTCTTTTCAATATAATTATATCCACTGCCTTCGATACTCCCCGTCAACTTAATGCTTCCCCCAGCCATAATCAGCGTTGCCTCGGAATCAATCTTAAGATCACCCATTATATATACATCACCGTACACCTCAACAACGCCTGGGCCATTAATAATCACATCACCGTTAAAAATCGCACGCTCAGACAGGATGTGTACAGTCGCGCCACCATTTATATATACGCTGGCGCCAGCAGGAACAGTAACGCCACGGATATCGCACGATGCATCATGGCCGCTTTCACGGTGTTTCTGTGTATAGGCATAGCCTGTCATAATGAAATCACCCGAACCAATATATATAGGGTCGTCAGTAATAATACTGAAATCGCATATATCAAGATCGCCCTGTCCCTGTGGGCTAAACTTAATAATAATATCTGATGTAATAGTACTCACATATCCCTTTTCATCAGTAGCTGTAATAACCACACCTTTCAACTTCACCTGTGTATCCGTATCTTCGTAATTCTTTGCCCCTGTTGGATAGGACGTTGTAACCACTATACTTGCATCATTGCGGGCAGTCCTTACAAAATCCTGCACCATCGTCGGATTATAAGTAGATTTTCCAGGGGTCGACCCAGCACCTACCTGAGTACGAATCTCCGCAATAGCAGCACTAATATCACCACCAGCCTTGCCCTTATCAACTGCAATCTGCTGTAATTCAGATGACAGATCATCCAACGCAAATTCGGCCGTATAGAAATTATCAGTCGAGCCATAGCGCATCACCTTAGCAAGGTAATTCATATAAACCATATAAAGAAGAGACGTGGCTATTATGGCAATAAACGTAACAGCAATAAGAACAGATATAAGCGCTGCACCACGATCATTCACAATTCTCTTTTTTTCTTTTTTCCCCAGCTTAAACTTTTCGCTAATCCTCTTTAACGATTTAAACATAAACCCTTCTCCTCCTGTCTGTTGCATCCCTACAGGCAACAATTATACTATCATCCGTTTCTATTCTTTATACCAGTCATCAATGAAAGAACCGGTTCCTTGCTCAATCTTGTAGTCATATCTGTTCTATCTACCTCATAAACATATACCATAGCTTCATACGAATAGTACTTTTGAGCCGCAGTACGAGCCATCGGTATAAACATAACTACAGCATCAAAATAGTACCCCTCTGAATGGAGTCCTGTATAGCAAAGGAACGAAACTGTTCCGTCAGTATCAGTAACCCCAATAAGCTTCTGAGACCTATAATCAGCAGCATCAGACCCTAACACCTTAAGAAAATCCTCCGCAGCCGCCCTATTAAGTGACACTGCTATTGCCTTATTCTCGCTGATAAGTGAATTTGTGCTGACAGCCGTCCCCCCTGCCCGCTTTATTTCATTCCTCGAAACAGAATCAAGATATTTATTGACATTTATCATTCCATTCCATGATGCACTAGAAACACCATTTTCTTTCATATTATATACATTAACACTTACAGTCTCGGTTCCTCCAACATTGCTGCTGACATATCCCCCTGTCGAAAGTGCAAGATTCCCGCTTAAGTCTGCAGTGCCTATACTTGCTATAGATAACTTTACGTCTTCATAGGTTTTACCCGAATATCCCTCTACAATGGACTGTGCAAGGTCGTTTGCTGCCATCATTTTTCTTGACTTCTGGTTTACTCTCATAGAAGTAATGAAAGATGCGCATATTGGTACAATCACAATAGCAAAAAGAGCCATTGCAACCACAAGTTCAATAAGAGAAACACCCCTGTTATTGCATAACCTATTACACTTTCTTTTGTTATTGCTATAATTGATATCGTTCATACCATCCATCTGTGACCTCCCTAATCCCCACAGCATAAAGAAATACACACAACTTCAATACTATATTAACATAATGATATTTTTCTATCAATCGTATTTAATGTCAGTTTTATGCGCTTCAATGCTATAAAATACATGATTTACTTTATTTAATTCCATTCTGAGCAAAACATAATAATCCCACAACACTGTCCTGCTCAGAACAAAATTAACACAAACCTTTATGTTGAATAAATAACCGCAGTACAGCTTTCGCTGTACTGCAGCATTATCATATTTACTCAACAGTTGCTTCTTCCTGTGCTTCTTCAGGTTCATCATTCACAGGTTCATCTACCGGAACGCCATCTTGCGCTGCTGCCAAACCCTCTTCACTAAGCTCATCTTCCAGTACAAGCGGTCCAAAAACGCCATTATTTCCATTAATACCATTTGTACCATAATCATAAGCCATTCCCCTTATATCATAAACATCAAGATCCGGGAATATCTCAACAGGCGCCAACGTACGATCAGGATCCTCTGTATTCTTTATTGCATACTGCTCGATAACGAACTGACCAGTAACCACACCTGTATCTTGATCATAGTCAGCTGTGAAGCCACTGTAACACATAGGACAAGTCTGCTGCTCTATGAAATAGCTAAGAAGCTCCTTCATACCTACATAATATGTAACATAGGTGACAGTAGACTGATTCGTCACACTCACATACGGGGTCATAATTTCATCACTCTGAATCGTCACCTCATCATTATCCCCATATGAAACAGTATCAAAAAGAACTATCTGTGAGCCTTCATCCCATGTTACACGCCTGGTGTCTTTGTCAAAATTAGCAGTTGTCAAGTCATGATTCAGCTCAGTATTAAGTAAAAACTGAGTATAGTTCTCCTGGCGGATATCCGCAGGATAAGATGCAACTATAGCATCTGTCTCACTATTAAGTTCCTTAGTCCTCTTTATAAATTCTTCTCGATGTTTATCCATTTCTTGAAGCTCATTATATCTAGCCTCAAGAGTAACATACTCCTGCTTAAGCGACTCAGTATCTAATTTGGCATTTTTGATATAGAACACATACGGCAGTGCAACAATGGCAACAACCAAAAGCGCAATTATGATGGATGCATCTCTGTCAGAAAGTCTACCCATTATTCAATCACCTCCTCGTTGGATGAATCACCGTCTGAAGACTCAGATTCACCACTATCAGTGCTTTCCGAAATATTCAGCACAATAGCCTTGTCACCAGTTATGCCAGCTTCCTCATTCACCTTATCCTCTACAACGTAATCGTAGCCGAGAGTTACAGTTACAGTGATTTTATCACTCACGAGTTCTACCCACATATCGTTTATCGTCTCAAGGGTAAGTTCCTCTGGAATATCCTGCTCACTTTCCCCTTTCAACATATCAAGTATCAAATCCTCAAGTTCATTCCTGTCAGAAACTTCCACATACTCACCCAGAAGTAGTGGATCTTCAGACTCTTTTCTTAAGAATGGATCCTCACCCGTCGCTGCATCTGCAGCATTAGCACTAGGGCTCATGAATCGTATGCAGTATTCCTCGGACAAATCAGGTACATCAATCTTCTTGACATAATCAAGCTGTTTGAGCTGAACCATTATATCAGCCACCTCGTTCTTGGCCGTTGTATGCCACCCGGTTGTAACTTCAAACTGCACCACTCCATCCTGCGCCTCTATAGAATTGATAACAGTGTCCGTTGGAAGTATTTCTTCTAAATCCTCAATGAACTGAGGCATGAGATTATTAGGGTTTTCCTTTTCATACTTGAATGTATCAAGTGCAGCGAACAGATACTGCGCATCAATATAATCCTGACGGATCTGCTCTATATCTGCAATTGCGTCAATATTCGCCTGCATCTGATCCCTTGCATCCTTGGCTACTTTGTGCTGGACAAATGTAATTCCCGTCCACCCAAGCATAATTACAGCAGTTACACCTAGAACAATCTTTAGATACTTGACCATATCAGAAGTCTCTATAGCCGACTTCTTACCTGATGTAATAATAAGATCCATAGGGTCTATAACAGATCCTATATTAGGCAGATATCTAAGCACCTCTTCAGCCTTAAGTGCTGCCTGCCCCTTGATAGTAACACCAGCCAAAGTATCGAAATGCTCAACTCTTGCGCCAAGCTCACGCTCAAGAATTTTTTCAATACCAGCAATTGCAGAACCTTCACCAAATACTTTAATTCCCTGCAGGGTAGCACTGGGATCATTGGCATTCTTAGTTCTGTGATACTCAACTGCACGACCGATACCATTTACCATTCCCTGCACAGCCTGTGCATATTCATCGGCGGTGACATGCTGATCAAGAAGTGCCTCATTAGAAAGGAGAGTCCTTGCATCTTTCTCGGATATCTTCTTGACATCCATGAGAGCATTTATAACTGCAGTTTTACCATAGTTAACATTACGCTGGAGAACAAGAGTCTTACCGCGCATAACATTCACATAGGTCTGATCCATTTCTATTTGAAGAACCAGGTCCGTACGGCCAGGCTGCATCTGCAATTTAAGCAACTGAATTACAGAGTTACCGAAATAATCGATATGCCTAACGCTTAACTTAAGCTCCTCAGCCAGCTCGTAATAACATCTCACCAAATCCATAGGTGCCGCAACTGCAGAGATACGGTAGAATCTCTTGTTTGCGCCATCCGCATTCATGGTTACTTCTTCGAGAAGCGAATAAGCGAAGACATAATCCCCCGATCCGCTCATCGGGAAATAATCCCCCGAATTTGCTTGCAGCACCTGCTGCAGCTTCCTCATGTTCTTCACATAAGGCATCTCTACCTCTTTGCTGGCAATCTTCTTGCTGGCAATGGTAAAGACAACATCTTTTGAACTGAACCCCCGTCCGAAAATAGCAGTACGAACTGCTTCGGCGGTAGCCGTGACATCTGTCAGATATCCGTCGTTGAAACATCCGGCAGGTGTTGCTATCTCAGCAGCATTACTGAGTAGAACTTGATCTTTGCCGCTTTTTGTAATTTCAGCGATACGGATCATGTCGGAACTGACGTAGATTGTCAAAAACTTATTGGCCATCCTTATTGCTCCCCTTTCATTGTTTTGTGTATTAATAAACCGGCTAATAAACTACTTATTTCCCGGATTTATCCGATTCCAGGATGAAAAATGACGCACTTCCAGCATCACAGAACACCACGAATATCAATATATCACAAATGCGAACAAATTTCCATAATAAATACAAGAAATTTATAATAAAATTTTCCTATTTCATAACACTGCTAACGTAATCCATATACATCTGCACAAGCATATCCCCCGCACACATAACTATCACCCCGGCCGCAGCAAGATAGGGGCCGAAGGCAAGTACATGCTCCTTCCTGGAAACTGCCATTATGATGCTGTGTATCACAGCCCCCATAAGGGAGCCTATAGCCATAACCAGAAATATGCCTTTCCATCCAAGAAGCAGTCCCATAGCCGCCGTAAGCTTTATATCACCGCCCCCCATGGCCTTGCCCTTGCTAAAAAGCGCAATCAGCAGAAATATTCCGCTTACCAGAACCCCTCCTACAAGATATTCATACCAGCGGCCCAGATCCGTCAGCAGTCTGACTACGCCAAGCGCTGCAATGAGGATGTCATAAAGCGGAGGAATTTCAAATATCATAATATCAACATAGGAAAGGCCCACAAGCATAGTCGCAGCAGGTGCATAAAGAGCCAGGCGAAGCAGGGACGCTGCCGTCAGTCCGTCATGCAGTATTATCACCCCAAGCACCAGCCAAGTCGCAGCCGATATAGGGATAATCCACCCCTCCCGCGTCCCGATCTTCCATCTGTAATTCTTCCTGACTTCTTTAGGGTCGTTTTCTTCCTCTTCCGGGCCAAGTGCAACCCTGTATCCCGAATATACAGAAGCCGCCGTGCCGGCAAGAGCCCCCAGAACAGGAAGTATGATATAAACAAAAGCCAGTCCCATTTTGTTTTTCCCCAAAAACCGCCCGCACTCAGTGCGGGCGGCAAATTAAACCGTATTCCTCTGCTCTTTATGAAAGTGCATCGTAAAGTGTGAACATAGGAGAGAAAATTGCTATAGCCATATATCCGACTACTACTGCCATTACGATGATGATGGCAGGCTCAAGCAGGGTCATCATCTGCTGTGTAGCAAGCTGAACATCTTCCTCGTAGTAATTTGCTACATTTTCAAGCATGGACTCTATGTTACCTGTTTCTTCACCAATAGCCACCATATGAACAACCATAGGCGGAAACAATCCGCATGTCTGAAGAGGTCTGGAAAGAGGAACACCTCGAAGCACCTGTTCTTTTGCTTCCTTCATAGCCCTCTTATAAAGAAGGTTTTCCATGGAACGTCCCGTCAAATCTATGGCATCAACCATGGGAACACCGGCTGCAAGCAGTGTACAAAGTGTACGTCCCAGCCTTGCACATGCGCTCTTTGTCTTTATCGGGCCAAGTACAGGCACTTTGATAGCCAATGCACTAGTAACTTCCTTACCAGAATCAGTAGCCGCATATGCCTTCCATCCAAATATACAAATAACGGTAATCAATATAAGCAACCACCACCAAGCCACCAAGAAGTCACTTACATGAACCAGAACCATAGTGGTTGCCGGCATTTCTACATCCAGATCTGCAAACATATTCATGAAGGTAGGCACAACGAATACCATCATTGCGATCAAAACGCCAATCATAACCACAATAAGCACTATAGGATACGTAACAGCTTTCTTAACTGCTTGGGTAAGCTCTGCATCCTTTTCAAACTGTATGGACATTCTGTCAAAGGACTTGTCAAGTGAACCGGAAGCTTCACCGGCCTCTACCATGTTGCAGAGCATTTCAGGGAAAACTCCGCCCTGCCTCTTCATGGACTTTGCAAGAGTTTCACCCTTTGCTATATCCGTATGCACAGCATTTATAGCATCCTGAAGTGCTGCATTTTCCGTCTGGTCAGCAAGCATTCCGAAAGCTTCTACCACGCTGACACCAGCTTTATTTATTGATGAAAACTGGTGGCAGAAAAGAGCTAAATCTCTGTATGTTACTTTTTTTGCTTTATGAAGGAAACCAAGAGCATTTGAGCCCGTCGATTCTTCACATTTAACGACAATATTCTTGTCATTCTTGAGCATTGACATTGCCGCATCTCTAGACTTAGCCTCTAATGTACCTTTTTTTTCCTTCCCTGATGCAGTGATAACCTGATACTGATACGTTGCCATAAGCTGTTTCCCACCTTTTCTTTTATTTTGTTCCGGACAAGCACCACACTCCGCCGGAAATATCACACTCCAGGAAATCCATCCTGGACTTTACTTATGCTATTCAGCTGATTCTTCTTCGTTCGAAGTCTTATTTGCTTCCGTCTGCGCATCCATATCATATGCCACACGTATCATCTCTGCAATAGAAGTTGTTCCTTCTATAACATTCCTTGCGCCCGACATACGTAACGTGTTCATACCCTCGCTGACTGCAGCATTTTCGATTTCCTCAGCCGTAACAGTTTCATGAAGAATCCTTCTAATGGCCGCAGATATCGGCATAATCTCGTATATAGCTTTTCTACCCTTATAACCATTACCACATTTGTCACATCCTACCGGTTCGTAAACAGGAATCTGCTCACCCGGCTGTTTTCCAAGCAATACAAGTTCCTGGGGCGTAGCCATATGCATCGCTTTGCATTCATTACAAAGCCTTCTAACAAGACGCTGTGCAATGATGCCAACCACGGCATCACCTATCATGTAAGGTTCCACGCCCATATCTATAAGACGGGTAACAGATGCCGCCGTTGAGTTGGTATGGAGCGTGGATATAACAAGGTGACCCGTAATGGATGCCTGTACAGCAATCTGTGCAGTTTCGCCATCTCGAATCTCACCAATCATTATAATATCCGGGTCCTGACGGAGAATGGATCTGAGTGCTGATGCGAACGTAAGTCCTGCCTTGACATTAACCTGCACCTGATTGATACCTGCAATATTCGCTTCCACAGGATCCTCAACAGTTATGATATTAACATCAGGCTTATTTAGCTCATTTAATACCGTATAACATGTGGTAGACTTACCTGAACCCGTAGGTCCCGTAACAAGAATAATTCCATGTGGGTTATTCATAATGCCGTCCAGCTTCATTTCATCATCAGGATAGAGACCAAGATACTTCTTTTCCTGGGTAAGTCCCTGCTTCTTGGTAAGTCGCATAACAGTTTTCTCACCATATACTGTAGGAAGTATGGAGACACGGACATCATATTCAACGCCGTCAACCACATATGTGAGACGTCCGTCCTGAGGCTTTCTCTTCTCAGAAATATCCAGACCGGATATAATCTTGATACGGGCTGTCATAGCCGCAAGCATGGTTGCTGAATACTGAGCATCCTCCTGAAGCATACCATCAACACGATTTCTTACTCTCAATCCGTGCTCCAGCGGCTCGATATGAATATCGGAAGCTCCTTCACGGACAGCCTGCTGTATCATGGCACGAACAATCTTAACTATAGGAGATTCTCCTACAGTATCCTCTTCTTCCTTTGCTTCTTCCCTGAATTCGTCCGCATGCTCTGCTTCAAACTGGGCAGCCGCATCGTTACTTTCCTGTCTGCCGTACATCTTGCCCAGATACACGCTTATCATCTTCTGGGGTGCATAATACGGGATAATGGTCATACTGGAAACCATTTCCAGGTCATCAAGTATGGCAAGGTTCATAGGATCGGACATCGCCACCTTCAGTTCAGTAATACTCTCAAACCCAAAAGGTATTACCTCATGTTTCCTTACCAGATCATCACCTACCGCAGCAATAGCCTGGGGATCAGCTTCCTTTAGATCATCATCCGTTGCCAGCTCATACCCTTGCGTCTCATGCATGAATTTTGCAAAATCAGCATCCGAAACGAGTCCCATCGCCATGATGGTCTCACCCAGCTTCATATGGGTATTCTTCTGCTCCAAAAGTGCGCTTTCCAGCTGCTCCTGTGACAGAAGACCCGCCTCTATCAGCTGGTCACCAAGCCTTTTTTTCTGACCAAAAATAGCCATTTTACTTTAATCCTCCTGAAATCATCTGAACAAATCGGGAAACATGATGAACTGTTCCGAAGACACAGAATACCCCCATTCCCCACACTGCCATAAATTATTACACAAAACAGTTCAAAATGGAATATGAAATTTTATTTTTTTTCAAAAAAACAGGTCAGCTCACGGATCCAGTTAACCGGTGAAAAACATCCGTCATACTTGATATCAATCTCTTTTTCAAAAAAATCCCGCCTTATATCCTTCGGGTCATCAAAATAAAGCACCCTATTAGAATTGAAACCCCGCATACTTTTTACCAGCAGATTATTGGAAATCAATTTCTTACCGTAAGCAAAAGCTTCATAATAGCGAAGAGAAACACCCTTGCTATACTCACCTACTATATCAAGCAGTACATCCGTTGAAATGACATCAGATATCACATCCTCGTATTCTTTCGGCTGATTATATATTACGCCATCCATCGGCGAATCTTTCTCGTCCGTAAAACAGATTCCGGTTTTTGTCCTATATCCAAGTTCCTGTACCCTTGCTACAGCCGCCTCGATCATAGGACGCCTTCCTGCATCAGTCCCCCAGAAATACATATCCGTTTGTTCACTATTTTTTTTCACATTTTTCTGTTCTGAATAATAACAGTCAAAATACCGAAATCCATATTTTTCCGCATCAGTCTGATAAAATGTATACACCCGGTCAAAAGGGATATATTTCATCGCAATACGTACGCCCTTGGAATAGTAGGAATCCCATACATCAAGCATATACAAAACCAGCTTTATACCATATTTCTTCTTCCACTTCTTCAGAAGTCCAGGTTCAAAATATTCTATCGAAACATTATTAAAAATGAGGCAACATTCCTCATTGAGTCCTGCCTCGTCGTATGGCATACAGCCGTTCCATATTCCCCTGAAAGGAAGCATAACCTTTTCGCTAACTGTCCGGTTATGGTGGATTTTCCAGAGCCATTCTAAAGCAGCCGGTGCCTGTGGTACATCCGGCACCAGTATTACATCAGCACACCCTTTTAGGTCACTCATCAGCTGCCCGAAAAGCTTGTTCTTTTTTTCACCCGTAAATATTATATACTTCAATTGCCAGTCCCCCTACTGGTCGGCATCTTCAGATATTTATTCAGCACATCCATCCCAAGGCTTTCGCCAAGAGTCTCCTTATCCGAAAACAGATTTGTTCCGACGCCAAGCCTGTCGTCCTCTATTTCAAAGCCCATTGCAGACAGCACCGTGGGAAAAATATCATAATGGGTAGCTATCCTGTTTTTTTCACGGTAATTTTCCGGAGTATCGGCGTTTATCAGACAGTTATATACAAAACGCTCTTCATTACCCACATTCTCAAGCAGTCCCGCATCCATGCTCAGGTGATCCCCCATTATCATTATCACGGTATCCGCCGCAAAATCCTGTTCACCAATCCACGAAACAAATTCCGCTGCCTGTCTGTCAGTACAGGCAATTACATTCCCCATCTGTTCGCTATATTCATCACCGCACTGGTCACAGACATACCCGCCTTCCGAATGTGTATCTGCTGTCAGAAGAGAGAAGGAAAACGGTTTTCCCGATGCCGCAAGTCTCAAGCATTCAGCTTTTGCACATTCGTAAAGTTTAGCATCCTCAACTCCCCACCACACATAATAGTCTTCAGGAATAAAACGCTGTTCTATCATCGTGTTATAATCAAAAACTTTGCAGCCATGATATTCAAGAAACTCTTTTTTTCCGACAAATTCGGCATCCGACCCAAACATAAACTCCACTTCATAGCCGTTCCCAGCAAGAATATCATCCAAAGTCACCAGTTCTTGATGATAATTGCTCTTATCATGTCCCTCCCGTTTTAAAGCATAGGAGTAAGAATATCCTGTTCTGCTATCAAAAATCCCAGCCAGTGTAAAATCGCCCCCCCTCACTGCATACAGTCCACCAAATCCGTCATCCTGTGAAAAAGAAATATTTTCGTTTGCAAGCCTGGTAAGTTCGGGAATATAGTTTACGCCTTCCTGATAACCGCCGTCAGCCCTGTCTGCGTAAGAACATTCCATTCCTTCTATGTACAGCCATATTATATTCTTGGTTTTTCCGGAAGCATTTATGCTTACTGACTGCGGATCCATGTAATAAGCATTCATAAATGCAGCCACCTCCGGTTCTGTCGCAATTTCGTTCTTTCCCGGGAAAAACAACAGCTTAAAGAACAGCAGATCTCCTATAAGAAATATTACGGCACCCGCAAGGAACCCCCACTTTATAAATCTCCTTTTCCCTTCTTTTTTCTTTGACACATATTTTTTTACCAGTACAAAAATAACAACCGCCACAACTGCCGTAATCATGAATTTCGGCATAACAAAGGCAAATGCCTTTGGAAAATAATTATCCCCTTTGCTCCCAATATCCGAAGTAAGAGTGATAATAATTGCTTCCCACGACACACGCAGACTTTTTTTACTCCATAATTCCGTGTAAAGGAAGAAAAAGTCTATAAGGTAAAAAATAAGTATTAGCATGTCTCCGCCCTTCTATAATAAATTACCATCATAAAAAAACGGCCGGACTAAGGACTCCCCTGTCATCCGGCCGTAATTCGTTTCACACAATTATCTGAGCTTCTGAGCCATACCGTCAGGATCAACGGCATACTGTATAGCCATATCCCTGGTGATCTTGCCTTCCTGGAAGAGAGCTGTGATAGCTTCGTCCATAGCGATCATGCCCAGCTTTCTGTTGGTCTGCATTACAGAAAGCAGCTGATGTGACTTACCTTCACGAATAAGAGCACGTACAGCGGAGTTAGCAATCATAACCTCAAATGCAGCGGCACGTCCCTGACCGTCAGCGGTAGGAATAAGCTGCTGGGAAATAACTGCTTCCAGAACGTTCGCCAGCTGTACCCTGATCTGCTGCTGCTGGTGAGGCGGGAATACGTCGATGATACGGTCGACAGTAGATGCAGCACCGATGGTATGCAATGTGGAAAGCACCAAGTGTCCGGTCTCGGCTGCGGTGATGGCAACTGAGATAGTCTCAAAGTCACGCATCTCGCCGACGAGGATAACGTCGGGGTCCTCACGGAGTGCAGCTCTCAGAGCATTTGCATATGTCATGGAGTCGAAACCGATCTCACGCTGGTTAACCATTGAAGTCTTGTGCAGATGCAGGTACTCGATAGGATCCTCCAGCGTAATGATATGTGCATCCCTATGCTCGTTTACCATGTTGATAACGGAAGCAAGTGATGTAGACTTACCGGAACCGGTAGGACCCGTAACCAGTATAAGACCTCTCTTTCTGGTATAGAGATCTACGAAAGCCTGGGGCAGACCTAACTGCTCAGGGCTGGGTACTACGGTATTAACTGTTCTGAGTGCCAGTGCAACAGAGCCTCTCTGTCTGAAAGCATTAACTCGGTATCTTCCTATAGGATCTACCGCAAATGACATATCCAGCTCACCCTTGCTGTTGAAGATTTCTCTCTGGTGGTCATTTGTAATGGAAAGCATGAGCTCCAATGTATCATCCGGAGTAAGTACCGGAAACTGCTCCATTCTAACCAGATGACCGTTAACACGCATCATCGGAGGAAGCTGCACCGTAAGGTGCACGTCGGAAGCCTTTGCCTGCTTTGCAACCAGCAATACATCACTAACTTTGATCGACATTCTTTTGCCCTCTCTCCCGATCTTCTCGTTAAAAAGATCTTTTTATTTTTTTGCTATAATGAGTCCAAAATAAACCCCAAATACACTACACAACATGCCCGTGCATTCAAACAACAATGGAATTATATCAAAAACCTTTCCACTCTGTAAAGTAACAATTATTGCTTTTGCCGGATTTGTCATTTTTTTACATTCATTGTATAATTTGCAGCGTAAAATCTGATTTTAACAATTCCGGCAGTCCGTCTGCCGTGTTAAGGAGAACTTAATGGTATCAACTTCGACAAATTTAGAAAAAAGCGGCGAAAAAACGTTACATAACATACCCGCCCCGGTTATTGCATTTATAGCTGGATCCCTATTATTTGCACTGCTCCTTGTAATTAATAGATTCCTGCTTATAGACGGCGGAAGCATCCTGAACGGTGATAATTTTGATCAGTATATGGCTTTTATAAGTTCATTTCTCCGTGTCCTGAAAGGAGAGCAGAGCTTCTGGTATTCTTTTTCACTCTATGCAGGCTCCCCATCTGTGCTCACTTATGTGTATTATGCTTTAAGCCCCTTCAATCTCCTGTACCTGCTGCCCGGACTTTCACTTATTACCATAACCCATCTGATTGCCGTACTTAAAACCGGACTGGCTGCTGCAGCTTTTGCATATTATTCTGAAAAGACCCTGGGGCAGAAAAAACTGTCCGCCGTTTTTTTCTCCCTCTGCTACGCTTTCTGTTCGTGGGCTGTAATTATGAGTGTTAACTGCATGTGGGCAGACAGCCTTTATACGCTTCCGCTTATTATTGTTTTTATCTCAAAACAGCTCAGAAAGCCTAGTATAAAAGATTATCTCTGCCTTACCCTCTGTTATGCCTATCTTTTCATTACTAATTTTTATACCGGATATATAATCGGATTTTTCACTGCATTCTATTTTGTATGCATGACAGTCTGCACTGAAAAAGAGATAGCAACAGATCTACGTACACACATCGTGAATGCCATAAAAAAAATCGGCATTTACGTATCATCGGCAGCATTAGCTGCAGCCCTATGTGCCGCACTTCTCCTTCCGGCCGCATATTTTCTTTTCAGCCATCTCAAAGGGGCTTCTGAAAGCTTCACCGGCCTCAGTGCCTCTCTGCCGGATGTTTTCAGCGCGCTTTTCGCCTGCTCCGGGACAGGACTTTACAGTGCTACCCCTTACATATACTGTGGGCTTCCGGTCCTTCTCCTTGCACCATTTTATTTCTTTATGAAAGAGATTAGTTTTTCCCGAAAAGTCGCCACGTCACTGATGCTTATATTCTATTTCTGTGCAACCCTGTTTCTCCCCCTATACGCATTTCTGCACGCCTTTGACAATCCAAACTACTATCCTTTCCGCTTTTCGCCTTGCATGGTTTTCATACTAGTATCCATTGCTGAAAGGGTCTGGCAGCACAGAACAGAAATCGCATCAAAAACTTTATGGATATTTGCAACTGCGCTTTGTACAGCGTACGCATTCCTTGTTGTATTCAGTTCGATAACAGGAAATACATCCATATCCGACACCTGGCTCATACTTAATGCAGTTTTCCTTTTCACATGGGTAGCATTGATAGTGGCTCTGAGTACAGGCAAAGGAACGAAATACATTCCCTATGCCGCTTTTTTTCTGCTGACAGCAGAGCTTCTGATAAGCAGCAGCGTATCCTTGCATTCTGTTGCGGGATCATCATCTGCCGATGGAAGAAGAATCAGTTCAGAAGATTTCAGCCACTGGTACCATAGCGAAAAAAACGCAGCAGAAACCATAAAAAGTGCAGATAACGGATTCTACCGTGTCCGGGTAAATAATGAAAAATGCTTTAACGGAGCATCACTTTTCGGGTTGAACACCCTTACATCATTCGCATCATATGAAGACCTTGCCCAGAGGACAGCTTTTGCAGACCTTGGCTTCGGTAACGCTTACCACATGATCTACGACATCACAGGCACCTCACTTACCGATATGCTTTTCTCTGTAAAATACACCATAGACATTCCATCTGACCAGACCGATACTTCTGCCATCATAAAGCAGAACCAGATGGTTCTTCCCATTGCATATACAGTCAGTTCCGACATAGCATCATACATTGCCACCAATGACCCTTTCGAAAATATGAACAACCTTACACGCTGTATGACCGGCAAGGATATAAATATCTTCGAAACAGTCTCCGGCAATGATATGGCAGTTGATTCATTCAACACATATGTATACAACCTGGGAGACATGATTGCTTTCGATATCATGACAGACAAGGTCAGCAAGGGCTATGTCACATATGCTATCCCCAAGGACGAGACTAAAAAGGCATATGTTTATTTTCAGCCTATGAATGGTACCTATTTCAATTCCCTGTCGCCGTACATAACAGCATCATATCCAACAGGACTGAACTGTTCCCTTACGATGGCAAATGGAGCATTATATGAAGTAAACAAGAACAAAGAATCCGCCGGATTGGATAGTGAAAATACCAGCTTTAATGCAGATGACTATGTATATCTCATCCTTTATATCAATACAGACGGATATACCTCATATTCAGTAAACGACATTCTATTCTCGTACTACGATGAAGCTGCGGTAAATGAGGTTTACACTTACCTTAACGAAGGATCTATGAATTTAACTTCTTTTGATGACGACCATATCGAAGGCACCGTTACTGCCACCGAAGAGCGTCCTGTACTTTTCACCAGTATTCCCTACGACAAAGGCTGGTCAGCCTACGTAGATGGCGTTCCAACAAAAATCTACGTTACAACAGATGATGCATTCTGCGCACTGGCACTCGCTCCGGGTGAGCATAGCATAGCGTTTGATTATACCGCCCCCTACTCCTTTGCCGGAAGTGTGATATCTACTTTAGCGGTTATCATATTAGCTGTTATATTTCTCAAAAGAAATACTTCTGTGAAAAAACACAATAAAGAAAATGCAAACGAAATAGGGGAAAAAGAATGAACAAGTTAAACAAGCCAAAACTATATCCCCTCTACGCCGCCTTGTTGGCTGCCCTGTCCTTCCTTATAGGTTTAGCCACTATTGATATACTTGGCTTTGGAAACAATATCATACTTTTCGGTGATCTTGACGAACAGTACATCCCTTTCATAAAAATGTTCCTCCATGCAATAACAGGAAAGGAAGACTATTGGTATTCCCTTTCCCTTTATCTTGGCTCAGGCACCGCACTTACATATGCATATTACTGCATAAATCCTTTCAATCTAATATATCTGATGGACTGGATGCCCGTATCCATTGCTACAACAATCCTTATTACCTGTAAAATAGCAATTGCCGCCGGCACTTTTCAGCACTTTACTGCCAACGCATTGCATTTAAAAAAACCAACAACTATACTGTTTGCTTTATGCTATACCCTTGGTGGATTCACAGCATCCATGTACACCAATATTATATGGCTTGATGCCGTCTACCTTCTTCCTGTTGTCACTTACCTCACAATGAAGGCCGCCGGCGGACTCAATGAAGAAAAAAACGGTAAAACACCTTTTCCTTTCATTAGTCTTACGCTGGCATTTGCTTTTCTATTTATCACGAATTTTTATATAGCCTTTATGGTGGGAGTATTTGAATCCTTAGTTTTTGTTCTTTCTTTTTTTAGAGAACACTCCGAGAAAACGGTGAAAAGTTTTCTTCAAAGAGGTTTTATGTACGCTTCATCCGTCCTTCTAGCAGCAATGCTGTGTGCAGCTGCCCTTATGCCAGCCGCATATTTCCTTTATTCGCATCTAGCTGAGGATAACGAATCATTTCATGGACTCACCGCTTCTATTCCAGATATAATCAATTCCTTATTCATCGGATCATTCCCTGCCCTTGATAACAACATTCCTTTCCTGTACACGGGACTGCCTGTACTTCTGTTATCACCGTTCTTTTTTACCCCCAAAAGACTGCTTAGACGGGATAAAATCCTGGTTGCAATCCTTCTCGTTTATTATCTGTTGTGCATGCTGATACTGCCCTTATATAAATTCATGCATGTATTCGATTATCCGAACTGGTATGCCTACAGGTTTTCATTTTGTATAAGCTTTGTTCTATCCGCCATCTCCGCTTATACCGTAGAAAATCTTGAAGACATAAACAAAAAAGCTCTTTATATCTATGCTGTTTCACTGATTTTGTTGTATTCTGCAATGATTCCCCTATGCGCCGCAAGATATAAATCCTACCAGACCGGAAACGATAACACGGGGCTTGTCATTAACACCGTCTTCATTTTACTATATCTATTCCTTTTCATGCTTCACAGACGCCAGAGACTAAACACAGGCCGAAAAAAGTTCGTACTCCCCGTGGTATTTTCAACCATCCTAGTATCTGAAATTGTGGTCAATTTTTATATCACAGGAACAATCAAGGCTAATCCCATAACAGAGCTTGCAGAAGAACAATGGCTTACCGAAGGGGATGCAATACATGATATTCAGACATCTGACAACGGACTATATCGTATAAGCGTGAAGAACGAATCCACATCCAATGCGCCTGCCTGGTTCTGTTACGCTGGGCTTAATACGTTCTCGTCATCTGATGATTATAATCTACGGCGTACTCTGCTTGGCCTAGGGATATACTCCCCAAACAGGGCAATCTTCGACGTTGGCTACACTCCCGTCACTTACGCTTTTGTAGGGGCCAAATATAAGATCAAAGCTTATTCAGAAAAAGAAGAACTTGATAAAATTGCCGAAACAGGGGCAGAACTAAGCGATGAAATAGTTAAACCAGAAATATCACAGTATGATTCTTACCTTCCCCTTGTATTCATGTCAGATGACGACATACTGGATTATACAGCTTCCAGTGATCCTTTTTTTAACCAGAATCAGCTTATGACAAAACTTTCTGGCAGCGAATATGAATTTTTTACTCCTATCAGCAAAGACGACATCCTTGAGGGCAGCTACAATACCATAATGATTGAAAATCCACAGGTTACGCTGTTTACCAAAAAGAGTACACTTTCCAGCCTAGCGTATTACACTTTCGTTATTCCCCACAAAGACAGCAGGCTTTTCTTCGGTTGTTTTACCCAAGACGAAAGCATCACCATCCGGGATACAATGTATATCATATGTGACACGCTTGGGTGGTGGGAGACACCAGAGCTGCAAAATGGAAACATCGTTCCCGCCTCTCTCCTTGAGCCTACCAATTACAGATTCATTCCTGGTGCTGACCCCTCAGTAACTTATGACGAAATTGCAATATACACCAATGACTCCGGCGTTGACACAGACAGTTGCCGTTCAATTTATTTTTATGAGTATACCCTTGACGACAAACTGAAAAATCTCTGTGATGACCTTACTGCCACTGCACCAACAATAACTTCCTTCAGTTCATCTGACATAAAGGCAACCGTTCATGTCACAAATGACCGCCCCATACTCTTTACCACCATTCCCTATGATGAGGGCTGGAGCATATACTGCGACGGAAAAGAAATTGAAACCATAAGCACAGTGGAGAATGCATTCCTCGGGGCCGTACTGCCCGAGGGGGACCATGAAATAGAACTGAAATACACAGCCCGCTTTGCAAAAGAAGGACTGATAATAAGCCTTGCAGGCGCGGTTATACTTGGCATAATAAGCATCATTTCGTTGCTGCAAAGGTTTAGGCGTACTGATTCCCCGAAAAATGCGTCTAACTGACGTCATTCCCTAAATCAACATCTACAGCAGCTTATTACAATCACCCCTTCACAACTTCAATCTGGCAGGACCTCATAGTCGCCAAAGCTGCCTCATGGGCCTCCGGGGTCACACCCGCGCAGCAGGAAGCGTCCACGCTTACCTTTATCTCCGGGAAAAGAGCCTTGATGATAAGGGCATTGGAAACAACACAGATATCTGTGCACAGACCTACAAGCTCCACTTCTTCGAAATCAAAATCCGACCAGCCCGTGTATCCGAAAGTATTCTTATTGATTATAGTCGACGATGAGGCATTCAGCTCCGGACTTATCTCCCAGCCTTTGCTTTCTTCGATACAATGGACTACGGGAAGGTGTTTCCCCTCGTTGGTCTCAAGATAATCATTATAATGGGTATCCCTTGTAAATATTACTTCCCTGCCTTCCCTACGGGCTTCCTCGATTTTCTTTTTGACTTCCGGAACTATGCTGA
The DNA here is from genome assembly GCA_024689605.1 of Lachnospiraceae bacterium. The sequence continues at coordinate 22,509 of JAILDD010000061.1, forward strand.
CAGCCTCCTTAGTTCCAAGGCTTCCGTCTATAAAATCATTCTGCATGTCTACAACTATCAGTGCTCTCATCTTCATTCTCCTCTTTCATTTGTTTAATCCAGTTTTAACAGTTTGTTTCTTCCTTTATCTCGTAATATTTCTACAATTTGTCAATCCTTGATTTAACAATTGCGCATATCATTTAACAGCATCAGAATGAATTATCCCTATCATTAGCCTTCATATTGGGCAATTTTTTCATCCGTCCGCTTCATTTGACATTTTTTCTTTCACGCTAAAACTGCCCAAAATTATTACAAAATCACCTTTTAAGCTCTTTTTCAGCCAGATCTATTGCTAAATCAATTACAGTATCCATGTCATAGTACTTATACTCCCCAAGACGGCCTCCAAAGATCACTCTGCTTTCTCTATCCGCCAGCTCTTTATACTGCCTGTAAAGATTTCCGTTCTTTTCATCGTTTACGGGATAATATGGCACATCTCCGGGCTCCCACTCCTTGCTGTACTCCCTGCTGATGACAGTCTTCGGCAGGTCATTGCCCTCCTCGTCCTTGCCGAATTCAAACCATTTATGCTCCACAATCCTGGTCCAGGGTGTCTCCCTGTCCGTATAATTCATCACGGCATTTCCCTGGAAATTTGGCATATCCAGCACCTCTTCTTCAAACCGAAGGGAACGGTATTCCAGATGACCCAGACTGTAGCCGAAGTATTCATCAATAGCCCCCGTGTAATACACCCTGTCAGCCAGTGAATCCAGTTCTGCCCTGTCTGCAAAATAATCC
>JAILDD010000099.1 GCA_024689605.1 Lachnospiraceae bacterium
AGGTGAAAGAGCTTCCTTGAAGCATACAGCCTTTGCAGCAATAACATGCATAAGAGGACCACCCTGGATTCCGGGGAATACTGACTTATTGAATTTGAATTTCTTTGCATTCTCCTCGCTTGAAAGGATAAGTCCTCCTCTAGGTCCGCGAAGAGTCTTGTGCGTAGTGGTTGTAACCACGTCAGCATAAGGGATAGGGCTGGGATGAAGACCTGTAGCAACCAGACCTGCGATATGCGCCATATCCACCATAAGTACAGCACCTGCCTCATCTGCAACCTCACGGAACTTCTTGAAATCAATTGTCCTTGCATAAGCGGACGCGCCGGCAATGATCATCTTGGGCTTTGACTCTATAGCAATCTCACGAAGCTTGTCATAATCGATGAATCCTTCGTCATTTACACCATAAGGAACGATATTGAAATATGTACCTGAAATATTTACCGGGCTTCCGTGTGTAAGGTGTCCGCCGTGATCAAGGTTCATACCCATAATAGTGTCGCCGGGCTGGCAGATTGCGAACTGTACTGCAAGGTTAGCCTGGGCACCTGAGTGTGGCTGAACATTTGCATATGTACAGCCGAACACTTCCTTTGCACGCTCAATGGCAAGAGTCTCTACAACGTCCATGTTTTCACATCCGCCGTAGTAACGCTTTCCGGGATAGCCCTCAGCATACTTGTTTGTCATGACACTGCCCATTGCAGCCATTACAGCATGGCTAACCCAGTTTTCCGAAGCAATGAGCTCGATATGGTCGTTCTGTCTGTCAAATTCCTTCTCGATGGCAGCCGCGATCTCGGGATCCACTGCTTTTAACTCTTCCATTGAATACATTTGTTTTCCTCCTGATTTTTCTTGAATTACATTTGAATTACAACTGAATTACATTTATTACACTGCATTCTTTGCAATCAATAACACTGTCAATAATAATTACCTATAGCTATTTCTTCACCGTCTCCGTTGTCGGAATTTTCTATTCTTACTTCAACCTCATTACCATTTACTATCCTGAACTGCAGACCGTTCGCTGTCTTCCCTCTGTATGTGGATTTTATCTGTCCCTCTATCTCATCAACATCTGATCCCATATACTCCTCAAATACTTTTCCAAAATCCGTGTCAGGATCTATATCCTCTACATATATCCAGTCATAACTGGAAGGCAGTCCCGGATTGCTGCCGGTGATAACTTCCGGATCAAGCATTGAAGTAATTATAGCAGTCCGCACACTGGCACATAGCTGGGTATCGGAAGCAATACGAGACATCTGCTCATATTTTGCAGCCTGCGGATATATGATTGCAAGAAGCACCGCACATACTATCAGGCTGACAAATCCCATTACGATGGAAGTAATGATAGCTGCTATGGAAAGACCTTTGGTCCTTCCGTCCTTCTTGACCAGATCCACGATTCCAAGGATCAGGCCTACAGGCGATAATAAAAATGCAAAAATAAGAGCGGCTACGCTTAAGCCCGAGGGGCCAGCCTTTTTAGGTTCATCATTATTCATATTCGGATCATAGTTTGGATTGTACTTAGGATTAATATTCTGATTCTGGTCCATTCTGAACTCCTCCGACTTCATTTCCTGAGCCTTTTTCTGTCCTGCCGGCCTCACAGCTGTCTGCCGCCATTTCAGAACACAACGTCCTTATTATATACTGTGGCACTCCCAAAAACAAGAAGAATTAGCTTATTTTGCCGAGCCTACCGTCTGCTCATATACATCAAAAAAATCCATGGTATCCACTTCGCCGCCGCCCACGAATTCTATCGCTTCAAAGGCTTCCTCGTTAAGATAGCAGCGTTTTCCCTCCATAAAGGAATTGTATGCGGCATCAAAAGCCTCCTGCCTTCTCTGTTCCAGTATCTCAGCTTTCCTGCTGTCCGTCTTCTCACGGTCCAGGGTATTGAGGCATTTGAATATGTAATAGCCGTCTGCGCACTCCGTCACCAGGCTGACCTCCTTTTCCCCCAGGTTAAAGCATGCATTCTCCTTTGCCTCCTCCTCATCGCCCTTATGGAATGAAACGATAAGGTCATCCGACAGGCTCCTCGACATGGCCAGCTCATCAAAGCTTGCGCCGTCCCTCAGCTCGCGGAGTATATCCTGCCCCTCGTCGTAGGTAGCCACTTTTATCTGCTCAACCGTAATGGTTCTGGCCTCATCATCGCTTATCTCCACATTTACATCGGCAGTGAGGTAATCATAGAGACTGTCCGCCAGCGCATATTCCTTGTACATATTGCAGATATCGTTTTCCTTTATGTTGCTGAAAGCTGCTTTTTCCGCATCGGAAAGGGAGGAATAATAATTGGCCGCTGCCAGCACTGCCCTCTGCTCCTGTTCCTTCGTAAGCTCAAGCTTGTAGCTGGCTGCCATGAGGTTCATCATCTTTATCTTGGCAAGCCTTGCTAAGACGGTCTGCTTCACACTGTCCTCCAGGGTGATGCCGCCGGTCTCAGTCTTCCATATCTGCTCACCGAAGGCCGACTCATACTGGTTCTGCATGGTGGTCAGGTAGACCATTACCTCCGGTTTGTAGCACGATACGCCCTCCAGCCTGAAAATTTCATCATCATCAAAACCCGTTGTAAGTATTATCCTGCTGTCCTTGCCGCAAGCTGTAGCAAAAATCATGCATATTGCAAGCATACACACTAAAATATATTTTAAATTTAACTTATTCCGATGCATATTCCCTCACTATCTGCTTTAAAAGTTCAATCGTCTGTTCCATTTCCTCTATGCAGAGGAACTCATGCCTTCCATGGAAATTCCCTCCACCGGTTCCAAGGTTCGGGCAGGGAAGCCCCAGAAATGAAAGCCTTGAACCGTCCGTGCCGCCCCTTATGGGCTTTTCTATTGCTTCTATCCCAAGCTTTTCCATAGCCTTTCTCGCATTATCCATTACCTCCGGATGGGGATCCAGGCGGCGTTTCATATTATAATATGAATCCTCCAGATTAACGACAAGAGTTCCCGCGCCGTATTTTTTATTTATCTCATCTGCCGCTGCCAGAAAAACCTTCTTCCTCTCTTCGAATATGCCGTCATCATGGTCCCTGATGATGTACTCGGATTCAGCCCTCTCCACATTGCCCTTTATCTCGCAGAGATGATAGAAGCCTTCCCTGTCCCTTGTATGTTCCGGCCTATCCTTTTCAGGCAGAAGGCTGTCAAATTCCTGGAGTATGCGTGATGCATTTTTCATCTTTCCGTAAGCATCACCGGGATGTACGCTGCAGCCGTTTGCAGTGACCACAGCATCCGCCGCATTGAAATTTTCTCCTGCCAGGTCACCCAGCATATCACCGTCCACGGTATACGCAAAATGTGCCCCGAAGCCCTGCACGTCAAAATAGTCAGTCCCCCGGCCGGTCTCCTCGTCCGCAGTAAAAGCAATGCAGATATTGCCATGCTTTTCTTCCGGATGCTGACAAAAATATTCTGCCATCTCCATTATTTCCGTCACTCCCGACTTGTCATCGGCTCCCAGAAGGGTCGTTCCGTCCGTAACTATGAGGCTCTTTCCCTTAAGGCTCTTCATCTCAGGAAAGTCCGACATTTTAGTCACTATATTCTTTTCCGGATTCAGGACTATGTCATTTCCGTCAAAATCTTCTATCACCCGGGCCTTGATGTTTTTCCCGCTTACGGCATCGGACGTATCCGTATGGGCAATAAAGCCTATTGAAGTAACAGTCTTTTCCGGCATATTGGACGTGATAGTTGCATACACGCAGGAATATTTTTTATCCTGCCTCACATCGGAAACGCCCATTTCCATGAGTTCATCCCGGAGCAGTGAAAGAAGCTCCTTCTGACCTTCAGTGCTTGGATATTCTTCTGAATGCGGATCAGACCGGGTATCAATGGATACATATTTAAGAAAACGCTCCACCGCAGAAGCGTACTGTCTTTCTTTCATTTTTGAATTTCCTCTTTAACTCAAAATTTATTTTCACAATTCACAGAAGTTCCGTCAGCCTGTCTCTCTCAATCTTTATATATTCCCCGGGCTGCAGTTTTTCCGGAAGTACCAGATTTCCCATCCTTAACCTTTTCAGGTAAACCACCTGATTTCCGGCTTCCGCAAACATCCGCTTCACCTGATGGTATTTGCCTTCATTTATCGTAAGCCGCACTATCCTCCTGTCCTCGCTGCATACTTCAAGTTTTGCGGGAAGCGCCCTGAAAGCATCATTCCCCTTTTCCGATGCAGGCACGTCCATTCCGGCTGCAAAAAGATCTGCCACATTTCCTTCCAGCGGATGTTCCAGTACTGCTTCGTACTCCTTTTCCACGTGTTTCCCCGGGGTAAGCAGGTCATGGGAAAGCTTCCCGTCATTTGACAGAAGCAATAGCCCTTCCGTATCAAGGTCCAGCCGACCTATGGGAAAAATATCATCCCTGACGCCATATCCCCTGCATATATCCACCACAGTCTTATGTACAGGATCGGTGACAGCACTCACCACCCCTGCCGGTTTGTTAAGCAGCATATACTGATACGGCTCATATTTTACCACAAAACCGTCCCTGTTCTCCACAGTCCCGTTATCGCCTCCGTTGCCCGCTGAATCCCCGGCTGAACAGCTTACCTTTGAAAAGCCCGGCAGTATCACTGTCAGCTCGTCAGTCTCAGCTACCTTCATGCCCGGATCCCTGCAGGCTTTTCCGCAAAAATAAACACGCCCGGATTTTATCATCTTCTTTATCTCCGAGCGTGTTCCATATCCCATATCAGACAGAAATCTGTCAATCCTCATACCGGCTTCCTCATATCATCCATATCGTTTAAGTCCGTTCCCAGCAGGGTGAATGGTATCACATTGCCATCCTTGTCCTTACCCTTAGTATTATGCACCATTTTGTCCTTCTTTTCAAACAGGCTTCCCTGTGATGACATAAGCAGCACCAGCATTGTCCACAGTACACAAGCAACCAGGATTTTCATAAGCCATTACCTCCCTTTAACGAGCATTCGGTATTTACCGTTTTTCACCTTCTGTAGAGATAATACAGATGACATGTTTTTTATTGCATGAAAAATATTTTTTTTATTATTTTTTTTCTGCCTCCAGTTCACCGTCCTTCAGGGTAATGACTATGGTATCGCCGGTGGAAACATTTCCCGACAGGATAAGCTTTGCGGTAAGCGTCTCTACAGTCTTCTGGATATACCGCTTAAGCGGCCTTGCACCGTATGCCGGATCAAAACCGTCCTCTACGATGAATTCCTCAGCTTCCGGAGAAAGTTCCACGGAAAGCTCCCTGTCTGCCAGCCTTTCATTCAATGACTTCATTATGAGATCCACGATTCCGCTTATGTTGTCCTTTGTAAGAGGCTTAAACATTATGATCTCATCCAGCCTGTTTAAAAACTCCGGTCTGAAATGGTTCTTTAAAAGCCCCGATACCGACTCTTCAGCTTCCTCCGATATGGTACCGTCCTCCTTTATGCCGTCAAGCAGGAAAGTGGCACCTATGTTGGAAGTCATGATGATTATGGTATTCTTAAAATCAACCACACGCCCCTGGGAATCCGTTATGCGGCCGTCATCCAGGACCTGAAGCAGGATGTTGAATACTTCAGGGTGGGCCTTTTCGATCTCATCAAAAAGCACTACGGAATAAGGCTTTCTCCTGACAGCCTCTGTAAGCTGTCCGCCCTCATCGTATCCCACATATCCGGGAGGAGCTCCCACGAGCCTTGATACGGAATGCTTTTCCATATATTCACTCATATCTATGCGGACCATGTTCTTCTCGTCATCGAAAAGCGCATCTGCCAGGGTCTTTGCAAGCTCTGTCTTGCCCACGCCCGTGGGTCCCAGGAACAGAAACGATCCGATAGGCTTGCCAGGGTCCTTGATGCCTGCCTTTGAACGCATTATAGCCTCGCTGACCTTCATGACTGCTTCATCCTGGCCTACTACTCTCCTGTGAAGCTGCTCATCAAGATGGAGGGTCTTGTTGCGTTCAGACTCATTCAGGCGGCTGACGGGGATTCCCGTCCACCTGGACACTATACGGCCGATCTCATCCTCGGAAACGTTCTCATGCACAAGCCTTGTATCCCTCTTGCCGGCCTGCTCTTCCTCTATTTCCAGCTGCTTCTTTAATTCCGGAAGCTTGCCGTATGTAAGCTCTGCCGCCTTTTCAAGGTTGCCTTCGCGCTGGGCGATCTGTATCTCGTTGTTCACTGACTCAATGTTTTCCCTTATAACTGAAAGCCTGTCCACAGCGCTCTTTTCGTTTTCCCACTGAGCCTTCTCGTTTGCAAATATCTCCTTTTCCTCCGCCAGCTCCTTCAGCAGGTCATCCAGCCTCTCTCTGCTTAAGTTGTCATCTTCCTTTTTAAGGGCCGCTGCCTCTATCTCCATCTGGAGGATCCGGCGCTGCTTTTCATCAAGCTCCGTGGGCAGGGTATCCAGCTCTGTCTTAATCATGGCACAGGCCTCATCCACCAGGTCAATAGCCTTGTCCGGAAGGAACCTGTCGGTTATGTACCTGTCTGACAGTGTTGCCGCAGCCACCAGGGCGTTATCAAGGATCTTCACACCGTGATAGACTTCGTAGCGGTCCTTTAACCCCCTTAATATAGACACCGTATCCTCCACCGTAGGCTCATTTACCAGCACCGGCTGGAAACGCCTCTCAAGTGCAGGATCCTTTTCGATATATTTGCGGTACTCATCCAGGGTAGTTGCACCGATGCAGTGAAGCTCACCCCTTGCAAGCATAGGTTTCAGCATGTTGCCCGCATCCATTGAGCCCTCCGTCTTGCCGGCACCCACTATGGTATGCAGCTCATCTATAAAGAGTATGATCTGTCCTTCTGATTTCTTTACTTCCTCCAGCACTGCCTTAAGCCGTTCCTCGAATTCACCCCGGTACTTTGCGCCGGCCACCATGGCTCCCATATCCAGCGAAAAGATCTTCTTGTCCTTAAGGCCGCCGGGGACATCCCCCATCACGATACGCTGTGCCAGGCCTTCAACAACTGCAGTCTTACCCACGCCAGGCTCGCCTATAAGCACGGGATTGTTCTTGGTCTTTCTGGACAGGATCCTGATAACGTTCCTTATCTCTGCATCCCTCCCTATTACGGGATCCAGCTTCTGTGCCTTCGCCTTCTCCACCAGGTCCTGGCCATATTTTTCCAGTGTGTCATATGTAGCCTCGGGATTGTCCGATGTCACACGCTGGTTTCCCCGCACCTGGGCCAGCACGCCGAGGAAACGGTCACGGGTAATGCCGTATTCCGTAAAAATGGCTTTCACACCCTTATTGGGCTTTTTTATCATGGCAAGGAAAAGGTGCTCGACGGAAACATAATCGTCCCCCATGGCCTTTGCCTCGTCCTCGGCATTATTCAGGACTTCGTTTAAGTACCTTCCGAAACGGAGATCACCGCCCTGGACTTTCACGCACTTCTCAAGGGCATCCTCTACCCTGCCTATGAAGTGCTCCGTATTTATGTCCATTTTTTCGATAAGCTTCAGTATCAGGCTGTCATCCAGCTTCAACAGTGAATAGAGCAGATGCTCTTCCTCTATCTCCTGGTTGCCGTATTCATAGGCAATCTTTTCCGTATTCTGTACTGCCAGTACTGAATTCTGTGTAAACTTCTGTATATTCATAACTGCCTCCTTCCCCTTCGGAATAACTTTCTGAAGATTACAGCAATGTAACTAACCTCTTCACCGGATATCTTCTCACTAATTGTTAGCCAAGTCAAGTGGTGAGTGCTAATTTTTAAATAATACAAAAATAACACCTTCTGCAGGCCATCAAAATCCCGAGAAAGGATTCTTCTTTTCCAGTGCAACAAGAGAGGCAAACAGCGCCTGCAGGTCAAATATTCCATGTCCCCTGGCGCTTCCGGCCATATCGGGAAGGTTTCCTCTCATGTCAAGCTCCTGTATTCATTTCGATAGCAACAGCTAATATCCACATGCCATATTAACATTTTTTCATGCTCCCTACTACCACAATCGTAAGCTTCCGTCTCTTAATATGCACGCTTCCTGTCCACTACGTGCAATAATTCTTCACCCTTCGTATACCGCCGCAGATTGTCCAGGCACAGTTCCATAACTTTTCTTCTGTTGTATTCAGTCTCCAGCTTCCCGGCGGCATGGGGCGTGATGATCACATTTTCCATGTCCCAGAGTTCCGATTCTCCCAAAGGTTCATCCTCAAATACATCAAGGCCCGCCCCGGCAATTATCCCACTCTTGAGTCCGGCTATGAGGGACTCTGTATCCACCGTGCTTCCCCGGCCTGCATTTATCAGTACTGCCCCGGACTTCATTCTGCTTATCACATCTCCGTTTATAATATGCCTGGTATCATCTCCGCCGGGAAGTGCCAGCGCCACCACATCGGCACGTCCGATCACCTGCCGGGCATCATCTGCCACATACAGTTCATCAAAGAATTCATGTTCTGTTTTCCGGGTCCGGCTTATACCTGTCACATGGCATCCCATTGCTTTCATGATGGCTGCATAATGTGAGCCTATATCCCCCGTTCCGTACACGAGCACCGTGCTTCCTGACAGCACTCCTCTCCGTGCCTGCAGTTCCCAGTGCTTTTTTTCCTGCTGCCTGATATAGATATCAAGTGAACAGGCCAGTGCCAGGGTCAGCGCGGCCATATGTTCAGAAACTGCATCGCCGTAGGCCCCCGAAGCATTCGTAAGGACTGCATCCTCCTTGAGGACGCCTTCCCTGCAGTAAGTCTCGGCACCGGCCCATCCAAGCTGCAGCCATTCAAGGCACTCACATTCAGACAGCATATCCTCTGGTACCATTCCCACTATGACGCAGGCATTCTTCACATCTTCTGATGTAAGCTGATCCTTATTTTTAAAGACCGGTTCATAACCGCTGCTTTCACTTCCTGCAGCTTTGTAAAATTCTTCTTTTTCATTTTCCGCAAGGGGAAGGGTAATAATAATCTTTTTCATGTCATTCACCTACCGTAATTCAACATACAAAACTATTTTTATTTTACTATATCTCATAGACAGTTAATTATAAACTTTGTAAAGGTGTACCCAGATAAGTAAAAATAACAGATTTACCATACAAAAAAGCTGCATCACAAGACGCGGCTTTTCCACAAATAATGAAATATAGTTTAATGTTTCCTAACATTCAAGGGGATACTGATGCACCCTGCTGCATCCACTCCACCACACGCTCTTCATCGTAATCAGGCGCAAAGCTTTCTATAATTACCGGTACCAATAAAATCGTACAAATGCCGCCCTGTTTACAGGTCATCCAGTATGCGCTCCGCCGCCCGGCCCCTTGAGATGCCGTTATCCATTGCCATCTTGCCGATGTAGCGGTGGGCCTCATCCTCAGACATTTTCTTTTTGTTTATCAGAAGAAGCTTGGCTTTATTGACTACCCGCATCTCCTCCATCTTTTCCTCTGCCTTGTTCACCTTTGCTTCCAGCCTGTGCATCTTGTTCTGGGTAGCCACAAGGAACCGGACGCTTTTGTCTATCCGTCCTTTAGGCGAGGGTTTCGGCATCACCATTATGCCCTGTTCCGTCACACGGTCCAGCACATCTTCAAATATATCCTGGGGAACAACCATGAGCACAGAAGCATCACACTGGTCCACTATGTCAAGGGCCAGCTCCTCACCGCTTTCATCCGGCAGGGGCGCATTGATGATAACGAGGTCGTAGTACCTTTCCAGCACATAACGCCTCGCCATCGCCCCGCTTTTCCTGGACTCAACGGTAATGACATCCATAAGGGATCTCTTTATAAGTGTCTCAAACTGCTCCGAGGCCGAGACTATCAACGCCGAATGCACTGTGTCGTCATGTTTCGGCATGGGTTACCTCCTCAGCACATAGTTAGGTAGTTACTCGGTATATTCCCTGATTATCTCCGCAGGAACATACTGTTTTACAAATTCGCTTTCCTTTGCAAGCTTTGCGGCTTCCTTCTTTGAGCCCGGAAGAAAGGCATCATCTTCATTCATTTCTGCAGGCAGGGCAAGCTTCCTCTCTATACCAGAAAGCCCTGCGTATATCAGAAGCGCATATACCAGATAAGGGTTGCTGCCGGCATCCGGGCTTCGCAGTTCTGCCCTAGTCTTGCCTTTATAGCTTTCAATATACATAAGCTCAGACTGTCCCAGTCCCGACCAGTTTACACGATCAGGAGCCGTATTGTTGCCCAAACGGGAATATGATGAATCCGTAGGGTTAAGGAAAATCGTGAGATCCCTTATCTTTTCAATTATGCCAGCTGCCGCATATTTTATGACATCATTGCCCTCGTTATCCACAGCATACATATTTATGTGATAACCGTTTCCCGGCATATCCGCAAGGGGCAGCGGCGAAAAGTCAGCGGTCAGGCCATACCTGTTTGCCACAGTGCTGACAGCCATCTTAAATGTAGTCATCTGGTCGGCTGCCTTAAGGGGCCTTGCATAATGGAAATCTATCTCATTCTGACCCGGGCCCTTTTCATGATGCGATCTTTCCGGACGGAGGCCCATTTTTTCTATGGTAAGGGTTATCTCACGCCTTATGTTCTCGCATTTATCAAGGGGTGCTATATCCATATATCCTGCATGGTCATAGGGGTTCTTTGTGGCATTCCCCTCGTCATCATTGGAAAAAAGATAGAACTCAGTCTCATTGCCAAAACGGAACTCCACTCCGGCCTCCTCAGCCTTCTGAATCGCTTTTTTAAGGATGTACCTGGTATCCGCCGCAAAAAGCTCGCCGTCCGGGGTATATACATCACAGAACATCCTGAGTACCCTTCCGCTGTCGGGACGCCAGGGCAGTATAGCCATGGTATCGGGATCCGGCTTAAGATAGAGGGACGCGTATTCGCTGTCAGCAAATCCGGCAATGGACCTGGTGCTGATCTGTATGCCGTCCTCAAAAGACTTTTTCACTTCTCCCGGCATAACGGATATATTTTTCTGGACGCCGTAGGCATCCCTGAAAGCAAGTCGGATGAACTTTACATCCCCTTCCTCAATATACTTTAAAACCTCTTCCATAGTATACTCCATAGTCACTCCCTCCCCATGGTCATGGTTATTCTATTAGTTAGTTATTAATGTTACATGCACCGGATAGATTCATCTGGCGGTGTAAAGTGAGCTTTAGCAGTTCTCGGAAATGCTACACTCCCCAGGAACGCCCCGCCACGGAAGGCGGGGCGAGTGAACAACGCTACATGGATGTAGCGTGTGAACGGTTCCGGACGTTTCTTAAGTCCTTGGCATTTCCGTAAGAACTGCTTAGCGAACGACCCCACCGACAGATGAACTATACGGTGCGAGATAATTATTATATCGTCGATATCCTGGGGGATATGTCCTCCAGTACATCCAGCAGTATCCTTACGGTATCAAGGGATGTGAACATCGTCACACCGTTCATGATAGCACAGCGCCTGATCTCTATTCCGTCACTGTAATGTATGCCTGACAGTATCGCCCTGGTATTGATGATGTAGCTTACATAGCCTGCCCTTATGGACCGTAGTATCTCATCGCTGCCGTCGCTTATCTTGCCGCGGATGCGTGTACGGATCCCATGCTCCTTGAGGTACATGGCTGTTCCCACGGTTCCCTCGATGTTAAAGCCCAGCTCATAGAAACGTCTGATAAGCGGAAGCGCCTCATCCTTGTCCTCATCCGCAAGGGTAACCATTACGGTACCGTATTCCTTCATCTTGATGCCCGAAGCCTGCAGAGCTTTGTACAGTGCCCTCTTAAGGCTCTTGTCATAGCCTATGGCTTCACCGGTGGATTTCATTTCAGGCGAGAGATATGCATCCATTCCATTCAGCTTTTCAAAGGAGAATGCCGGTGCCTTTACATACCAGAAATCTTTTTCCCTGGTGATGGTATCAGCAAGTCCCTGTTCCTTCAGGCTCTCCCCAAGCATTACCTTCGTTGCGATATCCACAAGGGATACGCCTGTTGACTTAGAAAGGAAAGGTACACTCCTGGATCCTCTAGGATTAACCTCTATAATATACACGCTGTCATCCTTATCCACGATAAACTGGATATTATACAGACCCACAATGCCTATGCCGATTCCAAGCTTCCTTGTATACTCCCATATGGTATCTTTGACTTTCTGTGAGATCGAGAAAGGCGGATAAACGCTCATGCTGTCACCAGAGTGCACGCCCGTACGCTCTACCAGCTCCATGATCCCCGGCAGGAATACACTTTCGCCGTCACATACCGCATCTATTTCCACTTCCTTGCCCACTATATACTTGTCAACAAGCACGGGCCTGTCTGCATCGATCTCAACGGCATTCTTTAAGTAATGGACCAGCATCTCCTCATTTGCAACGATCTCCATTGCCCTGCCCCCCAGAACGAAGGAAGGACGTACAAGGACGGGATAGCCGATCTTTTCTGCTGCCTTTATGCCGTCAGGTATATTGGTAACCGCAAGGCCCTCGGGATGAGGTATGCCAAGCCTATTGATGACATTTTCAAATGCATCCCTGTCCTCTGCTGCAAATATGGCCTCGCACCCGGTACCTATGATCTTTACGCCTCTTTTTGCAAGGGGTTCTGCAAGATTGACCGCAGTCTGGCCGCCTAAGGATGTAATGACACCCATAGGATTTTCCAGTTCTATGATGTTCATGATATCCTCTACAGTGAGAGGCTCGAAATAAAGCTTGTCTGCCGTAGTATAGTCAGTGGAAACCGTTTCCGGATTGTTGTTGATGACTATGGCTTCATAGCCTCTTTCATGGATTGTCTTTACGGCATGGACTGTGGAATAGTCGAATTCCACGCCCTGTCCAATCCTTATAGGACCCGAACCGAGAACTATTATCTTTTTATTGTCCGAAACTACGGATTCATTTTCGTCCTCATAAGTTGAGTAGAAATAAGGAACATAGCTTTCAAACTCGCTGGCACAGGTATCGATCATCTTGTAGACCGGACGTATGCCATAGGAACGCCTGAGGTCCCAGACATCATCCTCTGAACATCCCAAAAGCTCAGCAATGTAAGAGTCCGAAAATCCCATCCTCTTTGCTTCATACAGGGTATCCCTGTCGATAACGGGCTTTCCGTTTTCATCAAGCCTGCATGTTTCTTCCAGCTTTATCTCGTGGTCCACTATCATCTTGATCTTATCAAGGAAGAACATGTCGATCTTGGTCCTTGAATAGATGGTCTGAGGATCGGCACCCAGCCATAAAAGCTCAGAGATTGCATATATGCGGTCGTCCGTACCCTCTTCGATATATGAAAGGAGCTTTTCGATGGCTTCCTTCCTATTTTCAGGCTCCGGCTTGTCCGAAAGATTCTCCACATCAAATTTTGCAAGATGGATATGGTTCTTTCCGTCTTCCAGTGAACGGATGGCCTTGAGAAGGCTTTCCTCCAGAGTCCTGCCCACGCTCATGGTCTCTCCGGTAGCTTTCATCTGGGTAGAAAGCACATTCGATGCCAGGGTGAACTTATCAAAAGGGAACCTGGGCATCTTGGTCACAACATAATCCAGTGCCGGCTCAAAGCAGGCCGGTGTATTGGCAAGCTCGATTTCGTCAAGGTTCATTCCTATTGCTATCTTTGCGGATACCCTCGCTATAGGATAGCCGCTGGCCTTGGATGCAAGGGCCGATGAACGTGACACCCTGGGATTGACTTCTATTACATAATAGTTAAAGGATTCCGGATCAAGGGCAAACTGCACATTGCATCCGCCCTTTATCTTAAGCGCCCTGATTATCCTCAAAGCACTGTCCCTTAACATATGGTACTCTTTATTCGTTAATGTCTGGCTGGGAGCCACTACGATGGAATCACCCGTATGTATGCCCACGGGATCGAGGTTTTCCATGTTGCAGACGGTGATGGCCGTATCATTCGCATCACGCATTACCTCGTATTCGATCTCCTTATAGCCCTTGATGCTCTTCTCTACCAGCACCTGATGGACCGGGGACAGCGCAAGTGCATTCTTCATCCTCTCCCGCATCTCTTCCTCGTCATTGGCAAAACCGCCGCCGGTTCCGCCAAGGGTAAAGGCAGGCCTTAATATTACGGGATAGCCTATCTGTTCTGCTGCCGCAAGGCCTTCTTCCATGCTCTCAGCAATGGCAGAGGGGACCACCGGCTCCCCAAGGCTTTCACACAGTTCCTTGAACTGTTCCCGGTCCTCAGCCTTGCGGATGCTCTCCGCATCTGTTCCCAAAAGCTCTATCTCACATTCATCAAGCACGCCCTTGTCATAGAGCTGCAGTGAAAGATTAAGTCCGGTCTGTCCGCCGATTCCCGGCACAATGGCATCCGGTCTTTCATAGCGGCATATCCTTGCCATATACTCAAGGGTAAG
>JAILDD010000105.1 GCA_024689605.1 Lachnospiraceae bacterium
CCGTATCCTTTTTTTTCTGTACCGGGATATGGATTTACAGCCGTGGGACCAATATTTCTGTCATGGTGTTTCATGACTGCCGCAGTCATTTCATCCAACGCCAGCCTTCTGAGTTTCTTAAGGACACTGACAGGTACAAAACTATCACCGTCATTCTCTATAGTAAGTCCCTCTATCACAAAGCACGTATCACCGGTCATTCTGATTTTGTCCGAAAGCATCTCGTCGGATACCGGAACGCCTGTAGCCTGCTGTACAACATTGCCTTTTACGGTTACCGTTCCGGTACTATCCTTCACATTTCTAAGGCTAAGCTCCAATTCCTCACCGCACTTTACTTTAAGCGTCCCTTCCAGTGGAACCTTCTTTTTTCCGGTAAGGTATTTATTTCTGATACGCGTCTTAAGTTCGTCCGGGGTTTTCACATATGCCGGAGATTCCACAGATACCATTTCTCTGCCGTTATGCCTGAAATAATACCCTTCCTGCCTGTTCGAACGTATATAAAGTTCATCTAGTATCTGTCTGTCATCCTCAGTGATCATTAAGTTTCCGGTTTTGCGGTACTCATCTATCAGCCGTCTGTATACAGATGTCACTCCTGCAGAATACTCAGGACTCTTAAGCCTGCCTTCTATCTTGAAGGAATCTATGCCTGCATCGATCAGTTTATCAATATAAGTTGCGCTGCACATATCCTTCATGCTTAAGTAATATGCCGGATCACTGTTTTCAATTTTATACATCTGCCTGCAGGGGCCTGCACATCTCCCTCTGTTGCCGCTCCTGCCGCCCGCAAGGGAACTCATAAGGCACTTCCCGGAGTATGCATAACACATAGCACCGTGGATAAAGCATTCCACTTCCACGCCGGTCTTTTTTATCTCCTTTATCTCTGCAAGCGACAGCTCCCTGGCCGGTACCACCCTGGACACGCCTCTGTCCATAAGCCATCTGCTGCCGCTCGCAGTCATCACAGCCATCTGTGTGCTGGCATGAAGCCCCAGCTCCGGGTAACGCTGCCTGAAAGCATGCAGTACCCCCAGGTCCTGTATAATACATGCATCAAGGCCGCTTTCATACAGCGGATCCATGATATCAAACAGATCAGGCAACTCGCTGTTGTACATTAGTATATTGGTTGTAAGATAGATTTTCCTGCCGAGAAGATGGGCATAGGATATCACGTCCTTTAGCTCATCGACAGAAAGATTTTTGGCAGATGCCCTTGCGGAAAAGAGCTGAGCCCCCAGATAAACAGCATCAGCCCCCGCATTCAATGCGCCTATAGCACTCTCATGATCACCTGCAGGAGAAAGAAGTTCCATATGATCAATGTTTTATCGGATTATTGTTGCGGCCCTTTAATTCAAGCTGGAGTTCCATGACCTTCTTTTCACTTTCCTTAAGTTCTTTCTGAACCTGGTCAAGCTTCTTTTTCATGTCATCAGCCATCATTGCTTTATTTATACTGTCATGCTTGATATCATCAAGGTCATTGTTCTTGGCTTTAAGCTCCTGCTCAAGCTCAACGATGCGTGCCTGTGCCTTCAGATAATCATCTGCAATATTGATTTCAAGCAGCCTGTGTCTTATATCGGGAGCAGCACCGTGAAAAGCCCTTACGTTCTCACATTCTTCAATCCTGTTATTGATGTAGTTAGCCACTTTCTGCATATACTCTTCGCTCTCGCAGCTACTCATCGTCATAACTTTATTATCGATCAAGACTCTGATTGTCTTCTTATCTGCCATTGTGCTCTCCCCTTTTGATTACTGTTGCATAAAAGTCCAATATCCTATCGGATAGTTCAACGTAATTATGTAAACCAACAAATATTATATACACATTGCCCGATTAAATCAACCCTATATGATCATAAGCCTTATCTGTAGCAACCCTTCCCCTCGGGGTTCTGTTGATATACCCGTTCTGCAGAAGATACGGCTCACAGACATCCTCTATCGTTCCTGAATCCTCACCGAGGGATGCTGCTATGGTATCAAGTCCCGCAGGCCCTCCGGCAAAGTTCTTTATCAGCATCTTAAGGTAATTACGGTCAAGCTCATCAAGTCCGTCCTTATCCACCTTCATAAGCTCCAGTGCGTATTCGGCGGCTTCCTTTGTGATCACTCCATCAAACTTTATCTGAGCAAAATCCCGCACCCTTTTAAGCATACGGTTGGCAAGCCTCGGGGTACCCCTTGACCTTTTAGCCATTTCCATGGCACCTTCTTCAGTTATATCCACTGAAAGCTTTCCGGCAGAATTAAGTATTATCTGTTTAAGTTCTTCATGGGAATAGTATTCCAAATGCTCATTCAGTCCAAAGCGGTCACGAAGCGGCGCTGATAGCAGCCCCGATCTGGTAGTTGCTCCTATCAATGTAAAATGCGGGAGTTCCAGCCGCACAGATTTGGTAGACTCACCATTCTTGCCTATTATAATATCTATCTGGAAGTCCTCCATCGCAGGATATAACACTTCTTCCACTGTCCGGGGAAGCCTGTGTATCTCATCTATAAAGAGTACATCACCGGGCTGGAGATTATTAAGTATGGCAGCCAGCTCCCCGGGCTTTTCTATAGCGGGTCCGCTGGTGATTTTTATGCCTACCCCCATTTCATTTGCTATTATTCCCGCAAGAGTAGTCTTGCCCAGTCCGGGCGGTCCGAAAAAAAGCGCATGATCAAGGGACTCACCCCTCTGCAGGGCAGCCTTTATATAGACAGACAGATTGCTCTTTAATTTCTCCTGGCCGATATAGTCCTTTAAAAACTGAGGCCTTAGAGTAGTCTCTATCTTCTCGTCTTCTGCTGTAAATGATGTTTCTATCATTCTCCTGGGCATTTTCTCACATAGATTGCCGGAGCCGTTAACACTCACGGCTGTTTCATATATTTTAGTGCGGCCTTGATAAGCACATCCGAATCAGCTTCATTGCCAACGGCCTGCAGCGCCTTTGATACAGCCTGCATAGCTTCTCGCTTACTGTATCCTATTGCCATCAGAGCATCGCAGGTATCCTGCGCCGCACCATTGTCCATTACAGTTTCTTCCGGTACGGAGACAGAGCTTCCACCCGGAATATACTTTCCTGGATCAATCTTATTTCTAAGATCTACGATAAGTCTTTCCGCAGTCTTGGATGAGACACCCTTTGCTTTGGAAAGTGTCTTAGCATCTCCGGATATGATTGCCGTCCCAACCTGTTCCGGACTGAGCACAGAAAGAAGCGCCATGCCGGCTTTCGGTCCCACACCGCTTACTGTTATCAGAAGCTTAAACAGATCAAGCTCATCCCATGTCGGAAAGCCATACAGGGACAGCGCATCCTGGGTAAGGAATGTATAGGTATAAACCACCGTTTCATCTCCCACAGACGGCAGATAGTCCATCCTGCCTTCGGGGAAAAAAATATTATATCCTATCCCCGAAGTTTCAATAACAATATGCCCCGGTGCCTTCTGCACCAGTATTCCTTTGAAATATGCGTACATCAGTCTGCGTTTGAATTAAGGTAATTTACAAGGCCCTCAGCTTTGATGATCTTCTGCATGAATTCAGGGAAAGCCTGCCCTTTAAAAGTCTCACCCGTAGTTTTGTCAGTTATGACGCCGTCATCAAAATTAACTTCAACTTCATCTCCATCCTTTATTGCTGCCGCCGCAGCCGGGCACTCAAGTATGGGAAGTCCTATATTAATGGCATTCCTGTAGAATATCCTTGCAAAAGTGTCCGCTATAACGCAGCTTACTCCCGCTGCCTTAATCGCTATGGGCGCATGCTCTCTGGATGAACCGCAGCCGAAATTCTTGTCAGCCACGATGATATCGCCCTTCTTAACCTTCTTCACAAATTCTGCGTCTATATCTTCCATGCAGTGCTGCGCAAGTTCTGCAGGATCAGATGAATTCAGATACCTTGCGGGTATTATAACGTCAGTATCAACATTGTCACCGAATTTAAAAACTCTTCCTTCAGCTTTCATATATCACCTTTCCGCCGTTTTTAACGGCTCAGTATTCTTTTGTAACTTCAGATTTCCTCAGGGGATGCTATGCGTCCGGCAATGGCTGACGCCGCAGCAACAGCAGGGCTTGCCAGATAAATCTCACTCTTTACATGTCCCATTCTTCCGACAAAGTTCCTATTGGTGGTGGAAACGCATCTTTCTCCTTCTGCCAGGATGCCCATGTATCCGCCAAGGCAAGGGCCGCAGGTAGGTGTGCTCACCACAGCACCTGCCTCTATGAAAGTCTTAAGCAGACCTTCTTCCATAGCCTGCATGTATATACTCTGGGTTGCAGGGATTATGATACAGCGCATACCCTTCGCAATATGCTTTCCCTTAAGTATGGAAGCAGCAATGCGCATATCATCAATGCGTCCGTTTGTGCATGAACCGATGACCACCTGGTCAATGGCTATATCACCGCAGTCATCTATAGTATGTGTATTCTCCGGCAGATGAGGGAAAGCAACCGTAGGCTTAAGCTTGTCCAGCTCTATGGTATATTCCTCATCATATACAGCATCCGCATCAGCTTCATATACATTCCACTGACGTGTAGTATGCTCTTTAAGATACTCAAGGGTCTTATCATCCACAGGGAAGATGCCGTTCTTTCCGCCGGCTTCGATTGCCATATTCGCGATAGTGAAACGATCATCCATTGAAAGATACTGAATGCCATCCCCCACAAATTCCATGGATTTATAAAGAGCACCGTCCACACCTATCATGCCGATGATATGAAGTATTATGTCCTTTCCGGATATCCACTTTGCAGGCTTTCCTGTAAGATTAAATTTTATTGCTGACGGAACCTTGAACCAGGCTTTACCCGTAGACATTCCCGCCGCCATATCAGTAGAACCTACACCGGTTGAGAAAGCACCCACAGCACCGTATGTACAGGTGTGGGAATCTGCTCCGATTATCACATCGCCGGGAACAGTCAGGCCTTTTTCCGGAAGAAGGGCATGCTCTATGCCCATCTCTCCCACTTCAAAATAATTAGTGATTTCATTCTTTCTTGCAAACTCCCGGACACATTTACAGTGTTCTGCAGACTTTATATCCTTGTTAGGGACAAAATGGTCCGGCACCAGTGCGATCTTATCCTTATCGAATACGGTCTGCTTTGAAAATTTATCCATCTCATGAATGGCTACGGGGCTGGTTATATCGTTGCCCAGCACCAGATCCAGGTCACACATTATAAGCTGTCCGGCTTCAACCTTTTCCAGCCCCGCACCATGTGCAAGGATCTTCTGTGTCATCGTCATTCCCATTGTTATATTACTCCTCCATGCCGAGCACTTTGTGCGAGGCACGCGCGGCAAATATCAGATTTGCCGCTGCGATATGGCGATTTGGGCTCGACACAAATCGCTGGTGAAAAATCGACTCTTTCAGAACGATTTTTCACACTAACCTCCTTAATATACTTAGGCCGAAAACTGACTATCAGTACCACACTACAGCTAACACCATTTCCTACAGTCAATTTCACATGATAACAGCCACTGTCGGCACATAGAACATATTATAGTAAACATAATTCAAAAAAACAAATCACTTCACGATCTTCACCGTAGTCGGTACCATATGCTTGCCCATACGTTCTGCCACAAAGTTCTGAAGGGCTTCCGTATCGATTTCCCTGTCAGTCTTTATATCCACAGCCTGATTGAAAGCATTATTTTCACCATACTCGACATACGCCTTTGTTTCCTTCACGCCGGGGAATGTATTGCATAATTTCTCCAGTTCAAAAAGATTCGGATAAAATCTTCCTGTAAGGGATTCACGAAGTATGACCCTTCCGGACTGATACATGGCTTCAACCTCGCCCTTAGGCGTGATCCTTGCCTCGATGCCTGTATCATAAAGCGTTCCTGGTGAATACATACTCTCTATTGATTCAAAATTATCATCAGTCTTTACATCCAGTATGTAAAGCCTTCCCCAGGCACCATAAGGCTTCTTTTTGCCGTGATCGTCAAGGATATAAGGCTTAACCTCCGCATCATCAGCCAGCCCCTTTACTAAAGGCATGCCAAGAGATGAATTGAGCTTTCCGGCTGTAATGGTAAAATGCTTGGGATAAAGCTTCGGACTTAAGTGATACTTAAGGCGTCTTGCCGACCTTTCCTCAGACATAGCAAAGATCACATTGTCCATCGCCTCCATAAATACAGCCAGCATCTCTCTGTCATAGCGGTTCTCCCAATACCTGAGCTCGTATACATATCCGCCATTCCTCTGGTGGATCATCAGGTGGAAAGGAAGCGAGTCAAGCTGCAGATGCAGTGACTGTGCAGGCTCACCTCCGATCTGAGGAATGGTAAGTATATCACCCTGATACTGGATAAACATCTCGTCATTGTGCTGCGTAGCCATATGGCATTCCATGGTATGGAGTATCTGGTCAGCATTACGCCTTACCATGTCCTTCACGGTCTCATGAGGTATTCTCTTGTATCTGAACAGATATGTGACGAACAGGCATCCAGCCAGACGCATCCACCTGCCGTCCGTCCTTCCGCTGTGGATACTGGATATAACTACATCGTCTCCCATACCCCAAAGCCCTACCAGATAGCTGAAAGCAGAAAGGAAAACCGCATTTTCCGACACCCCGTATTCGCTGCAGTATCCCTGAACCGTCTTCAGGTCAAGGCTCTTAAACTTACCGCTTAATACCGCATTGTGGGCAGTATTAAGGTCATAG
>JAILDD010000106.1 GCA_024689605.1 Lachnospiraceae bacterium
CATATTTAGCATCCTGCAGATATACGTAAGATTTCATATATTCAACCCTCCATTCTGCATTCTCTCTGGCTTTTGCCACACCTCTTTCAATCCTCTCAGTAACGGCATCCGACACTTTCCCGGTCTGAATATATCTGAGAAGATTTGTCAGCTCTTCCGGTGCATCCATCATTTCCGCTGTCGTATTAAAAAATATCAAGCATCGACTGGTAATACCGGCTTCTCTTCGGTAACTCCAACTGTTTTTCTTTATCATGGCTTTTATTCTGCATCTCCACGTCGTACAGGCTTTCAGCCTGATCTTCAGCCAGAATATCCAGCCTGATAAACTTACCATCCGCTATAGCCTTAAGATACTTCTCCTGCTCCGGATGTGACAACTCCCCCACATCACTTCCCATCAATATACTGACAATTTCCCGGCAGATCTGCGGATCCTCAGTGACTTTGCCAAACATAAAACTGTCTCTGAACGTGAGCTCTTTGTAATCCTTCATATGATATCCTCCTTACGCGATGAAACTCACACCTGCAGAAGGCTGGCGGATATCATATCTTCCTCTGCAAGTGCTTTGCTTGTAATGTGTGATCGAAAAGCAAAGACTTACAGGAACTTCAGAATCTTAGAAATTTCAGATCTTCTTGAAAAATCATGCTTTTCTGAACAGAAACATATCACATATCAAAGAGCACTGCAAGGATAAATATCATTACGATTATTCTGTAAGCATTTCATATGACGGCTCAATCGATTAAAAAAGACAGGAGAACTATCCCCCTGCCTTACTTCGGTTTTTTCAATGCTTCTGTTTATCCTTCTTCAGCATGTTTCCCATGAAAAACTTTCCCCAAAAAATTTCCAACCTTACGACCAGCATTGTCACCAGAGGCTTCTTCTGTTTCTTTCACTGCTTCTACTTCTGTTTTCGTTTCTTTCACTACCTCCGTGTCTCCTTCTTCAGCATGTTTCCCATGAAAAACTTTCCCCAAAAAAATTCCAACCTTACGACCAGCATTGTCGCCAGAGGCTTCTTCTGTTTCTTTCACTGCTTCTACTTCTGTTTCCGTTTCTTTCACTACCTCCGTTTCTCCTTCTTCAGCATGTTTTCTTTTAATGACTTTTTCCAAAAAATTTTTTAGCTTTTGTCCAACACTATCATCATAAAGATCTTTCATGCTCTGCCCAAAAATGTCCACAGCCTCCTTAAATGACTGTCTGCGTAACTCTTTTCTTGTTTTTGATACATCCGCATTTAAAAGATAATTCCTTGTGACCACAGCAACACGTATGGTGGCAAAAGCACTAAATGCCCCCTGCATAATCGATCCGCCAAACTTTCCCACAACACCGCCTAGTGCATCCGGCAGCATCTCATCAAGTCCGTCTTCGATCATATCTTCCACATCCAGATCTTCTATTGCACCTGCCGCAATTGTAAATGTCAGCACTTTTCCATAAACCTTAAGCACCTGCGGCACCCCAGGTCTGAAACCGCAAATCGTTATTATCTTCTTTATCATGTTATAGTTAAAAACGGCAACCGCAAGCATGTCATAAAGCGCATTCTGTGATACTGCCGTAACTAGAAAAGCACGTTTAGCAGCTGCCATAACCTCTTTATCGATCTCAGGTCTTATCTTCCGGTCAAAGAATTCAATTAGTTTATCATCTGCCTTATCACCCATCTTTGCAAAGCTTTCAACCTCGATCCTCTCATCATCACTAAGCTCAACATTATTAAGGAGATTATTAATAAGTATCCTGCAATATTTCTTTTTTGCCGCACCGTTTGCATCATGCAATTCCTTAAGCGAAAACACAGGCGCAAAGAAAACCGTACATACTGGATATATTATGCCTGACACAACAATGGCAACTATAAGCAAATAAAAAATCAGTTCAAGGCTGATATGAATCTCCCCGAGTTTTTCCCCTATTTCCATAGCGCTGCTAACAATAAAAAGAACAAAGAGTAAAAGCAGTGATGTGCAAAATATCGCCGGCCACATTATTTCATTATTTTTCTTTTTCATTTAATTAATCCTCCTCACTTTTGAACATGTTCTCTATGACGGTGATATATAACCCTGGCATCCATAGAATAACAATAAATCAAAAGCTCGTATATCCAACATCTCATTGCAGGCAATAAGACAGCAAAACCGACCCCTGAATTATGATAATTCCGTGAGCATTTTTTCTACCAGCTCACCGGATACGGCGGTTATATCACCAGCCTCAGTAAGAATAGTTGTGTCCAAAACCGTTTTTATCGATGCAATAGTGGAAACTACCGCAGCAATTGACTTCCTGCTCCGTTCACTATACTTTGAATAATCAGTTCCTTCAGTGGAAATAATTCGCTTCATCTCTTCATTCAAAGGATATAAGTACGAGTCCAGTTTTGCCAACAAAGAGTAAACATATAACTTCTGCTCCTTATAGCAACACATTGCACAGATGCAGTCTGAAGTTCTTCACATATTTCATCTGCCTTCGCTTCATTTGCATAAACATCCTGGAGATTTTTTCCCGCCTTGGCACTCGTTATGACGCCCATCACAAGAAGTGCCGGACCTGCAACCAGTCCACCAAGAACAGCAGTTCCCCCGGCCATTCCAAGTCCTCCAGCAGCTAATGACCCACCCCCAAAGAATGCCAATGTCGTATTCGAAGCAGCAATGCCGCTTAAGGCTGATATGTAAGCGTCAAATCATACGCCTATACCTAAAATAATCGCCGCTTTTCAGCGGCGTTTTTTACAAGCTTCCGGTATGCTTTCAGACCATGGCATCAAGTCATCCAGACTTTCCGGATCTATCACACCGTTATCATCCATCC
>JAILDD010000120.1 GCA_024689605.1 Lachnospiraceae bacterium
ATTACCCCATATAACGGTGAGCCGGATAGCTCGCTTTTGTCTCGGATCCTATACTCAGCATGCGCTAAATGGATGAGGTTTTTTGTTATTGACCAGGATGAGAATGGAAAGCCATATCCAAAATCGAAACACTATATTTTAAACAGAGGACGAGAAACCATTTTACATCTAATTGAAGCGTATCCGGAAATCAAGAGTTGGTTTGTTTCTGAAGGTGAAGAGTGGCCTTATATGGGATTTATTCGTGAACTGCGGGAACTAATGATTACTGCAGGCGAAATTCTTCTCGATGATACAGGAAGATTGATGCTTCCTGAATATACATTACGCCCTATTACTGAAAATACATTCCGGATTTATGGAATACCTAAGGAAATAGGAGGCGGGAATAAAAGCGAAACCTATGTGGGAATAACCCGGATAAGGGAGGATATATGTTCAAAAGATCCCTTTTTTCTGAGGGTGGATTCGATAGCGTTTGCCAAAGATGTTTTTTCGGCAGTTGTTTACAGCCCATGCCCAGAGATGGACAGATTTGAATATTTTAATCCGGATAGCAGGAGTGCCTTATATCAGTCTTGGGAAAACAAACCGGGTAAGAATGCAAGGTTTGCCCTCGGTCGAATGCAGATCATTAATGGAATGCATGAATACTATCTGTTCCGGAAATCGGAAGGAGACCAATGGGAAAATGCCCGTTTTCCAGACTATTATAAAGAGCATGGAGAGCACCGGCGTATAATGCTAGCCCAGAGGTTTGAGGCAGGGAACCCAATGAACGCTCAATACAAGGATTATGGCAATGTGTGTCTTCTAAGGTTGTATTGCCGTATTCCTTTACAACAGGAAACCCAAATAAGGCTATATAGCTGGCCGGTGAACACATATGAGGACATGTTTAATTACATAATTCCAAAACAAGTTTGGCCGATAGTGAAGGATATTTGCAGGGAACTATACATTGAGTTGCAGACCATGAGGTAAGGCGTATGAATGAGTATAGCGTATACAAAACACACGAAGCATTGAAAGACCGTTTGATTGAATATATAGAAACGGCTTATCTCGGTAAAAATGACGATTTGCGTCAGGCATGCAAGGAAATTCTCGAGGAGCAGGGAGTTTTATGGCAGGAACCTTATATTGAAGCAAATCCTGCGTATGTCTCTAGAAAAAATGGGATTATGGACTCTGACAGTATTCCGGAAGATATTAAATCCATTCTCCAACCTATGATTGAGAGAAAGATGGGTGTATTCAAAGACCCATATAGTCACCAGATAGAAGCTCTTGAACATTTTTATCATGGGCGGGAGCTGTTTGTTGCTACAGGCACAGGTTCAGGAAAGACTGAATGTTTCATGTGGCCTATGATTTCAAAATTAATCAGAGAGGCGAAACAGTCCTCTGACAGTTGGAATCAACGTGGTGTAAGGGCAATGATGATGTATCCAATGAACGCACTGGTAGCTGATCAGATTGGAAGGCTGCGGAGGATGATCGGCTCTGATAGTTTTTATGAGATGTTTACCTCTACAACAGGATGCAGGAGACGCCCTCAATTTGGCATGTATACAGGGAGAACTCCATACGCAGGGAGAAGCGCATCATCTAAAGACCAGGCCCTCGCACAGACGCTAACGGACAGCCTTTTAAATCGGGATGAAAAGATTGCCGGGCAATTGAAAGCTATGGGTAAATATCCTGCCAAAGAAGATTTGTCCAGATATGTGGACGAACTGATACAGGGACGGCATGTTACGGTAGACCAGGATGCGGAAATGATCACACGCTTCGAGATGCAGGAGAACACCCCGGATATTCTGATTACAAACTACTCCATGCTTGAGTATATGCTGATGAGGCAGGAAGAGCAAAACATCTGGGAGGACACAAGAAATTGGTTGCAGTCAGAAAAAGACAACAGGCTGCTTTTCATCATTGATGAGGCCCACATGTACCGAGGAGCTTCCGGCGGAGAAGTAGCTCTTCTGATACGACGCTTTATCCATAAACTTGGTGTGGGCAGGGAAAAACTACAGTTTATCCTTACAAGCGCAAGTATTCCGCAAGGGCAAAATGAAACAGTAAAGAATTTTATTTGCGATTTGACTGCAATAGACGATCCGGACAAATTTGACATAAAGATTGTTACGGGGGCGCAGGAAAAATTAGATTATGGTGCAGCTATAGATGTGCCGGCAGAAAGAATTGCATCCTTCGATCTTGATAAATTCCACTCTGATGAGTCATTAAAAGGTATTGAGGAATTTGGTAGTATTATTGGACTGAAGCCGGAAGAATGCGATTTTACTTCAGAGGAGGATGTTTATGCCTGGCTATATGAGAAACTGCCCAGGATAAAGCCCTTGTTAAGGATTATGGAGAACTGTAGGGGAAAAGCGACATCCTTCGATGAATTATCAAGAATAGTTTTCCCTGAAAGTGATATAGAGACGGCAAAGAAAGCTGTCAGTGTACTGCTGTCTATCGCACCAAAAGCGAAAAGCAGAACAGGGCAGGTGCTTTTCCCGTCACGTTTGCATATGATGTTCCGGGGAATCTCAGGTATTTACGCATGTGCAAATCCTGAATGCTCATGCAAGAATCACAATGGGATTCTGCCATTCGGGAAAATCTATATAGGCAATTATCCGGACATCTGTCAATGCGGAGGAAAAGTATATGAGCTGCTGAATGACAGGACATGTGGAGCGTTATTCTTGAAAGGATATCTCGACGAAGCAGAGCCACGTGCCCGATTTGTGTGGAATAAAAAAGGCCGTGTCAATGAGAATAGTTTCAAGGAAGTGGATTACTATGTCCTGCCAAAAGAGGGGGTATTTACCGGAAGAACAAATGTTAAGACCGGGTGGCTGAATTCAATAGCAGGGCGAATTGAAGAGAACGATAACCACGCAGATGCCCCACATTACCTGCATGTTGCATATAGCACAAAATCCCCTAAGGGTGCACCAAATGTGATTACATTCGGAAGCTGCCCCAGATGTGGAAAGAATCATCTGCTTATGAGCGACTTCTCTACAAAGGGAAATGAGCCATTTTTTCATCTTGTATCTGAACAGTTGATGATACAGCCGCCAGTGATAACAGATCCTGAGGAGCTAGAATTAACGCCAAATGCCGGACGAAAGGCACTG
>JAILDD010000030.1 GCA_024689605.1 Lachnospiraceae bacterium
CTTACAGTAGACTCTGCCTGGGTATTCACACTGCAGAAGCTCTTGAAATCGTGCTCTCCCTTAAGATACTCTGCTGCCTTCTGCATAAGCACCTCATCAAGCTTATTATATGTCCAATGGGCATAAAGCCTGTTTACGGGACTTTCGAAAGTCGAGCAGATAATGCGGTACTCGTAAGTTTTCCTGGTATCCGTGTGCCTGGGATGAAAGTCAGGCTTAACCTCTGCTGCCCCCACTATCCTGATATCCTCGGGGAGCTGTCTGTTAAGGGCATAGGGAACCTTCTCGGCAGGTATTCGGGCATGGGTATCGAATACGGCGATATTCCCCTTAGAGTGGACGCCGGCATCCGTACGGCTGGCTCCTATCACTGCAATGTCCTCCTTAAAGAGACTGCTCAGGGTCTCATTAAGAACACCTTCTATGGTCGGCACTCCGGGCTGCACCTGGAAACCGTGATAGAAAGTGCCGTCGTAGGCTACATATATGAGTATGCGTCTTGCTGTTGTTATCGTTTCATTTTCCATGGGTATTATTTTATCATTTTTTCTCGTTATAGTCTTCCTAGTGTATCACTTGACATACATCCGCTTGTGTATGTTAGAATAGTTCTGGATCATTTCTTGATCCGAAAGCAACAGCATCGACTGTTTGCTGATTCATTTTTATAATGTGCTTATCCGGCAGCTAGCGGGGTGGTTGCACTTACTGACCTGAGCTTGAAAGGAAGGTGGTGCCGATGGATGATGTATGTGACATTTTCGGAATTATTTCAGTTCGTATTAATGTTGTGTGCAATAATCACACTGGTTATTATTTGTAAAAACAACAAATAAAAATGACCACCCTGACTGTGACAAGTTAATGGTCATTTTTATTAGCTATTAATTCGCCAGGTCGGAAGGTGGCACCCTTCCTGCTAGCTGCTTGATAAACACATTATATAGTGAAGTTCTAATGATGTCAAATCAGAGAGCAACCGGCGGGGCCTTGAAAAGAAAACAGCCCATCAAAACTATCAGTACTGCATATATCACAAGCAGCACATATGCCACGATGTCGCCACGCTTATATTTTAATGGATTAAGCCTGGTCCTGCCCTCGCCGCCGTTGTAGCACCTTGCCTCCATGGCCTGGGCCAGATTGTTGGCACGCCTGAATGCCGACACAAAAAGAGGGATAATGATGGGCACAAAACTCTTAGTCTTTTTTATTATATTCCCGCTCTCGAAATCTGCCCCCCTGGCAATCTGGGCCTTCATTATCTTGTTGGTCTCGTCAACAAGTATAGGAATGAACCTGAGGGCTATAGACATCATCATGGCCACCTCATGAACAGGAACCCTTAAAAGCTTAAGGGGTTTCATAAGATATTCCAATGCATTCGTAAGGCTCACCGGCGCCGTGGTAAGGGTCATCAGGTTGGAGGCAAGCACCAGAAAAACAATGCGTCCCACAAGGTACGCGGACCTTTTTATCCCCTCTATGGTAATTCTGAATATCCAGAAAGAAAACAGCTCCTGGCCGCCTGTAAAAAACATATTGACAACAACGGTAAAAGCCAAAAGGAAAACAACAGGTTTCAGTCCCCTGACCATGTACAGTACCGGAACCTTTGAAAGAATTATCTCTATGATCAGAAAAAGTGCAGCGACGGAATACACCGCAGGATTCTCGAATATGAACAGGCTCAGAATGTATACAAAAGTAAGCACAATCTTGGTCCTTGGATCAAGCCTGTGCATTACAGAATCCGCCTGATAATATTGTCCTATGGTTATGTCCCGCAGCAAGTCTTCTTTTCCCTTTCAATAGTTTTACTTGTCGCATACATTGCACTTGTGTTCCTTATATAACCCTGCATTCTTTTAATACTCTAAGTATTTCCTCGGCTGCCTCGTCTGTCGTGAATACATCTTCCCTAACAGGAAAGCCCTCTGTTGCCAGTGCAGACATTATATCCGTCACTTCAGGAATGGAGAGGCCGGCATTAATAATTTCCTTCTTGTGTGAGAATACACCGCTTACAGTGTCATCCAGAATAAGCTTTCCCTCGTTCATTACAAGGATCCGGTCTGCATATCTTGCCACATCCTCCATTGAATGCGACACAAGGATAATCGCCATGTCCTCATGATCCCTGAGACCGCTTATCATATCAAGCAGCTCATCCCTGCCTTTAGGATCAAGGCCCGCCGTAGGCTCGTCAAGTATGAGCACCTCCGGTTTCATGGCAAGGACACCTGCTATGGCTGCCCTTCTCTTCTGTCCCCCGGAAAGGTCAAAGGGGGATTTGTAAAAGCATTCATCCTCAAGGCCGACCTTCTTTATAGTATCATATGCTGTGAGCTCAGCCTGCTTCCTGTCCACCCCCATATTAAGCGGTCCGAAGCAGACATCAGCAAAAACAGTCTCCGCAAAAAGCTGATGCTCCGGGTACTGGAATACAAGTCCCACTTTTCCGCGAAGCTTCTTCCTGTCATATTTTTTTTCAAAAATATCCTGTCCCCTGAAATATACTGTGCCCGACTTCGGCTCCTCAAGAGCATTTAAAAGCTGAAGGAGGGTTGACTTACCTGATCCCGTATGGCCGATTAGCCCTATAAACTCCCCCTGCCATACGCTGAAGCTTACATCATACACCGCAGGTACAGGCTTTGACGCAGCTGTATGGTACTCATATACAAGGTGCCTGGCCTCCAGGACGGGGACATCATTATTCAGTTCATTAAGATCATTATCCGTCATCTTGCCGCAGACCATAATTTCATTACCGAATTTACCAGCTCATCTTTGATTAGTATGCCATCACGCAGGGGCACACCTGCCATCTTTAATCTATGCGCAAGTTCCGTCGCCTGAGGCACGGTGAGACGCAGTTCCTGCAGCTCCGACACCCTGGAAAAAACCTCCGCCGGAGTTCCGCTCATGGCGACCTTTCCTTTATACATTACAAACACCCTGTCCGCATCCACCACTTCTTCCATATAGTGGGTGATGAGGATCACAGTGATCTTTTCTTCTTTATTGAGCCTGTGGGCTGTTTCAAGTATCTCCCGTCTGCCCTCCGGGTCTATCATGGCAGTAGGCTCATCCATAATTATGCATTTAGGCTTCATCGCAATAACAGATGCAATGGACACCCTCTGCTTCTGTCCGCCGGAAAGTCTGTCGGGTGAACGCATACCGTAATCAGACATACCTACTGCATCTAAGCTGTCATAAACCCGTTCCCTTATCTCCTCTGTGGGAACACCTAAGTTTTCCGGGCCAAAAGCCACATCCTCCTCCACGATCTGCCCGATTATCTGGTCATCCGGATTCTGGAATATCATCCCCGCAGTACTGCGTATGTCAAGCAGCTTATCCTCATCTGCCGTGTTCATCCCGTCAACAAACACCGCCCCCTCCGTTGGAAAAAGCAGGGCATTTATATGCTTTGCAAGAGTGGATTTCCCAGAGCCATTGGCCCCAAGAACAGCTATGAATTCCCCAGGAGCAACTTTCAGGCTCACACCGTCAACAGCTGTCGTTATGCCGTCCACGTTGCCCTCGTTGTCCCGCCGTATATATTCAAATGTGACTTTTTTCAGATCGACTATGGGCATAAATAATTCCTGTAAAAAAAACCGGATCCTGCAAGACATTAATGTCTTTGCAAAGATCCGGGAATGGTTGATCTCAGTAACTTTTTATACAAGCTCAATGATAACCATCATTGCTGCATCACCCTTACGGGGACCTACCTTAACTATTCTTGTGAAACCACCCTGACGGTTAACATACTTGGGAGCGATCTCATCAAACATCTTAGCGCAGAGGTCAACCTTCTTTGTAGCCTTCTTCTTGCCTGCGTTTGTCTCAGGTACTTCTGTTACATCATAGAATACCTTGAGCATCTGGCGTCTTGCGTGAAGTCTTGAAGGAAGGTCCTTCTTGATCTCTTTTTCTACCTCGTCATAAACGGTAACTTTCTTTCCGTCCTTAACTTCCTTAACACGCTTGCCGTCCTTGTCCTTCTGGGGAACCTTAGCCTTAACGGTAACAGTCTCGAAGTTATCCTTTTCCTTTACAGCAAGTGCGATAAGGCTCTCAGCGATCTTTCTGATTTCCTTTGCTCTTGCCTCAGTAGTAGTAATCCTGCCGTTCAAGATAAGCATTGTTACCTGGTTTCTGAGTAATGCCTTTCTCTGGCTTGATGTTTTTCCTAACTTTCTGTACTTTGCCATAATCTTCTTCCTTTCGGCAGCGCTCGTCGGTCTTATCTGCCAAACTCATGCAGGTCTCCCTGCTCCTCAAAGTAACACAGCTTTCTGCAAAAACGCTTCCGGCTGCTGCCGCGCACTTATGGACTTACCGGCTATAAGATGACTTATTATCAGTCAATCTCATCCCTGAGATGAAGTCCCATTTCCTTAAGCTTTGCAAGTACTTCATCAAGAGATTTCTTACCAAGATTACGAACCTTCATCATGTCGTCTGAAGTCTTATTAGTGAGCTCCTCAACGGTATTGATGCCGGCTCTCTTCAGGCAGTTGTAAGATCTTACAGACAGCTCAAGCTCATCAATAGAAATAGCTGTTGATGTCTTCTGCTGGTTCTGTATCTCACATGCAAGAACCTGTGCCTGCTGGCCCTTATCGGAAAGATTGATGAAGAGCTTGAGGTGCTCGCTGAGTACCTTTGCAGCAAGGCTGACTGCCTCATCAGGTGCCATTGCACCGTTTGTGAATACTTCAAGTGTAAGCTTATCAAGGTCTGTAACCTGACCTACACGGGTATTCTCAACGTTCATATTAACACGCTCTACGGGAGTGTAGATAGAATCAACAGCGATACCTCCTATTGAGGAATCCTCACGCTTATTCTTATCAGCACTCACATATCCGCGACCCTTTGTGATCTCAATATCCATCTCGAACTTTGTGTCCTTGCCGCCGCTTAAGGTAGCAATTGTCTGGTCAAGATTTATGATATATACATCAGGATCATCGATCTTGATATCCGAAGCCTTTATCACTCCGCTGCCTTCAAAGTTGATGTGTGCTTTCTTACGCTCATCATTGTCGCTTTCATCCCTGATGGCGAGAGACTTGATGTTCATAACGATCTCAGTCACATCTTCCTTGACACCCGGAATAGAAGAAAACTCATGCTTTACTCCGTCGATCTTGATCTGGCTGACTGCAGCTCCGGGAAGTGAAGCAAGCATGATACGTCTCAGGGAA
>JAILDD010000034.1 GCA_024689605.1 Lachnospiraceae bacterium
TATTACCTCATTCCGCTAATGGTGCTTAAGGATGCAGGGGAGTTTGGAAAAAAGCAGCAGGCCTTAAGATGAAAACAGAACAGATAGATCAGAAATAAGCAAAAAAAGGAGAGATGATCATGATGGATATAAGATCGGAACAGACAAGCTACAATGTAACAGAAGCAAAGAGCGAGGTCCTTTCAGGCATAAAGGCCTATATGGCAAAGGATAAGAGAGGAAAATATTATTATGATGTAGTAAATAAGCTGCCGTTTTATCTTGAGGGACCTCCCGGAATAGGAAAGACGGAAATCGTGAAGCAGATAGCGGAGGAACTGGGGATAGGGTTTGTCAGTTTTTCCATAACCCACCACACCAGGAATTCCATGATAGGTCTTCCTGTTATAGATAATCTGGATAACGGAAGTAAGTACACCGAATATACCATGTCGGAGATAATCGCGGCAGTAATGCGAGAAAAGGAAAAAGGGGCTAAGGAGGGGATACTTCTTCTGGATGAATTCAACTGTGCTTCCGAAACCATCATGCCTGTAATGCTGGCCTTTCTCCAGACCAGGAATATAGGTTTATACCGGCTTCCCGATGAGTGGGCCATAGTGCTCTGCGGAAATCCGTCAGAATTCAATGACAGCGCAAAAAGGTTTTCGGCAGCAATCACCGACAGAGTAAGAAGACTCGATATAGTGCCTGATACGGAGTGCTTTTTAGACTATGCAAAGGAAAAAGAGTATCACCCGCTGGTTTTGAAATACCTGGAGCTTTTCCCGGAAAACCTTTACCGTGTAAAGAATGACAGGAATAACTGTGAAACTGTCACCGCAAGAGGCTGGGAGAATCTGTCCCATACCATAAAAGCTTATGAAGGCTGCGGAATAGCACTTAGTCTTAAGACTATAATGCAGTTCATAAAGTCCTACACTATTGCTTCTGATTTCTGGACATATTACTGGCTTAATAAGAACTCCTTCTCCGAAGAGCAGATGCATCAGGTGTTAAACGGAAATTATACGGATGAACTGGTAGAGTCGTTTAAGGACGGAAATGTGGAATTCATAAACAGTGCAATCGAGATAATAGAAAAGGGGCTGGCTGCAAATATGACCTATGAGACTTCCGGAACCATGTCAAAAAAGATAAGCAATGTGTTCGGATTCCTGGACAGGATAGGAGCCGGGGCAAACGGACGGGAAAAGTTTTTCTTCTATATCACGGAAACGGACAGCCTGCTGGATGCTGTCCGCAAATCGGGAAATGCCGACTACCTCGCAGAAGCCAGGAAGATATACGGAATGACAGCGTGACGCAGCAAACGACAAAACGAAAAGAGTTTTGTCGTTTGCTATGTATATTGGAAGGGGTGATTTTATGATCAGCTTAAGTATCGAAAATGAGATAACCTTGAGGAATTATAGCTTAAAAGCTTTTATGTTAGGAAAAGATAGCAGTGAGATACTGCATGATTTTTTATCTCACATAGACTCATCACATTCAATTATATTAAATGACGAAGTCGGTATAGTAGACTGTAATAGTAATACATATTCAGATACGGGCATAATTAAAATTGATGGAATGGATGTAATGGCATCATTCTTTACTAAAAATAAAGGAAATGAATTTAATGTTATAACAGCAGACGGGTTACTTTTTCATGAAAAAATAAATCATGTTTATCTGTTGTATTCCGAGAGGAAATTTATAGGATACCTGTTTAAGCTGGTAAGAAAGTTTGATGATTGTTTTGGCGAAGTTCCGAATACGCCTGCTTATATATTTTATGACCGGCATGATTTATATATAAACAAGTTCATTGTTGAAAATAAGGAACTAAAAGAATACAGAATATGTGAAATAGAAGAGCTCGCACATTTAAACACAGTATGCATAAAGAATAGAAAGTATTATGGGTTTAATATAGATGATGGCGATATTGTTAGTGTGATGAACAGTTTAACATATGACTGAATAAGAAAATAGCTTTGCTGATCAGTGGATAGGAATGAATGCGATGCCGGCTGCTTTGTGGTGGCCGGGAAGATATGGTAGAATATAGTGTATTTTGATAATATTCACAACTCGCCAATCTTGATGGAGCGTGAATTATTGTTTGAAAAAAGGGAGATAACAGATGTTAAGTATCTTTTATGGTGAATACAAAGAAGAAGATGATGCTCCGTAACGGCAGGAGTGTAGAGGAAATCGTGGACTTTTGCGGTTATTCTTATGAACTGGTAAAGAGGATTGAGGATAAGATGCAGATGAATATGAAGTCTGATTTTTAGAATTCAAATCATTTATGTACCACGCAACACGAAAGGAGACAGCC
>JAILDD010000044.1 GCA_024689605.1 Lachnospiraceae bacterium
TTTGTTAAAATTGTTTCATTTTTGAAAATGTAAGCGCTTTCACGCCCTAAAAAAAATATATCACTTATGTTCCCCTAAGCGCAATTAACAAATCTTATAAATAATTATTCAAGTTTTTTTATATTTTTACCAAAAAAAGAATGTTTAGGTATATTGCGGATGTAAGAGTTTTCATGATATGCTTATTTCAGTGATGTTTTTTGACTATTTTGTAACTTTTCAGAATCCATCGGTTCATCCGGTACGCCTCAGCATTAAATACTTTGGGCCGTCCTGAATAGTTGTATTGTTTTATCTTTAGCAAAATTTTAGCATCGTAATTTTAACTGTTCATAACCTACCTGGTAAAAGGAGCAAACAAATGAAATTTTCTTCAAAACTCTTTTCGTCTGATAATTTTCCTTTCCCTATGCACAGCATTCATATCATGCACAAAGGTAAATTATTGCAGGAAGAGTATTTTGCTCCCTATGAAAAAGGACAGATGCACAGGATGTTTTCCATAACCAAGAGCTTCACCTCTCTTGCCATAGGCGCATTGATTGCGGAGGGAAAAATTGAACTGTCTGATCCGATATGTAAATTTTTTCCGGAATATGTACCTTCAGATGCCTCGCCATTTTTAACAGAAATGACAGTGCAGGACCTCCTGTTGATGAGAACCTGTCATAAAGCCACTACCTACAAGACCAATGCTGCCGCACATTGGGTCCAATCCTTTTTTACAACAATTCCTGACCATGCCCCGGGCATGATTTTTAAATATGATACTTCTGCTGCCCATACACTTGCCGCACTGGTTAAAAAAATAAGCGACAAAGGCGTCCTGGACTACCTGCGTGATGTTTTTTTAGACGATATCGGCTTTTCGAAAGACGCCTATATACTGGAAGATCCTTTCGGATGCGAGATCGGCGGTTCCGGAATGGTAGCATATCCCGAGGACCTGCTGGCGGTGGGGACATTTCTTTTATCCCTTATAAACGGCTCCTTCGAAAATGGCTATTCCGAAGGAACCGGACAGAATGACATAGACCATAAAAACGCAAACACATTCCACGGTTTTGGGAAGGATAATTCCGAAATCGCTGACAATAAATATGATAAAGCTTTCTTTGAAAGATACGCCGCATATGTAAAAGATGCTATCAGCTTCCATAGTCCTACACTCCATGAGGCAAAGACCATTGACGAAATGCAGGGCTACGGATACCAGTTCTGGAGGATCCAGGATAACGGAATAATGATGTACGGCATGGGCGGACAGTATATGGTCCTCTACCCCGATGCGGAGCTTATTTTTATCACGACGGCAGACACACAGTCCGTACAGGGCGGAACTCAGTATATTCTGGATGAGATAAGGCGTGTGGCACTTTCCATTTCTCCGGAACTAAAAATATCGCAGAATGCAGATCAAGAGAATTCCATATTAGGTCATAGTTGTATCAACAATGACCATGCTTGTTCTCTTGATTTACCTGAGAGCGCTAATGGGTCAGACCCCGAAAGTGTTCAGACTTTCCAGCAGCAGATAGAGAAATACTACGGAAACTACAGGATTCTTCCAAATGCAAAGGGATTTAACGAACTTATAATAACTGCTAGAGAACTGATCTTAAAAACGGACGATAAAAACTTTGTATTCCCTTATGGCTTACAGAAACCGCGCGGTGCAAAAGAAAATATGTATGGACAGCAGATATATACAAAAGCATTTCCTCAGCCTGACGGAAGCTTATATATCAATACTCAGATACTTGATGCATATGTCGGGAGCATTCACTTTATGCTGAATAAGAAGGATAACAGGATCACTCTTTCCCTTCGCAAGGTCGAGGAAAGCCTGTACAATGAATTCAGCTGTTTTCTTGATGGGGTGGCTTGCTGATTCCAGCTGTACATAACAGTTACAAACTTCCCACATATAATCTCTTCCTGTACCGATAGCTCACCTGCCGATGAGATCTGTTCGCTGAATCTCACTTTACACCATCAAGGAAATCAACAAATTCTACAGCCAGCTCTTTATGTGAGCTGTTAGCTAAATACCCTGCGGCTATTCTGGGCGTTCCTTCGCCGTTATAACAAAAGCCACTCTTTAACACAGGAGCATCGTCCATATATATTCCTACGGCAACACCATCCTGATACAAAAGACGATCATCATCCGCAAGAGTCTGCAATTGTGATTCACTATACATCTCGCTTAAGGGAGAAAAATATCCCTGAGCCATAAACTGACGGAAGAGATCATCCCCCGTGATGATCAGGTCACATGTGCCTGTAACTGTCAGCACGGCCAGTTTCTGCTCATCTTCATAACCGTACTTTACGGTATCCATGATGGAATAATCCCCTTCATTTTCGGACACCTGGGTATTCATCCCATCTTCTGATTTCTGTGCCAATATTCCGGATACATCTTCATTGTTTTCCGGCATCTGTCCGTTATCTGCACTATCAGCAGACACAGCAGGTCCGTTCCTGCTTCCGGATGAAATAAAGATTGTGGTATCTATGACAATACTATTTCGCTTACTGTCAATGCCTGACTTGAGCATAAACGAATCTGCAATGTCATCCTGTGCACTGTCATCTGCCACGAAATTGATCATGCACACATGCAGTACTTCTTCCTTGTGAAAGATGACTGACCAGAGAATCGGTATAGCTATAGCAAGAATGACGACAGCCACTATCACCCATATCAGATAATAGTCCTTGAAGTACTTCCATTTTTTTTCAAGTGATGCATTTTTTAATTTTTCCCGTTCCTCTCGGAACTCATCCATTACTGCCATTGTTCATCAATCCTAAATACTAGCCCTTCCACAAAAATGCATAACTGTTCATAACCCGTCGCATATTCTTCTCACTAGCAAATGAAATTATTAACTACACTTACCTGAACGGCAATCTGATGTGTTGTCAGCATTCAGCACCGAACTCCGGCCGGTCTTCATAATAAAAATAATCAAAATCCGCAGGTTTCCTGCTGCCGCAGCCGCCGTTATTTGCGTATATTCCTACCAGTGTTCCGGTATGACGCTTAGGATCATCAGGAACACCTTCGTCACAGAGAAACACACAGTCATTAACAGTATCTGCCTCTATCCAGCTATGGCCATCCATACTGTAATAAAAGCTTCGACTCAGATATTTTACCACCACTTTAAGATAAACGGCACCCTGTTTAACATCATCAATCTCCGCAATCAATTCTTCGCCATGGTTCCGGTTGATCACCAGCTGTATCTTCCTGCCACTCTCATAGCACAGGGAACATCTAATGTAAGTTACGGTACTGTAATAACAGCAAAGTCCTGCCTGTTCTCCGTCATGGTCCGGATAGAATTCCAATTTTGTCTGAGCCACATAGCAGAGCTCCTGTTCCCTCCGGAGCAAGGTGTTTTTGGCTCGTATCTCATTAAGCTGTCCGTCCCTTGTCCATATACGGAAAAACCCCGGACGTTCCGTAAGGGACCACGAGCCGTTATCCGGATTCCGTACAAACTCCCATTCGGTATTCAGCCCGGGTGCGTCAAAATCATCATGCAGGTTTCTTTCATATATACATGCCGGAAGGTCCGGGGCCTCCTGCTCTGTACTTGGTCCTCTGCCATTATTGATTGTAAACCATCCGTCTGCTGTCCACTGAACAGGATCCAAAGCACTCTCTCGGCCGACTGTAGTATAGTTGCCATTATTCGGTCTTCCGCACAGATAAAAGCACCACCATTCTCCGTTCTGATCCTGTACAAGTTTTCCATGACCAGCCCTCTGCAGCGGTGCAGAAGGATCTGTCTGCCTCATTACAGGATTGTATGGTGATTCCTCATATTTCCCAAATAGTTCACGACTTCTGGCCACATTTATCCCATGACCGTAACCGGTGCCGCCCTCTGCGACCATTGCATAATAATAACCATCCTTTTTGAAAATATGCGGTCCTTCCGGGCAGCGCTCTCCTGTTCCTGACCAGACTGTCCTCGCAGGCCCGGTTACAGACAGGCCATCTGCAGACAAAGGAACCGCCTTTGCTCCGGCAGCAATGATCATGTATCTGCTGCCGTCATCATCTACAAAAAGCGAAGGATCTATATCGTCCACTTCCAGAAATACCGGCTTGCTGTACGGACCTTCCGGTTTATCTGATGTCACCACCAGCTGTCTGCGCAGCACATTGTTTTCACGCTTACCGTCACCATTAAGCCTGAGGGTTGCGTAAATGTAATATTTTCCATCCACATACTCAATATCAGGAGCCCAGATTCCATGGGAGTCCTTGATGTCACTAAGATCAAGCCATTCAGGATTTGTAACGGCATGGCCTATTATATGCCAGTGTATCATGTCCTTTGAGTGTGATATGGGAATCGCCGGAAAATACTGAAAACTGGAGTTGACCATATAGTAGTCATCCCCCACCCTGATTACTGAAGGATCAGGGAAAAAGCCCCGCTGCACGGGATTGTTGTACATTCTTTTCATCTTTGTTAAAGAACCGCTCATATTGCATTAAAACCCTTTCGCACACAGATTGACAATCACAATAACACACTCAATTGCATGGATTATATTTTATAGTAAGCGAAATTAGAAATTTCGCTTACTATAAACGCTCTACGAGGATGCGCACGGATTTTGTAAGGTAATATGTTGCCTGCGGCAACCAAAATCCGGCGCAGCAAACGACAAAACGAAAAGAGTTTTGTCGTTTTTACTTCTTCCTTGTGATATCTGTCACATCGGTGTAACCCAAAGATTTCAGACCATCACGCAAGGAATCAAGCGCTGTACACAGTTTCCCATACGATTCGTATGCACTGTCAAAATGCTGCAACGCTCTTTCCCTCTGCCCTTCTGCCGCAGCATTGAAACAGTTCACAGCATGCTGATGCAGTTCATCATGCAGTCCGAACGCTTCATTAAATGCAGCAAGCTTCCTGATCCTGTCATCCTGCACTCCGGCAAACCACTTCCCAAGTTTACAGCCTCTCGGATTATTTACCTGTTCTATTTTAAGATGCTCAAATCCAACAAGATTATTGTACTGTCTCCATGTAAAGATCAAGTGATCCACTTCAAAGACCGTGATCCAGTCAAGCATAGTAAGTTCTGACCTGCTCCTGGCCATATCCGAGCGGACATTATCCACGCTCCTGGATATCTTGTACAGATGCTCGCCAGTTGTAAAACACTCATCGTTTAATCTGTCAAAACCGGATGCTACCGTATTTCCCAGTGCAATAAATTCCTCTGTCAGCGCAGACTGTGTATTGACCTCTTCGAAGATTGCATTGATATCTTCATTAATTCCTGAAACCTGATTTACCATCTCATCAAGACTACGTACCGAATGATTGGCGCTGTTCGTTCCGTCCTTTAAGTGTGCTGATGTAACTTCCACAGATTCAGCAATTGCGTCAATATTTTCTAACAGTTCGTCAACATACGATACCACCGCATCCGCGCAGGCCGCAGTATCCCCTGCCTGTACACCCATCTGCTGCGCAACCACTGCAAAACCTTTACCTGACTCTCCGGCACGAGCCGCCTCTATACTTGCATTCAGTGCAAGCAGTGATGAGTTATCTGCCAGATCCTTTATTTGATCTATTATCCTGGTTATCTTTTCGGTATTTTCTTTAAATGTCGCAATCTGTTTATTGATCTGTGTTACTTCATCCGCCGTTGAATCAATAACAGCTATGCTCTGAGTAATTTCTTCCGAACAGTCCTGTGTTGTCTTGATTACATCATGCGAACTTATCTGGATATTTGAAACCGCATTCTGCACATTTGTAATTGACTTTTCAAGCTCCTGTCCTGAAGCGTGAATTGTCCCCACTATGCCTGTCTGCTCATTTACTTCCTCGATCATATTTTTTACAACCGATGAATCACCAATCTCTTTCATCGCATCGTTCATGCGCATCACGAATACATTATTTGCCTTAAAAAAGCTTTTCAACATTTCGTTATAGCAGTCAGCTACCTCCGAATCGTGAAACGCACTGGCTTCAGCTGCGCTCATGTCCCCCTGAGCGGCGGCCTTCATATATTCGAGCAATTTCTGAAGGTCTTCTTTTGCGGTATCGGGCTTTTTCTTAAACATAGCATTCTCCTATCGGTTGGTGTAACTGGCTTGAATATTTATCTCTTAATATCATAGTTCATATTCATCAGGTTGCGTATGCTTTCCACATCATCCGTAATGTTAGCATCCCCACGTATGGTGTGTTTGATGGCACTGCTGGCAACTGCAAAATTCACCATGTCCATCGGCTCATATCCATGCATCATTGCATAAATAAAACCGCTTGCAAAAGCATCGCCGCCACCAACACGATCAAGTATAGTGAAAGTAAAAAGCCTGCTCTCATAGGTCTTTCCGTCGTACCAGAGATACGCCTTTAGGCTGTTCTCGCTTCCGCTGTGTGCATAACGCACATGCCTGGCTATACATTTTAGATTGGGGTATTTTTTTACAAAAGCCTGGTTGACCATATCCTGCTGATCAAGGTCAGGCTGATACGGAATACCATCCTTTATATCTCCCTTTGAATGGTCATTGTCATCACGCCACAAATGATAAGGTTCGATACCAAAAAGTACATCAACATAAGGAAGGCATTTTGTACAGAAATCCCTTGCCTCCTCCCATGTCCAGAGTTTTGACCTGAAGTTTCCGTCAAAACTTACTTTCAGTCCTTTTGCCTTTGCAGTCTTTAGTGCACGAAGTATCAGGTCCGCACAGTTTGGCGACAATGCCGGTGTGATACCGCTCAAGTGCAGCCATGTGAAACCGTCAAGCAGTTTATCCAGATCAACATGTGAAAAATCATATTCCGTTATTGCACTGTGCTTACGGTCGTATATCACCTTGCTCGGACGGATACCATATCCTGTCTCAAGGTAATAACTGCCCAGCCTGTGGGTCGGTGTTTCCTCAGGAGTACTCATTATCACAGGAGTACAGTGAACATCATTGCTCCGCAGCATCCTTACCGCACTTTTTCCGAGAGAGTTATTCGGAACCACGGAAAAGAAACTACTGTCCACACCAAGATTGGCCAAAGCCAAAGCTATATTGGCCTCGCTCCCTCCGTAGCTTGCCTCGAATTCCGATGACATGCGTATCTTCGCATAGTTTGGAGGCGTAAGCCGCAACATTATCTCACCGATAGTAATAAACCTATGTTCCATTAG
This sequence comes from Lachnospiraceae bacterium, assembly GCA_024689605.1. The sequence goes on from JAILDD010000044.1 coordinate 7,216, forward strand.
AAGATCCTCCGTAAATTTTTACTATCCTAAATTACATATTATGTACTGAACAATGCTTAATAAATAAACCCATACGCCATATGTAAGCGCTTACATTTATGTTATAAATAAAAGCAGTTCGTGTCAACTGCTTTTTTCTTAATTATGACTGTTATGCCTGCTCATACAGTGCCGCAAAAGCTTCTACTTTTTCTCTTATACTGATATGCTGCGGACAGTTCTTTTCACATAGCCCACACTTAATGCACTCGGACGCTTTCCCATGGTCCATAGAAAAACGTTCATAGTACATATTAGACTTATTTCCTGTGACCACATGCATATTGAACAGACCAAAATATTCCGGGATATTTATGTTTTTAGGACACACTTCCGTACAGTATCTGCAGCTTGTACACGGTATTGTCCCTATGCTTTCGAGAATTTCGGTTATTCTTTTTACCAGCTTACGTTCTTCTTCCGATAGCGGTTTAAACTCTTTCATAAAAGTTGTATTGTTATCAAGCTGTTCTAGATTGCTCATACCGCTAAGAACCATCTGGACGTTTTCAAGAGAAGCAGCATACCTGATTGCCAAAGAAGCCGGCGTAAGTGAAGGATCACCGACAGGCCTGTAAAATTCATTAAATTCCCTCGTTGCGGCATCCGGAAGCTTTACCAGGGAACCTCCTTTGACCGGCTCCATAACGGTAATCCTCTTTCCGTGTTTTTCAGCCACTTCATAGCAGCGTCCGGATTGAATAGCGATGCTGTTCCAATCAAGATAATTTATCTGAAGCTGTACAAAATCCACTTCCGGATGGTCTGTCAGTATGGTATCCAGGGTATCTGCATCATCATGGAAAGAAAACCCGATATTGCGTACATAGCCTTCCTTTTTCAATTTCTCAATAAAAGGAAAGCCTCCGAATTTTTTGGTGTTTACATATCTGTCTCTGCCGAGATTGTGAAGCAGATAGTAATCAAAATAGTCAACACCGCAGCGCCTTAGCTGCTCGTCAAAAAATTTCTGATAATCTTCTGCAGACTTAACCTTGAGTATAGGCATTTTATCTGC
>JAILDD010000054.1 GCA_024689605.1 Lachnospiraceae bacterium
AGGTCCTGCATAGTGATCATTATATGTAGTGCTGTATCCGGCACTCTCAATCCTGTCGATCAGACCGTCATATGACTTGCCTGTTGAAGGATTGGTATAGTCATTAGATGTAACATACTCTGTAAACTCAGTAGCTTTTCCATTAGAGAATCTTGCGAAACCGCCGCTTAAGTTATTTGTATAATCCTTGGAAACATACTGCTGTATGTAGTAAGGACCACCGTCATGGATAAGGATGGCATTCCACTCACCTGCAAGGATGAAGTTGGAAGGTCTTGCGCTACGAACTGAACCGAACTGCTCAATATTTCCCCAGTCCTTAACGATGCACATAAGTCTTGTGATACGGCCATTAGCAGTACTGTTCATAAGCTCGTAAACAACATCTGCCTGGTTAAGGCCCATATGAGGATAAGCATATGTTTCATTATCTACCATGACTGCTATAGGTCTCTGATCCTTAAGATCTTCGCTTATGATCTCGTTAGTGATCTCGCTCCTGTACATACCATCGGGAATCACCTCTTCTTCATCTTCGGGTGTTCCTTCATCCGGTGCTTCAGTAGCCTCACCGGAATCATCAGAGTTTCCTGAGAGATCAAGCTCTACAACAGTCTGCTCCGGCTCTGTTCCGTCGCCATTTTCACATCCACTCATCAGTACAGCCGTAGAAAGAAGGGCTGCAACAAATAAACTTCTCTTTTTCATGTTTTTCCTCCCGTCATGCCAGCATGACAATGTTTTTATTTTTCCCACACATTACTAATTATTTAAACAGGAAAAATATTTCAAAAAAAAATTAAAAATGTTCCTGGGCGGATTCGAACCGCCGGCCTTTCGCTTAGGAGGCGAACGCTCTATCCTGCTGAGCTACAGAAACACGGTAAATGATATTTGGTTGCGAACACTATAATAATAAATTTTAAACAAAATTGCAACTAAAATTTATGCAGATTTAATGCAAGGCATTTGTAACCATTCTGAACCGCTAAGTTCAGAACAGTTACAGCCTATTTTCTTATTTACATTGCAGGCAGCACAACCGGAATTGCCACACCGTCAGGACCTATCTGGTATGTATTTCCATCCTCAGCGATCACGACTGTATTGAACATCATTGCGCCGGTAGCAGGATCGAAATAGCAGAGTGCGCCGTTTACGACCTGAAGGCCTACCTGCATCGCTCCGCTCTTAGGATCGAAGTAGCAGAAAGAGCTTCCCACAGGTACAAGACCCTTCATCTGGAAACCTGTTGCAGGATCAAAATAGTAGGTATTTGTTCCGTCTGAAACAAGACCTGTAAGCATAGCAAATGATACGGGATCAAAGTAGTATGTGGATCCGTTGATCACCTGGAAACCTGTCTTTGCAGCACCTGTCTTAAGGTCGAAGTCGTAGAACTTGTCACCTACGGGAACAAAACCCTTAACCTGTGCACCTGTACCCGGCTCAAAGTAATATGTATTCACGCCGTCTGAGATAAAGCCTGTCATCATCTCGAAAGTAGCAGGATCGAAATAGCAGTTAACTCCGTTGCCTACATTCTGGATGCCGGCCTTTGCATAACCATTAGGATCGAAGAAATACTTTTTGTCTCCGATAGGATTGAAACCCGTAAGCATGTGGCCATCTTCTGCAAAATACTGTCTGTGAAGACCGTCATTGTACCAGCCCTTTACCATAGAACCGTCAGCGTTGAAGAGGAAAGTCTGTCCGGAAATTTTCTGGAAACCTACCAGCATAACGCCGTTGCCGTCAAAGTAGTACATATTATCACCAATAGTCTGGAAGCCGGTAAGCATATGACCGTCAGTAGGGAAATAATACCTGGTGCAGATGCCGTCGTTAAACCACCCCCTTACCATTGAGCCATCCTCAGCAAAAAGATACTTGAACTCGCCTACAGTAGTGAGACCCCTTGCCATTCTTCCGTCCTCTGCAAAATAGTACGTATTCTCAGCGATATTCTGGAAGCCGGTAAGCATATGGCCGGATGCATCAAAGTAGAAGGTTCCGTCACCTATGGGATAGAAGCAGTTTGAAACCATGTGGCCGTCGCCGTCTACAAAATAACGGAATCCGCCGTAATCAGCAAAGCGGTTGCGCTGCATCTTGTAATTCTCGTAGTAATACCAGAAACCTTTTCTCTGTAAAAGACCGGTATTGATTATCAGCTGGCTGTAATCCTTGAACTGATAGTCTATGTCAACATGTCCGCCTATACCAGCCATAGTACCCTTGTCGGTAGCCTGCCAGATGCATGCATCCGGGATCTGACATGAAGATGCGTACTGTGCAACCCACTTGTCATAGTAAACAGGACCTATCTTCTGAGTGAAGAAATACTTATTGGCATAAACCATAGGATAATATCCTGCCGACTCAATGATGGAGCAGAAAGTATTGCAGATAAGCGCGTTCTGATCAGGAGTCATTCCTTTGTGAAGGTCACTCTCTATATCGATAACCACGGGCATGCTTACCTGATAGGGCTCGATCATAGCAAGAACCAGAGCTGCCTCGGCTGCTGCCTGTTCAGGTGTTACTGCAGTAGTGTAATAGTAAACGCCCGTCTTTATACCGGCTGCTGCCGCACCGGTCATGTTAACCGGAAAATACGGATCCAGACCGCTCTTGCCGTTTCCTACACGCACAATGGCAAAGCTCACACCGGCCGCTTTTACCTGGGGCCAGTTAATGGCACCCTGCCACTTGGAAACATCAATACCCACAGCAATGGCATTGGACGAATCCGCAGCAGATACCTCTTCCTTAGGAGCAACTGTCACCAGTGCAGTCAGGGAAACAACCGCCGTCAGCATCACTGCCAGGGCAGTGGTCATCACTCTTTTAAAAATACTCCTCCTCATTCTCTCTCTCCTCATTTTGTATGTATTTATGCTCTAAGTTCAGTCTGGCCGCCCATGTAAGGCCTGAGTGCCTCAGGTATCCTTACGCTGCCGTCAGCCTGCAGGTTGTTTTCAAGAAACGCGATAAGCATTCTGGGGGGTGCTACCACCGTATTGTTCAGGGTGTGTGCCAGATATTTGCCGTCTTTTCCGTTTACGCGGATCTTAAGACGTCTTGCCTGCGCGTCACCGAGATTCGAGCAGCTGCCCACCTCGAAATACTTCTTCTGCCTGGGACTCCATGCCTCTACATCCAGGGACTTAACCTTAAGGTCTGCAAGGTCACCTGAGCAGCACTCCAGAGTCCTTACAGGAATATCCATGGAACGGAAGAGGTCAACGGTATTCTGCCAGAGCTTGTCAAACCACATAGGTGAATCTTCCGGCTTACATACAACGATCATTTCCTGCTTTTCAAACTGGTGGATCCTGTAAACACCTCTTTCCTCCACGCCGTGCGCACCCTTTTCCTTACGGAAGCAGGGTGAATAGCTTGTAAGTGTGTAGGGAAGTTTATCTTCTTCCACGATCTGGTCGATAAACTTACCGATCATGGAATGCTCACTGGTACCGATGAGGTAAAGGTCCTCGCCCTCTATCTTGTACATCATGGCATCCATCTCAGCAAAACTCATAACGCCGGTTACCACATTTGAACGGATCATGAAAGGAGGTACACAGTATGTGAAGCCTCTTCCTATCATAAAGTCCCTTGCATATGCGATCACTGCGGAGTGAAGCCTTGCGATATCACCCATTAGATAGTAGAAACCGTTTCCGGCCACGCGTCTTGCGGAATCCAGATCGATACCGTTAAACTTCTCCATTATATCTGTATGGTAGGGGATCTCAAAATCAGGAACCACAGGCTCGCCGAACCTCTCGATCTCGACATTTTCGGAATCGTCCTTACCGACAGGAACAGACGGATCGATCATCTGAGGGATGACCATCATTATCTTTGTAACCTTTTCCTCCAGCTCGGACTGCTTTGCCTCGAGAGCCGCAAGCTTTTCGGCATCTGCCTGTACCTCGGCCTTTACCTTTTCAGCCTCGTCCTTTTTGCCCTCCTTCATAAGGGCACCGATCTGCTTGGACAGTGCATTCCTTGCTGCCTTCAGGTCGTCAGCCTCTCTCTGGGACTCACGTCTTTCCTTGTCGAGAGCTATTACCTCGTCAACAAGGGGAAGCTTGTCGTCCTGGAATTTCTTTTTGATGTTTTCCTTTACTGCATCAGGGTTTTCTCTTAAAAATTTAATGTCAAGCATGTTTCCTCCCGGAGTCTGGGACTCCTTACATTAAAAATATTTATTTAAAATATATAACTATAAACACTTTCCATACGGTAAAAATCACTTACCGCTTACCGCTATCTTCACTGCCTCTGCTTCTTCGGGTGAAAGATCTATATTGCACTTTCCTGCCCTTATCTCCTTGGTGTATGAGTAGCATCCGCTGCTGGACTGTACTGAATCAAGCAGTACGCCGTCGTTATTCTCATCAAGAAGAGCAAGGGAAAAGCTGAGCTTTCCGCCCATTTCCTTGAAGGCATCATATTTAACCATGCCCATCTTCTGAAAGGCCGTACGGTGCTTCTTAAAAAGCTTGGCTATATCGTCAGCATTGGTCTGATCATTGGCTATCAGGATATTAACATTTTCCGTAAGTGTGGCAATATCTTCTTCCAATGAAACAGCAGAAGATCCCAGCATAAATCTCTCATAGCGTTCCTTAAGCTTATTAAGCTTAACTATCATCACTATCAGAAGCACTATGGCCGTGATCAGGAGTACATATGCTATTATCAGGAAAATGGCCGGATCCACTGATCCCAGGCCTATTGCCGTCATTATGCCGCTGTTCATAAAACCTTCCTTATAATAATGTAGATAAATATATTTTTACTGCATCAGCAGCTCATATATTTTTTCAAAATCGTCGCTGCTGTAAAATTCTATCTCTATCTTGCCCTTTTCCTTGTCGCTGAGGGATGCTGAAACCTTTGTACCCAGCTTCTCTGCAAGCTTGCCGGCAAACTCATCATAATGAACCTGGTATTTCTCCAGATCCTTCTTGGCCTTAGGCTTAGGCGGAGTCTTAAAGGTCTTTACCAGCTGCTCTACCTGACGTACCGACAGCTTCTGTTCGTAAGATGTCTGAGCCAGCTTGTACTGTGTATCTGTTTCTTCTATAGCAAGAAGAGGACGGACATGGCCGGTGGTAAGCTTCTTATCAATGACCATCTCCCGCACTCTCTCGTCAAGCTTGAGCAGACGGAGACTGTTTGTAACGGCAGTACGGCTCTTTGAAACCTTTTCTGCCACCTGCTCATCCGTAAGAGAATAATTATCTTTAAGGCTCTTATATCCCAGTGCTTCTTCTATAGGGTCCAGGTCCTCACGCTGAAGGTTTTCTATGAGGGCGATTTCAGCAATCTGCTGCTCAGTAAGATCCCTTACTATTACGGGAACCTCCGTAAGCCCCGCAGCCATTGCCGCACGCCATCTGCGCTCACCGGCAATGATCTGATAATGATCACCACGGTCTTTCACCAAAATAGGAGTCAGGATGCCCTGCTGCTTGATAGACTCAGCCAGCTCTGCAAGACGCTCCTCATCAAATCTATGCCTCGGCTGCTCCTTATTTCTTTCTACCTTATTAATAGGAACAGTTTTTAACACACCGTCCTTAGCCGTAAGCAGCTCGGCCTCTTTTTCAGTGACCATTTCCTTAGGATTAGAACCTAATTTAGTCTGTAACAATCCCTCAAGTCCCCTGCCGAGACGCTGTTTCTTAGGTGATGGCATATT
>JAILDD010000057.1 GCA_024689605.1 Lachnospiraceae bacterium
GAATTTAAACAGCCGGATTCACTTTCAGAACCGGGGGTAATAGGACTGGCAGATTCCATAGTAACTACCAAAGATGAATACCGTAATGTTGCCAAAAGCATGCTGGGCAGGATACTTGTGGTGGATACCATGGACCATGCATTAAAGATTGCTGCAAAATACGATTACGGTATCAGAATGGTTACTCTTGAGGGTGAGCTTCTGGTTCCCGGCGGTGCAATAAGCGGCGGTCGTTTTAAGAATAATTCCAATCTTCTGGGAAGACGCCGCGAGATGGAGGAACTGGACAAGAGGGTAAAGGATTCGCTCAAAAAAATCGATGCACTTATATCCGATATAGAAAAGACAAAGGCAGAAAGAAACAAGCTTCGTCTGGAGCTTGAAGAAGTCAAGTCAAAGATACAGGGTCAGTATATCAAACTTAACACTGCAAACTTAAACCTCCAGAAAGCTCAGGAAAAGATCGATGAGACTGCAAAGGGTGTGGGAGACCTTAACAACGAACAGACAGAGATAGAGAAGCAGGTAGTTGATATCAAACAGAATCAGGAAGATCTTGATAAAGAGCTTAAATCCTCTGCTGTTGAAGAGTCTGAGATAAATGCCCGTATGGAAAAGGCACAGGAACAGTTAGAGGGACTGCGTGATGAGGAACTGGAACAGTCACAGAAAGTAACTGAGCAGGAAGTGCTTCTGGAAAAGGTACTGCAGAAGCAGGAATTCGAGCAGAGCAATGTGTCAAGGATTGCTGCAGAGCTTGAGAATCTTGTCCGTGAAAAGGAAGAGGCTGCAGTTACAGTAGAAAATGCAAAGCAGACCATAGAGGACAGAAAGTCCAATATTGAAAAGGTAAAAGCAACCATAGAAGCTTCTTTTACGGCTGAGAATGATTCCCATAAGCTGCTGGATGAAAAGATAGCTAAGAAGGAAGAACTCAGCGCAAAGAACAAGAGTTTCTTTGATCAGCGCGAGGCAATGGGCAAGGTCATAATCGACCTTACGAATGAAAGAAACAGGTTAAGCGACCAGAAACAGAGGATAGAAGAGGAACTGGTAGGTCTTTCCGCTTATATGTGGTCCGAGTATGAACTTACTATGAGCGATGCGGAGGAATTAAAGGATCCGGAGCTTACCGACTTGCAGGAAATCCGCAAGGATAAGGATGCACTTAAGGATGCCATAAAGAAGCTGGGGGATGTAAACGTGAATGCCATAGAGGATTACAAGACCCAGATGGAGCGTTATACATTCTTAAAGAATCAGCATGATGATCTTATCAAGGCTTCAGAGGAACTTCAGGGCATCATAACTGAACTTGATGCTGCCATGCGGGAACAGTTTACGCAGAAATTTGAAGAGATAGGTAAAGCTTTTGATAAGGTATTCAAGGAGCTTTTTGGCGGCGGTACCGGCACGCTTCAGCTGGTGGAGGAAGAAGATATACTGGAAGCAGGCATTCGCATAAATGCGCAGCCTCCGGGAAAGAAACTCCAGAATATGATGCAGCTTTCCGGTGGTGAGAAGGCACTGGCGGCTATTGCACTTTTGTTTGCAATACAGAATCTTAAACCTTCACCTTTCTGTCTGCTGGATGAGATAGAGGCAGCACTTGATGAGTCAAATGTAGGAAGGTATGCAAGTTATCTCCATAAGCTTACCAGGCATACCCAGTTCATAGTTGTTACCCACAGAAGGGGTACCATGGAACAGGCTGACAGACTTTACGGTATCACCATGCAGGAGAAGGGTATTTCCACTCTTGTGTCTGTAAACCTTATAGATGACCAGCTGGATGATTAAGGAATATTGATTTATGCTGTGGTTTAAAAAGAAAGAGAAAGTTAATAAAGAGGAAGAAATTCCTGCTTCAACTGGGATTTTGGATGTTGAGGATAGTGAAGCTTCATCCGATTCTGAAAATGCATCAGGCACGGAATATAATACAGAGTCTGTAAGTTCTCCGGCTGAAGATGCAGCTGCAGGCGGGGATTCTGTCAATGAGTTTTCTTCTGTTACGGACATATCCGCTGAGGATGGTCCTGGGGCGGATGGTCAGGCTTTGGTGGGAAAGGGTTCAGGAGAAGCAGCGACGGAGAATAGTGCTTCAGACGCTGATACGGAAAAGGCTCCGGTAAAGACCGGCTTTTTTGCCAAGCTAAAGCAGGGACTTAAGAGGACCAGGGATAATTTTGTATATAATCTGGACGTTGTATTCAAAGGGGCGGAGGAAATCGATGACGCTTTCTATGACGACCTTGAGGAAATACTCATAACAGGTGATATAGGTGTACAGACTACTGAAGAAATCCTTGAGCGTCTCAGGGAACAGGTGTCGAAAAAGCACATAGTAAGGCCTGATGAGTGCCGTGAACTTCTCGTGGCAACCATAGAAGAACTGATGCATGTTGACGAGAATGAATATATTTTCGAAAAGGAAACATCCGTCATTTTTGTGATAGGCGTAAACGGAGTGGGCAAGACTACATCCATCGGAAAGCTTGCTTCCCAGTTTAAGAATGAAGGAAAAAGGGTTATAATAGCCGCTGCGGATACTTTCAGGGCGGCAGCCGGAGATCAGCTTAAAGTTTGGGCTGACCGGGCAGGCTGTGAGCTTATATCCGGAAAGGAAGGTGCTGATCCGTCAAGTGTGCTCTTTGATGCGGTGGCTGCAGCAAAGGCAAGGCGTGCAGACATACTTCTGGTGGATACTGCCGGACGCTTGAACAATAAAAAGAACCTTATGAATGAGCTTTCCAAGATGAATAAGATAATCGATAAGAATTATCCGGAAGCTCACAGGGAGAATTTTATTGTGCTTGATGCCACTACGGGCCAGAATGCACTTCAGCAGGCTCTTGCGTTCAATGAGGTGTCCGACCTTACAGGCATAATACTTACCAAGATGGACGGGACTGCCAAGGGAGGCATAGCTGTAGCCATACAGTCCAGCCTGCATGTACCGGTAAAATATATAGGAGTAGGCGAAAAGATAGAGGACCTGCAGAAATTTGACGAGAAATCTTATGTGAAAGCACTCTTTGAAAGAGAAAAGGAATAAAAAGTTTAAAAGGCGGAAGGAGAAAAAATGTCAGAAGAAATGCTTACGCTTGAAAAATTTGAAGAAGCTTCGGAAATCGTAAAGGAAGTCACTCTGGAGACAAAGCTGATCTACAGTGAGTATCTGAGTACCCTGACGGGCAACAGGGTTTACCTTAAGCCTGAAAATATGCAGTTTACAGGGGCTTATAAAGTAAGGGGAGCTTACTACAAATCCAGCACCCTTACGGAGGCTGAAAAGGCAAAGGGTGTCATAACCGCTTCAGCCGGAAATCATGCCCAGGGTGTTGCCTATGCCGCAAAATGCAAGAATATGAAGGCGACCATCGTAATGCCGACAACCACTCCGCTTATTAAAGTAAACCGTACCAAGAATTTCGGTGCGGATGTTGTGCTTTACGGAGATGTATATGATGAGGCCTGCGAAAAGGCTTATGAGCTGGCGGAGAAGGAAGGATACACATTCATACATCCTTTTGATGACCTGACTGTTGCTACAGGCCAGGGAACAATAGCAATGGAAATAATCAAGGAGCTTCCGCTGGTGGATGTGATACTGGTTCCAATAGGAGGAGGCGGACTTGCCTGCGGTGTTTCCACACTGGCTAAGCTTCTGAAGCCAAATATCAAGGTCATCGGTGTGGAGCCCGCAAATGCGGCCTGCATGAAGGCATCTTTAGCTGAGGGGCATGTGGTAACTCTTGACAGTGTTGATACTATTGCTGACGGAACTGCTGTTAAGACCCCGGGCTCGAAGATCTTCCCGTATATACAGCAGAATCTCGATGACATAATCACTGTTGAGGATGAGGACCTGATCGTTTCCTTCCTGGATATGGTGGAAAACCACAAGATGGTTGTTGAGAATTCGGGACTTCTTACCGTAGCTGCTTTAAAACAGCTTAATGTGGCAGGAAAGAAGATAGTATCAATTCTGTCCGGTGGTAATATGGACGTTATAACAATGTCTTCCGTAGTTCAGCAGGGGCTTATCTTCAGGAACAGGATATTTACTGTTTCGGTTCTGCTTCCCGATAAGCCGGGCGAGCTTCAGAGAGTGGCCGGTGTTATTGCAGATGAAAACGGAAATGTTATCAAGCTTGAGCACAATCAGTTTGTTACTACCAACAGAAAGTCTGCGGTTGAACTGCGCATAACCATTGAGGCATTCGGCACAGAACATAAGGCCCAGATTCTTTCGATGCTTGAAAAGAACGGTTACAGGCCTAAGGTTACAAGAACGCTTATCTGATATGCCCGCTTGCGGCGGTCTGCGTGTTTACTGGCGGATTTGTCAATTTTACATCTATAAGGCTGAAAAAAAGAGTCGCTTTGTGAATATTTAATATTTACAGTGGCTCTTTTTAGGTATATTCTACTCACATATTGTTTTGGTCTGTTGACCGATTAGTTTTATGCCGCAGATGACGGCGAGGAGGAAATTATGAAAAAGAAGCTTATAGGTCTTTTACTGGCAGTTACAACAGCTGTCTCAATGACTGCTTGTACCGGAACAGATGCACCTGCTACTGACGGCGGAAACGGAACAGGCGATGAGTCCGGTGTATCCGACGCTGCATCCGATGTCAAGATCGGTGTGATTCTTGTAGGCGATGAGAACGAAGGTTACTCATATGCCCATATTGACGGTGTAAGGAAAGCTGCTGAGGCAGTAGGAATACCCGAAGAGAATATTATCTGGAAGTACTCCGTACCTGAGGATGAGAGCTGCCATGATGCTGCTATTGACCTTGTGGATCAGGGATGCAAGGCTGTATTTTCAAACAGCTATGGTCATCAGTCCTTTATGCAGCAGGCTGCTTCCGAGGAGCCTGAGGTTCAGTTCGTAGCTATGACAGGTGACACAGCAGCATTAAGCGGACTTGAGAATTTCTCAAATGCATTCACAAATGTTTATGAGGCTCGTTATGTTTCGGGTATCGTAGCAGGCATGAAGATCAAGGAACTTGTTGAAGGCGATGCACTTTCTGCTGAGAATTTCGATGCAGACGGCAATGTAAAGATGGGTTATGTAGGTGCTTACCCTTATGCAGAGGTGGTTTCCGGCTATACTGCATTCTACCTTGGAGCAAAGTCGGTATACAGTGATGTATCCATGGAAGTTATCTATACAAACTCATGGTTTGATATAGCAGCAGAGGGTGAGGCTGCAAACTCACTTATGTCTGACGGCTGTGTTATAATCGGTCAGCATGCTGACTCTACCGGTGCTCCTTCAGCTATCCAGGCTGCACTTGATTCCGGTAAGCAGGTTTATTCCGTAGGTTACAACGTTGACATGCACAGCGTTGCACCTACTGCAGCACTTACATCAGCAACAAACAACTGGTCTGTATATTACACAGAGGCATTCAAGGATGTAGTGGAAGGTAAGGATATACCTACCGACTGGTCACAGGGATACAGTGAGGGCGCTGTTGCGATCACAGATCTTGGAACATCCTGTGCTGAGGGTACTCAGGAAGCTGTAGATGAAGCAATCGCTTCTATCAAGGCAGGTACACTTCATGTATTCGATACATCAACATTTACTGTAGACGGCAAGGAAGTTACATCAGCACTTATTGATATGAACGGTGATTTCCAGAATGATGACGAGGAAGCTGTGTTTGACGGTTATTTCCATGAGTCAGAATTCAGGGCGGCACCTTCATTCTACTTAAGAATAGACGGTATTACAGAGCTTACTGCAGAATGATAAAGTAATGTGCAAAGGGGCGGGAAAAATCTTTCCTGCCCCTTTTTTCTTTTAATAAATAATACAGATTTATCATAATGACATTGCTGTGAAATTATGGTAAATTATACGTGTTGTCTGTATTCCGGACAGCACCTGCTTAAGGCAGTCATATGAATAAAACTTCCGGAGGCATATATGGCGGATGTTGCAATAGAATTTAAAAATGTCACCAAGAGATTCGGCTCCGTGGTCGCTAATGACCATGTCAGCATGAAAGTGAATAAAGGCGAGATTCTATCTCTTCTTGGTGAAAACGGAAGCGGTAAGACTTCACTTATGAATTTGCTTTCGGGCATATATTTCCCGGACGAAGGTGAGATATTTATTAATGGGACGTCTGTTACCATAAGGGATCCAAAGGATGCCTATGCACTTAAGATAGGCATGGTTCATCAGCATTTTAAACTGGTGGATGTTTTTACTGCGGCTGAAAATCTGATAGTAGGAATTGATCCAGGCAAGAAGCTGGACAGGAAGGAAATAGCAGACGAAATAAAGGGAATCTGTGATAAATATGGCTTTGTAATTGATCCCGGTAAAAAAGTCTATGATATGAGTGTTTCTGAAAAGCAGACCCTTGAAATCGTCAAGATGCTTTACAGAGGGGCGGATATACTTATACTGGATGAGCCTACCGCGGTGCTTACACCACAGGAAAGCGAACATCTTTTTTCTGTAATAAAGAACATGAAGAAAGACGGAAAGACCGTCATTATCATCACGCACAAGCTTCATGAGGTGCTTTCTGTCAGTGACCGTGTGGCAATACTCCGTAAGGGAAAGTACATAGAGACTGTAAAGACCAGCGAAGCTGATGAAGAGAAGCTTACCGAACTCATGGTGGGACGCCATGTGGAGCTTAATATAGACAGGCCGGTGATTGAGAATAAGGAGCTCAGGCTGTCTGTCAAGAACCTTAACTGTGTAAACAGCGAAGGACAGCAGGTTCTGTTTGATATCAATTTTGACCTTTACGGCGGTGAGATTCTTGGTATTGCCGGTATATCGGGCAATGGGCAGAAGGAACTGCTGGAATCCATTGCGGGACTGCAGAAGACCCTGACCGGTGCGTCCGTTGTTTACTATGATCCGGATTCAGATAAAAAGGATGATGCTGGGCAGGCTGATGGCATGGAAATGATAGGCCTTTCCCCGAGGAAGATAAGGGAAAAGGGAATACATCTTTCCTTTGTGCCAGAGGACAGACTGGGCATGGGACTGGTTGGCTCCATGGGAATGACGGAGAATATGATGATCAGAGATTATTCAACCGCATCAAAGTCCTTGCTTTTTACGGATAAAAAGAAGCCCAGGGAACTTGCGGAAGAGATAAAGGAATCTCTTGGCGTAGTTACTCCGGATATTTCGACACCTGTAAGCCGGCTTTCAGGCGGTAATGTGCAGAAGGTTTTAGTAGGCCGCGAGATTGCGGCAGCTCCTGCTGTGCTTATGACAGCGTATGCGGTACGCGGACTGGACATCAATACTTCTTATACGATCTATGATCTTTTAAATGAGCAGAAGAAAAAAGGTGTGGCAATAATTTATGTAGGCGAGGATCTGGATGTGATACTTGCTCTCTGTGACCGTATTCTTGTGCTCTGTGACGGTCATGTTAACGGAATACTTAATGGAACTGAAGCTAGAAAAGAGGAGGTTGGTCTCCTTATGACGGCATTAAAAGATAAACGAAGAGAGGAGACCGCAGAGTAATATGGAAGCGAATCTGAATCATGTACACGAGCCTTGGGTACGTATCGCCAAGAGGGATAATATGTCTTTTTTGACCAAGCTCGGTATCAGGATAGCGGTCTTGGCTGTCGGCATAGTGATATGTGCCATCATAATTTATATCATCACAGGCTTAAATCCTTTTGTGGTATATCTGACGGTGGTAAAGGGTGCTTTTGGAACCGTTCGAAGGGTGTGGGCTACAGTGCGTGAGATGATGATGCTTGCCTGTATTGCAATAGGTCTTGCACCGGCTTTCAAAATGAAATTCTGGAACATAGGTGCAGAAGGACAGGTGCTTATCGGCGGCATAGTTTCTGCCGGCTGCATGATATACCTTTCATTTCTGCCGGGCCCCGTACTGCTTTTAGTTATGTTTGCATTAAGCGCGACTGCGGGTGCCCTATGGGGTCTGGTTCCTGCTGTATTTAAGGCAAAGTGGAATACAAATGAAACACTTTTTACCCTTATGATGAACTATGTGGCTATACAGCTTACTGCCTTTCTTGTATCCAAGTGGGAGAATCCCAAGGGGTCGAATACTGTGGGAATAATAAATCCCAATACCAGAGCCGGGTGGTTTCCGGAAATAGCAGGACAGCAGTTTATGCTGAATGTTATCATAGTATTGGTACTGGCACTGCTGATGAACATTTATCTGAAATATACCAAACACGGATATGAGATAGCTGTTGTAGGCGAGTCCTGGAATACCGCGAGATATGCTGGAATAAATGTCGGAAAGATACTGGTAAGGACTATGCTGCTTTCCGGTGCTGTATGTGGTATTGCCGGCTTCCTGGCAGTAAGCGGTGCATCTCATACTATATCCACATCTACGGCCGGCGGCAGGGGCTTTACAGCCATAATCGTGGCCTGGCTTGCAAAATTCGATTCACTGACCATGCTGTTTATCTCGCTGATGCTTGCATTTTTTGACAGTGGTGCAAATGAGATCGCGTCAAAATGCGGTCTTAACGATTATGCTTCAGATATGATAATCGGCATAATACTATTCTTTATCCTGGCAGGAGATTTTTTTGTAAATTACAGGCTGATATTCAGGAAAAAGATATCTGCGGTAACAGCCGACAAAAATGCCGGGGCTTCCGGAAAGGAGGTGGCATGATGCAGAATTTCGTCACTTTGATAAGAGCCGCAGTATTCTTCGGAACGGTCATAATGTTTGGCTGCGTAGGCGAGACCGTGACAGAAAAAGCGGGAAACTTAAACCTTGGTGTTCCGGGCATAATGTACCTGGGCGGCATAGCATCTCTTTCCAGCGTATTTATCTATGAGGGCAGTACAGAGAATCCGAATAAGGCAGTATGTGTAATACTGGCTCTTGTTTCGGCTTTTGTGGCCTCCTCGCTGGGCGGACTCATATATGCCTTTTTGACTATTACACTCAGGGCAAACCAGAACGTGACCGGACTTACGCTTACCATATTCGGTTCAGGTGTGGCAAATTTCTTTGGTGGCTCTTTAAATACCCTTGCAGGTCGTTTTGAGCAGATAGCAGTGCCTGTAACTTCTGCTGCTTTCAGGACAACACTTCCTTTCAGCGATTCGCTGGGAGTAGTGGGTGAGCTGTTCTTCTCTTACGGTTTTATGGTTTATCTTGCAATAATCATAGCAGTGCTTACGCATTTATTCATGAACCACACAAGGCGCGGATTAAACCTCCGTACCGTGGGTGAGAATCCTGCCGCAGCCGATGCAGCGGGTATAAATGTAAATCTGAACAAATACCTGGCTATATGCATAGGAGCCGGTATATGCGGTTTTGGCGGCGTGTATTATGTTATGGATTATATAAAGGGTACATGGGCTAACGACGGCTCTATAGAGACTCTGGGATGGCTTGCTGTAGCGCTGGTTATCTTTACCACCTGGAAGAGCAAGCATGCCATCTGGGGGGCATATCTATTCGGTATACTTTACTGGCTGTATCTCTATATCCCCGGACTTACAAGGAGTTCTCAGGAGATATTCAAGATGCTTCCTTACGTGGTAACGGTGGTTGTGCTGATCGTGACCAGCCTGCGCAACAGCAGGGACAAGCAGCCGCCTGCAGCACTGGGCCTGCCGTATTTCAGGGAAGAGAGATAGTTTATAAAAATTATGTGAGGAAAATGATCGGAGGTTTCTATGCAGTTACTGGAAGATAGAATCAGAAAAGACGGTATCGTAAAGGAAGGCAATGTCCTCAAGGTTGATTCATTTTTAAATCACCGTATGGACATAGAGCTTTTTGCGGAGATTGGCAAGGAATTTAAGAGAATCTTTGCGGACAGGCCAATCAACAAGATCCTTACTATCGAGGCTTCGGGTATCGGAATAGCGGTTATCGCGGCTCAGTATTTTGATAATGCTCCGGTGGTTTTTGCCAAGAAATCCCAGTCTATCAACCTGGACGGAAGTGTGTACAGCACAAAGATACAGTCCTTTACCCACGGACGTGTATATGATGTCATAGTTTCGAAAAAATATCTTTCACCGGAGGATCATGTGCTGGTCATTGATGACTTCCTTGCAAACGGATGTGCCATAGAGGGACTCATAAGCATTATAAATGAGTCAGGCGCAACCCTTGAGGGCGTGGGCATAGCTATTGAGAAAGGCTTCCAGGACGGAGGAAAGAACCTTCGTGAGTCAGGCATTAATCTCCATTCCCTGGCTATCGTGGAATCCATGGATGCATCAACAGGAGAGATAGTATTCAGGGAACAGTAAGTCATTATGCAGCTGTGGTCTGGATGTTTATAATAATAATTCATTGTCAATAAAAAAGCTGCGGTCATTGCTGACCGCAGCTTTTAAAGTGTGTATTTATCAGCCCATTACAACTTCTACGCTGTGGGTCTTTCCGTCAGAGAATGCAGGGATGAGGTTGCCGTCGATTGCATTGCCGTCTACGGTAACGCTCTTAACGCCCTTGCATACGTGTGAAGGATTTGTAACCTTGATATCGTAAGTAGCGTTTCTGAACTGTCTTGTAGCCTTGAGGCCGTCCCATGCGGAAGGTATCGAAGGATCGATGCGCAGTCCGTCGAAGTCAGCCTG
>JAILDD010000087.1 GCA_024689605.1 Lachnospiraceae bacterium
CTGCTTATACAAGTTTATGATCTGCTCTTTAGCAAAATCAACGTTTTCAAAATCCTTGCTTTCAACAAACGCAGTAACAGCTTGTGGCATTCCGCCCACAAGCATATATTCCCTGTACGATTTCATAATATGCTGATGAAGACTTCCCATCGGCTTTAATGACGATATATGCTCCTTCAATGTCGGAATGATCATATCATTCCCATTCGCCCATAAATACTCCTCATAATCCATTGGTAATACATCTAGCGGATATTCTTCCGATGGAATCAGAATATTCTTGCTTTTCTTCGTTATACCTGCAAGTGACCCTGTTTCTATATAGTCATATCTTCCGTCTTCAAGTAACGTTTTCAAAGCTTGTCTGGCCGGCGGGAACAACTGAATCTCATCTAAAATGATCAAGGATTCTCTTGGGTATAGACGTGTATTATAGGCAAACTGCAATGTATTAAAAAGCATGTCCAGATCACGAAGACTATCAGTAAACAATCGATTAATAGACTTATCCGTCTGATCAAATCTTACCAGTATGTATGATCTGTACTCTTCGCGCCCAAGTTTCTCGGCTAAGGTTGTCTTACCTACACGCCTTGCCCCCTTTAGGAATAATGCATATTTAGGTGCATATTCCCGCTTCCACTTCAACATTTCATCATATATTTTTCGTTTAAACATAAAACATTCCTCACGATTGCGCCTAATAATTTCAGATATAGTATCACATTTGCGCGGAAGTTAGTCAATTCGTTTTTCACATTTGCGACAAAGTCGCTCCCTGATCGTCTCCAGCCTCCTCTTGTCTGTGAGGGAGTAATGAGTCTCGTTGGTCTGGACCTCGTGTCCGAGGATCAAAGCCCTGTCCGATGAACTGAAGCCGAGTTCAATCAGCCTTGAATTAAAAGCCATTCTGAAGGCATGATTATTTGTCGGTACGCATCCGAGCCGCCTGCAGCGCCTGCGCAGATTGTGGGCATAGCCGTCTGTTGGTACCATTTTGGAACGATTCTTCTCATGAAACAGATACGGAGAATCTCCCGGAATGGCTTTTGCCATCTCGATCACACGTCTGGCTTCTTCTGTTATCGGGATAAAACGTCCGTTATGCGGATGCATACGTTCGTCCTTGGTATAGCCGACTTCGATCAGTTTGTTGTGATCTACGTCAGATACCATGATCTGCTGCCTGTGTACATGGATGAAGCCATCCTGCACATCGCCGGCATGCAGTGCTGCAAGCTCACCGGCCCGCATACCGGTCTCCTTGGCAAGAAGAGACATTAAAGCGCGGGGGTTATCGGGTTCTTTCAGAGCATCTTCTGTTATTCTGGCAAGCTCCTCGGCTGAAAAAGCTTTTTCCTCATCCTGTTTGACCTCATGGTCGCAGTGCTTATAATAATCCTGTGCGTCTATGTAACGGGTAGGATTGTCGGAACATATCTTCTTCCTGATGCCGTAATCAAAAACGGCACCGAGTGACTGAAGCATTTTTTTAATGAAATCAGGCTTCGGTTTTTCAGGAAGAAGAGTGGATACGATAAATCTGCGTATATCATCATCCGTGATATCGTTGATATTCTTTTCAAGCAGTTCCACGGGAACATGTCTGAAGCGATTACGATCAGTGGCGATAGTCTTGTCCCGCCTGTTCAGGCAATTCTGTTTATAGTCCATAAGCATTTCAAAAACAGTCTCAAGGGTGTTGGCCTTTTTTTCTGCGTCCATATAAAAATCGAACAGCTTGTCTATCAGGCGTTCCTCAGTGGCCGCAGTGATCCCTTTTCTTTTCGAACCCACGTGCACATATGTCTTCCAACACCCGTTCTTCCAACTGCCGCAGGTGGATAAACGGAAAATAGCACTGGAATGATGTGCCATAACGAAATCACGCTTAGCCGCTGTGATCATTTCGTTTACCTTGTCGGATACCATGCCGGAGTTGAACAATAACTGGAGGTCTTTTACCCGTAAAGCTGTATCATTGTCAAGGACGATGAATGACTCACCGTTTGTATTCTTTATTTCCAATTATTTCTCCTTTACGTACACTTTTCTGACTTCTTCGTATATTATGACAAAATTATCCGACGATTTCAAGAGGGGCTTTAGAATCCGTTTGACGGAGACTGATCATTTTGGGTAAAATTGATATATAAGATAACTAAAACTTCCCACACTGAAAAAGTGTGTTGAACCTTGAAAATTCAATATTTCAGCCAATAAAAAGGCATAAACTCTCGCTTTTTGGTATAATGGAATTGACTAGAAACCTAATACCAAGGGAGGATTTATGCCATGTCCA
>JAILDD010000145.1 GCA_024689605.1 Lachnospiraceae bacterium
CCCTCCATCTTTCATGATTCCATAAGTTCTGCATTTCAGTGCAGAATTTATCAGGAATATCAGCTTGTCGGCGCACATATGAATTTCCAGCCTGATATTTTTCCATTTTTAAGGCTCAGGTAAAGTGTAGCGGCATCTCCGGCATAAAATATTGTCTTTTTATATTTTGAAAGATGACTGTTGGCCCGCAGGTTCTTCACAGCTTTAGAATATTTCATACCGATCGTCATCCCCAACAGGGAAACATTTTTATTGCCTGTGTTGCTGATGATAAAATAATGCCTTGGATAGCGGGCATTTCTGTTAACTCCTATCGTCATATGATTCCCGCTTGCATAAAATGTCTGATAATCGCTGTTGCTGCTGATTTTCATTCCCCCGATACGATTCACGAGTGACTTATAGACATCTGGTTTTGCGTAAAAGCCGCCCAGATCCTCGTTCGATATATTCACCTTTGCTGCATGAATTTCTGTATATCTTCCCAGCACCAGGCATATGCCTGAAACAAAGAAAAGAATCACAAACAGTCTGCATATGCGGTTAAGTCTACAGTTTTTTAACATCTCAGTCCTCCCTCATTTAAATGAATAATCCATAAAGTTACTTATGCAGAAAAACCGGCTAAATCAAAGAGGCTCAGGGCGCTTAAAACGAATATCCCCTGACACGGGGTGAATCATTAAATCCCATAAGCAGCACACCATTGTTCCTCTCAAGCCGATCATCCTCTGTATTATAGTCAACGGTCGCGGCAGTACCGTCATCCTTCACCTTATAAGAAAAGGGTCCTGACTGGATCCATTCCTTCGCGGCATAACAGTTAACGGAAGCAGAACTGCACAGCAGCATTAACACGGCAGCCAGCACATACTTTCTCATAACAGTCATTTCCCTCCCGGCTCATGGTAATTGTCTATGTCATTATTACAGCAATCCGAAGCACTACAGTATATAGTATATAAAAAAATATGCATATCTTCAAAAATCCAGTATATGCGCAAAATGGCTCTGAAGAGTACTAATTACCTGTCACTCCAAGGAATACCTTGCCTGATAACAGCCTTTCGAGCAAAATCGTGAGGACAGCTTAACGACATTACCTTTATCAAAGCCACAAAATCCCAATATTCTCTATTATACCGGAAGTATAAAACCCGGATTCTCATCTTTTAACAGTCCTGACTTTGCTGCCCATTTTTGATCTGTATATATGTATTCATCCTCTTCAGGATTCCCAATCTTATCCAGATATTTATTTCTGTATTGGGTATAAACATAAGAAGGTACTGAAATATCGATATATTCATAAGGAGCATGTATACCAAGGATAGCTGTGAATTTCATCGTATTACCTGCAGACTCATCAAGAAATATCCGGTGAACATGATCATTGCATTCTTTTTCTATAAGTTCTGATAATGAACATTTCATCAGTTCTATGATTCTGTCATCATAATTATAATCCGACAGTAATATTTTTTCTCTGAACGCATCCACATCATAAACAATCCTGCGTTTAACAAGACCTTTCAGAAATATAAACAGATTATCATCTATATCCTCATCAGGATTTCTATACCCATTCTTTATTATGGATTCCAGTACTGTATCCGGGGATTCAACCACAAGGACCAAAAGTCTCTTGTGTTCATCATAATACATGCACGTGGGCTTCACTTTAATCTCAGTCTTACAATAAGGACAGACCGGAAAAAACAGATCCCTGTTAAGAATTCTCTTTTTCAGCTTCCCATCTCCGGGGATATGTATCTCCGGATATACGGGGCAATCAAACTCCCCATCACAGAATGGGCATATTGCTTTCATAATCTCTGCTTTACTCATCATCTTCTTTTCAGACATAATATCTTATACTCCTTCAACCGTTATAGAGAAGCAAGTACCCTTAAGCAGCAAAAAATATGGTAAAATGAATTTACAAGTTCATCTTTCTTTTTCGAGAGCTTCTCTCAGTTTATTACCTATTCTTCATAATCTGCAGAATACATTGGGTGAAAAACTGAACTTCTTTTTCATCCAGTTCTTTTCCGTTTGTTACCGTTTCCATAGTCTCTTTTATGACACGTTCCACCGTTGAAGCTTTACTGTTTCTCCTTACACTTTGCGCTATCGTCTCAGCTTCATAGCGTTATGCCCTCCAATCTGAAGACTTTTTATATATACCTTTGGGATCCCACTGATTTAACAGGGCAAGTATTTTTTCCGATTTGGACAATGTTATTTTCATATTATGACTCTCCCGCTATAATTCCTAAAAATAATCGTAACTATTCAATAACTTCCAGCCCCATCTTCCGTCTTTTCACCGGGTAAGATCATCCCTGTTCAGAGATTTCGCCTGCAAAATCCTTTACATTGTCATAGCAAACCAAATACACAGATCTCGGGAAGTTGTGAGTGAATGGGGATTATATTCTGTTTACATATCAGACTCCGTCCGGATGCGCTCTGACGTATGCCCTTGCTTTACGAAGCGTATCAAAACAGCTGTCAACTTCTATGCCAATCATGGTACATTCAGATTCCCCGTCTCCGACCTTTACCTCCCCATCACCGGTGAACATAACATAAGTGTAATACTCCTCATAGATTTCCCAACGATAATCAAAGCAGTCATAGTAACAGTAGTAGAATAAAGTTCCAGGTTTATAAGGCAGATTCAGGTTCTCGTACTCCACAATCCCATACTCATCCGGCAGGGTTCCATTTATGAAATCCTCCGCATCTTCTCTTGTAAAGAAAAGTCTGTCTTCTATCCCGATCTCGTACTCTCCATATTCACATTCAACTAAAACAATGCCTTCTTCATCAATTCCCACATTTTTGGCGGTAATAGCCTCGATGCTGTCATCATCCAGGACTAAATATACAGGATCTCCAGGTCGTATCGGAAGAGGAAGCTTCTTAAGATCATATTTTTCTTGCTTTTTACTGGCCATTTGTCATACCCCTAATAATAAAGATAGTGTCTGCATTTCCAGTTTGAACTTGCAAAGCTATATATTCATCCTCCCTCGTTAAATGAATAATCCATAAAGATACTTATTCGATGAAAGGGTATACTGCCCTTCTTTGGAAATAGATTCTTACAGTCAACGGCAGATAATATTTCCTATACCATAAGTCCCTTCCCACCAAAAACGGACTTTTGTGACACCGGTCACATCCAGTTCAAAACTTTCGTTCATCATATTTCCGGA
>JAILDD010000148.1 GCA_024689605.1 Lachnospiraceae bacterium
TGCAAGCAGCGTTGTGGGAGAGCTGGTTATGAACAAGCTCAAAGAAATCGATGCTGTTGCCTATGTCAGGTTCGCATCTGTATACAGGGAATTCAGGGACGTGAATGTGTTTGTTGACGAGCTGAAAAAGACGCTTGGTATCTGATCTGTGAGGATGTAAAAGGCTCTTCTGCGTTTGCAGGAGGGCTTTTTTTCATCGCATACAAAATTTATTCTATAAAATTCTGGTATAATCATAGGCAGACAGCTGTTATATGATTTCCGGGTGAATGGTATGAATAATAAGGATTCAGGTAAAAAAGAAGAACGTTTTGAATTAGGTGCTTTTTCCTATGCGGACAAAGTGATGGCGGATGATGCCGAAAGGGAGCTTAAGCGCATACAGAAGCTGGAGCAGCAGATAGATTACTCTAAGCCCAAGGTGGTTCATCTCCTTTATGACAAGATGATAAATGCCTCTTCACTGCGTACGCCGGAAGGCCTGATATATATGTCTGAAATGTACGGATTTCTCAGGGAGCATTCGACGGAGCTGGATCACGAGCTCAGGGGGATCCCTGTGGAAATGTTTTCGGGCATAACAAGGACACGTGAAGCTGAGGGAGGGGATGACCTGAAGCTTACGGAAGAGAATTTCAATAAACTTAAGAGGCGTCTGAAAAGAGAAAAGCAGGAAAGCAAAAGCAAAATACTGTCCCACAGGATAGTGATCGCTTTTCTTGCTGCTGCGATCGTGGTGATGTTCATCATAGCATTCAAGAGTGACACGCCCAATATCCTGAATTATGAAACAGCACTCCAGAATAAATATGCTGCCTGGGATGCGGAACTGACGCAGCGTGAAGCTGAGCTCAGAGCCAGAACGGTTGAAATGCAGGATGAGGAATAAGCGGAAGAACCGGAAGATACTGAACAGTTACAGATACAGAAGGTGATTATAATGGCAAAACAGACGATACTGATCGTAGATGATGAAAGCAGGATGCGTAAACTTCTTTCGGATTTTCTCACGAAAACGGGATACGTTGTGCTGGAAGCGGAGAACGGAAGGCAGGCTCTTGACATTTTCTGTAAGGAGAAGGATATATCACTGATGATCCTGGATGTGATGATGCCGGAAATGGACGGATGGGAAGTCTGCAGGGAGGTAAGGAAAACATCCTCCCTTCCCATAATAATGCTGACAGCCAGGGCAGAAGAAAAAGATGAGCTCCTGGGATTTAAGCTTGGTGTGGATGAATATATATCCAAGCCTTTTTCGCCCAAGATACTTGTGGCGAGGGTGGAAGCAATACTAAGGCGCACTTCTGGTGTGACGGGGGAGGAGCTGATAGAGTGCGGTGCGATACG
The DNA here is from genome assembly GCA_024689605.1 of Lachnospiraceae bacterium. The sequence continues at coordinate 1,351 of JAILDD010000148.1, forward strand.
GGTGGACCAGACAGCACATATAGTATATGTGGACGATGATACAGTTGAATTAAGCGTAAAGGAATTTGAACTGTTAGTTTACTTTATGGAGAACAAGGGCATCGCCTTATCCCGGGAAAAAATACTCAACAGTGTATGGAATTATGATTATTTCGGTGATGCCAGGACCATAGATACCCATGTGAAGAAACTCAGGAGCAAGCTGGGAACAAGGGGAAATTATATCCATACCATATGGGGACTTGGATACAAGTTTGAACCGGAGAAGTGAGCTGATCATGCTGAAAGAAGGATGTCATAAGCAAAGACTCTCATTAAAAAAAGAGCTTATTCTGATCTTTGTTCTGCTGCTTGCGGGCACTCTGGTTGTCTGCGGCGTCGTCAATTCTTTTTTTCTGGAAGATTTTTACCTCAGGGACAAAGAAAAAAAACTGGTGGAAACCTATAAGGCGCTGAAAAACGGCTATGATGCAGGAAGCATCGGAACGGAAGGATTCAGTTCCGAAATGATTAAGATCTGCAGCATCAATAATATGGATTTCATAGTAACGGATGCTGAGTCCAAAACGGTTTATTCTACAATGAGTGATCCGGAGCAAATAACAATGCAGCTCAGGGGCATGATCTTCGAGCGGGAACAGAGCGGTTCCGAAATTCTGGAAAGTGCTGAAAACTATGTTATATCAAAAGTGAAGGATCCCCTCAGCGGCAGCGAGTATCTGATAATCTGGGGAAATATGGACACTGATAATTTTTTCCTGATCAGGACTCCCATGGAAAGCATAAGGGAAAGCGTGAAGATGTCCATACGTTTCTTCCACATAGTCGGCATTGCTGCTGTACTTATATCAGCGGTGGTAATATGGTATGCCGCAAAAAAGATAACGGATCCGGTGGAGAAACTGTCAAAGATATCCAGACAGGTCAGTGAACTTGATTTCAGCGAGAAATACGACGGTGGCGGCGCAAAAGAGATTGCCCTTCTGGGGGATGATATCAATTCCATGTCAGAGAAGCTTGAAACTGCCATATCGGATCTTAAGAGCACTCAGCTGGAGCTGATGAAGGACATAGAAGAGAGACAGCGCGCGGATGAGCGCAGGTCTGAGTTCATAGCCAATGTCTCACACGAACTCAAGACGCCCATCGCCCTTGTTAAGGGATATGCGGAGGGACTTAAGGAAGGCGTAAATGATGATGCTGAAAGCCGTGAATTCTACTGTGATGTGATAATGGATGAAGCGGAGAAAATGGACCGTCTCGTAAAGCGGCTGATACTTCTGAACCAGGTAGAGAGCGGCCGGGATGCAATGGTGATGGAGCGGTTTGACATAAATGAGCTTATAGTAAACTGCATTCATTCATTTGATGTGGTGACCGAAGAAGCCGGGATAAAGGTTTTCTATGAAGAGAAACAGGGACTCTTCGTATGGGCTGATGAGTATCAGGCTGAGGAGGTCTTAAGGAACTATATCAGCAATGCAATCCATTACTGCAGCGGCAGAAAAGAGATACATATAAAGGCGGGAACTGAAGGAGATACTGTAAAGATAAGTGTTTTCAACAGCGGCAGCCCTATTCCTGAAGAAAGCCTGGACCAGCTCTGGGATAAGTTTTACAAGGTGGACAGGGCGAGGACCAGGGAATACGGCGGAAGCGGTCTGGGCCTGTCCATAGTAAAGGCTATAATGGAATCCATGAAGGGTGGCTACGGCGTGGTGAACTACGATGATGGTGTTGAATTCTGGTGCGAGTTTGCGGCTAAATAGTCTACTTGTCTAAGCTGACTGCAGATGATAAAATTATTCATAATGTCTTTAAAAGATGCAATGTGCCGGCTTGCCTGTGGCAGGGACATTACAGGAATAAACTGAGGATGAACGTGAAAAGAGTATTACAATTATTGATGATCAGTCTGGCTGCGGTATGCCTCTGTGGCTGCGGTAACGCGATTCCCGACCTTCCGGAAGAAGATATGCGGAAGGTGGAGGAGTATGCTGCCGGGCTTCTTTTGAAGTACGATGCAAATTACTCGTCATCGATGATAACGGAAGAAGAGTATGCGGAGGAGCAGGCCAAGCTGGAACGCAAGGCTGCAATGCAGGCACAGGCAGCAGAAATGCGCAGGCAGGAGGAAGCCACAAAGGAAAATGAGGATAAAGACAACGGCGGGGACTCCGGAGACGACTCGGGCGAAGTACTGCCGCCGGAACCTGTTTATAAGGACATAGATGAGTTCTTCGGTATAAGCGGCATAGATATAGAGAGCACAGGTTATACCGTCTGCGACAAATATCCGGAGGCAACGGCTGAGGGCGACTGGCAGGGGGTTGTTACCGCATCCCCGGGAAATAAGCTTGTAGTGTTCAAGTTTTCGGCGGTTAATTCGTCAGGGGAGGATAAGCTGCTGGATATGGCTTCGCTGGATGCGCATTTTGCCTTTAAGCTGGGAGACGGCAGCACTAAGGCGGCACTTACCACATTGCTGCTGAATGATCTTTCATCCTGCCGGGAGACGCTTTCTGCAGGTGCCGGTGATGAACTGGTGCTTCTGATCGAAGTGGAGGAGTCAAAGGCAGATGTATCCTCGGTGACCATGGTGATGAGAAACGGGATTGACCGCGTTGAATTATCTGTTGAGTAGTAGATTTGGGGTAACTATTCCGAATAGTTACATTTTTAGATAAAAATAGACAAAACAAGTGGACTTTAGAAACAATATTTTGTATAATGTTTATGATGTCGTGAGCATAATGTGTGAACGATTTAAGGACGGCGGCTGATCATGGTGGCTGATCCTTAGCTAAAAAAACAGATGAGGTGGAGCGTATGGATACAAAGATACTACTTGAAAACGGCACCAATGAGCTGGAGATTCTTGAGTTCATGCTTGATGGCAACTCCTACGGAATAAATGTTGCCAAGATCCGTGAGATAATTCCTTATCAGGCTGTTACTCCGGTTCCCAATTCACATCCTTCAGTAGAAGGCGTGTTCATGCCGCGTGAAAGCATGATCACGGCAATCGACCTTAAGAACTGCCTCCAGAGAGGACAGTCAGAGCCTAAGGGACTTTTTATTATCACCAATTTTAACGGACTTAATATGGCCTTCCACGTTGATTCCGTTATCGGAATATATCGTGTATCCTGGACCGAGATCATAAAGCCGGATTCAACCATCAACAGCACTGAGGACGGCGTTTCCACCGGTATCATAAAGAAGGACGGAAAGCTCATAATCATCCTTGATTTCGAGAAGATCGTTACGGATATCAATCCTGAGACAGGCCTTAAGGTTCAGGAAATCGATGAGATGGGCAGACGTTCAAGAAATGAAACACCTATACTTATTGCTGAAGATTCAGCACTTCTTAACAAGCTTATTGTTGAGAGTCTTCGTAAGGCCGGCTATGTTAATACCACACATACCGAAAACGGTCAGCAGGCATGGGATCATCTGGTAATGTGGAAGTCCCAGGGCAGTATTGCAAAGAACTGCCAGTGCGTCATCACTGATATCGAGATGCCTCAGATGGACGGCCACAGGCTCACAAAGCTCATAAAGGATGATGATGAATTGAAGGAAATACCTGTCGTAATCTTCTCATCCCTGATCAATGAGGAAATGCGCCGCAAAGGTGAGCAGCTTGGCGCTGACGCACAGCTTACCAAGCCTGAGATAGGAAACCTCGTGCGTACCATTGATACCATCCTTGGCATAAGCGGAGCAAGCGCTGAGGAATAAAAAAATTAAGACCAAAAGTTTTTTTGAAAGCGCCCTTTCAGAAGAAGGGGCGTTTTTTTTGTGTGATAAGCCGGTCAGGCAGGCTGCCTGTCCGGCTTAAGTTTTTATTACAAACAAAGCCGATTTATGGTAAAATAAATTGGTCGTGTTTATTACGGAACTGCTTCTGAGCGGATTTATATTTTGTGGCAGTCTCCGGCACAGAGGGTTTGAACATGAGTGCAGAAGAAGAGTATCTTGATCAATTACTTGCTCAGGCATTAAATCCTAAGAAAGAAAAGAAGGAACCGGAAGAAAAGACCATTATTGCGGAAACAGCGGTTCCGGCTGACAATGTCGATGCAGCCGGAACGGTGGAGGAAGATGCAGCGAATGATGTTATGGCATCTGCTGAGGGTCTGGATGATATTTCCGGTGATTTTGACGAGCCGCAGCCTGTGGATGATGTTTCCGGTGGTTTTGACGAGCCGCAGCCCGTGGATGCTCCGAAACTGGATCTTAACTCTCAGGGAGCAAAAGATTTTAACTTGGACGGTATATCCGCTGACGAGCTGGCAAGTGAGATCGAGGCCTTTGAGGAAGATGCGGACGACAGTGTTCTCCCCACCGGGGAAGGTGGCGGTTTCGATGAGCCTGAGACTGTTGAGCCTGAGGATAGTGAGGATATTTCTGATGCTGCAGAAGATGCAGGTGACATCACTGCGGAGAATTCAGGTGAGGATGCGCTTGAAGATATTGATGCGTTAAGCGCTGATGGCTTATCCGGTGCAGCTGATCCTGTCAGTGATGAGGAAATACCCGGGGCTGCAGATGGAGATACCGAGCCGGCAGGCCTTGATGATGTATCAGAAGCCGTGGATTCCGTCAGTGAAGAAGAGATGCCTGAATCTGCAGAAGACATCCCTCCCGTAGACGCTGATGATATGGCTGAGTCTGATGTACAGGATGAGGGCATCGATATGCCTGAGGATGCTGATTCTGCCGCCGATACGGAATTGCCGGAAAATATTGATGATCCGGTTAGTGAAGAGGCTGATGCCGGTTTAGTTGATGACGGAACTGCTGATGCTGATTCAGACGAGGAAAAAATAGATGATGCAGTAAATGATGTGGCAGAAGCTGAGGCAATTGATGATATCAATGCTGTTGATGATCTGTTATCAGATGTTGGTGAGGCAGGACTTATAGATGACGAGGCTATATCTGATTTCTCAGAGGACGTGGATGCCGAGGCTGACGACCTTATGTCACTGCTCAAGGGTGATGGCGGTGATGACGATATACAGAGCGACTTAAGCGAGCTGGCGGATATGGATCCCGATGACCTGGAGGCTCGTATTGCAGCCGCAGAAGCGGATATTCCAGGTGAAAGCCTGCCCAGCACGGAAGGTGATGCGGATATACTGGATATGCTCTCCGACATGGATGTGCTGGACGGTGACCTGGGGGATATCAAGGATGTTCTTGAAAAATCCGACAACAATGAGGCAGTAAATGCCGATCTTTTAAAAGAACCGGATGTGGGTCCTGACAGTTTTGATGATGATTCCGAAGAGGATGGGGCTGAGTCCGGAAAGAAATCCAAGAAGAAAAAGAAAGAAAAGAAAAAGAAGGAAAAGGGCGAGAAGGGCTCATTCTTTGCCAATCTTTTCGGAAAAAAGAAAAAAGATAAAGATGCAGAAGGCGAAGGCGATGGTGAGGCTGCGGCCGAAGCAGCACCTGAAGCAGCAGATGCCGGCGCATCTGCCGATATGGATCTTCTGGATGACATGTCGGATATACCCGGCGATATATCAGAGGGATCAGCATCCGATGAGGGATCACCGGAAGGTGATGGCGAGGATGACGGATCCGGCAAGAAAAAGAAGAAAAAGGGAGAAAAAAAGAAGGGCCTGATCGCGGCTCTTTTAGAGGCTGTATTCTATGAGGAAGAGGATGAAGCATCTCCTGAGGAAAGCACCACCAAGCTTAGTGATGAGAACAAGCAAATACTGAATGAGCTTGATGCCGAGGATGAAGAAAATGGCAAGAAAAAGAAGAAAAAGCCCAAGAAGGAAAAGAAGCCCAAAGAAAAGAAGCCTAAGAAACCCAAGGAGAAGAAGCCTAAGAAAGAAAAAGCCCCGGGGGAAGAGGAAAAGGGCCCGAAGATTCCTAAGAAATACATAATAAGGTCCGCTGCTTTTGCTGTGTCTGTTCTGGCGGCTGCCATAGTGCTTGCTGTATTCCTGCCTAAGGCAAATGTCATGAAATCCGCAAGGACTGCATACTATGACCATGACTATAAAGAAGCTTTTTATTCCATGTACGGAAAGAAGCTGAATGAGAGCGACCAGCTGATATACGACCGCTCCAAGACCATCATACTTATGGACCGCAAGTATGAGTCTTACGGTCAGTATAAGGCTATGGGAATGAATGACAAGGCACTCGATGCACTGTTCCAGGGACTGAAGCGTTATGAGGCCCTTAAAACGGATGCTGAGACCCTTGGAGTAAAAGAGGATATTGATGTTACAAGGAAACAGATCCTGGCTGCTCTTCAGAATGACTTTGGCGTATCTGAAGAACAGGCAATGGAAATAATCGATTATAATAAGACTGACTATACAGGTGCGGTTAATGCAATACTGCGGGGTGAGCCCTATGTGAAGATGCAGGATGCGGTTAATGCAATGTATGGTCTTGGGGGCAGCGGAAGCGTGGAGCCTGAAACACCGGAGGAAGGTGATGCTCCGGACACGGGCCTTCCCGATATGCTTCCGGAAGAGGAGCAGTACATTCTGGAAAACGGTACGGATCCCAATGCCCGGACTGATGCGGATGCGCCTGAGGAGAATGCCCCAGAGGAAAATACCGAAGAAGAAAATACGGATGAGAATGCCCCGGAAGCTGAGCAGCCCGAAGATAATGGGGATGAGCAGCATTCAACGAACATAATCGTTGATACCGAGGATAATGTTCAGGTGCAGATAGACAGCACACAGTTTTAAGAAAAATCACTTCACAGGGCCGTATGAGCGCGGCGGGAAAAGGTGAAATATGATAGCCATAATAGATTATGATGCAGGCAATATAAAGAGCGTGGAGAAGGCAGTAATATCTCTTGGTGAAGAAGCGGTGGTTACCAGGGATCCGGCTGTTATCACAGCTGCGGATAAGGTAATGCTTCCCGGGGTAGGCGTGTTCGGTGATGCTATGGGTAAGCTTGAGGAATACGGCCTTGTACCTGTGATCCATCAGGTGATAGATGCAGGTACTCCCTTCATGGCTATATGCGTCGGCCTTCAGCTCCTTTTTGAAGGAAGCGAGGAATCGCCGGGAGTCGACGGCCTGGGCATATTTAAGGGCAGGGTACTGAAGATACCTGCATCAGACGGAATAAAGGTTCCCCAGATAGGCTGGAATTCCCTGCATATGGAAAATAAGTCCGTTATCCTGGACGGAATCGATGAAGGGGCATATGTGTATTTTGTCCACTCCTTTTATCTGAAAGCCGAGGATGAGAGTATAGTCACTTCCTCCGTGGAATACGGAACTCACATCCACGCATCCGTGGAAAAGGGCAATATCTTTGCAACCCAGTTCCATCCGGAGAAGAGCTCATCAGTGGGACTTAAGATACTTGAGAACTTTTTGAAGATATGAGGTAAATACCAATGCACACTAAAAGAATAATACCCTGCCTGGATGTAAATGGCGGGCGTGTTGTTAAAGGTATAAATTTTGTAAATCTTGTGGATGCCGGTGACCCGGTCAGCGTTGCCGCAGCCTATGATGCCGCCGGTGCGGATGAGCTGGTTTTCCTTGACATAACTGCATCAAGCGATGCCAGGGCTACGGTAGTGGATATGGTAAGAAGGGTGGCCGAACAGGTCTTTATCCCTTTTACCGTAGGCGGAGGCATCAGGACTGTCGATGATTTCAGGGCGCTGCTCAGGGAAGGCGCAGACAAGATATCTGTTAATTCAGCGGCAATAATGAATCCTGATTTAATATCTGATGCGGCTGATAAATTCGGATCCCAGTGCGTAGTAGTGGCAATCGATGCTAAAAGGCGTGAGGGCTCCGACGGCTGGAACATCTATAAAAACGGCGGAAGGGTCGATATGGGGATCGACGCCGTTGAGTGGGCGATGAAGGCCTGCAGCCTGGGGGCCGGAGAGATACTCCTGACAAGCATGGACTGTGACGGAACCAAGGCAGGATATGATATCGAGCTTACAAAGGCAATATCGGAAAATGTTTCCGTGCCCGTGATCGCATCGGGGGGAGCGGGAACAATGGATCATTTTTATGATGCTCTGACAGAAGGTGGTGCTGACGCAGCTCTTGCGGCATCACTTTTCCATTTTAAAGAGATGGAAATAAAGGACTTGAAGAAATACTTACGAGACCGCGGAGTATCCGTGAGGCTGTAAAAGGCGGTGGGAATTTGGCACCTATATCCAATGACTGGGCCTATGCCCTTTCGGAAGAGTTCAATAAAGAATATTACAAAAGACTGTACCGGAAGGTCAGGGATGAGTACCGTTCTCATCTGATATACCCGCCGGCAGCAGATCTTTTCAATGCATTCCACCTGACGCCCCTGCATGAGGTAAAGGTGGTGATACTGGGGCAGGATCCCTACATAAACGAGGGGCAGGCCCATGGGCTGTGCTTTTCCGTGAAGAAGCCTACAGATCCGCCTCCCTCGCTGCAGAATATATATCAGGAGCTTCATGACGACCTGGGCTGCAGCATACCGTCTTCCGGTGACCTGACAAAGTGGGCTAAGCAGGGCGTGCTGCTTTTAAACACTGTGCTGACTGTCCGTGCCCATGATTCCATGTCGCACCGCGGGATAGGGTGGGAAACATTTACGGATGCCGTGATAGAAAAGGTAAATGCTGAAAACAGGCCAATAGTCTTTATGCTGTGGGGGAGCCCCGCAGGAAAGAAGGCGGCGATGCTCAATAACCCGGCACACCTGGTCCTGAGGGCACCGCACCCGAGCCCGTTGTCTGCATACAGAGGTTTTTTCGGATGCAGGCATTTCAGCAGGGCAAATGAATTTTTAAAGAGCCACGGCGTGGAAGAGATAGACTGGCAGATAGAGGACTGAAAACATTAAACATACTGACCGAAAAACGGTCGGAGGAGATAAACTTAAGGAGAATGAAAACTATGGAAAAGAAACCTTTTTTTAGCAAAGCACAGATTGAGGAGATCGTTAAGACCTATCCCACACCTTTTCATATCTATGATGAAAAGGGGCTTCGTGCCAATGCGGCAGCAGTAAAGGAGGCCTTTTCGTGGAATAAAGGATACAAGGAGTTTTTTGCGGTTAAGGCTGAGCCTAATCCTTTCATCATGAAAGTTTTTAAAGAGTATGGCATCGGTTCCGACTGCTCTTCTCTTACGGAGCTCATGCTTGCGGAAAAGTGCGGCATTACAGGAAACGATATAATGTTTTCTTCCAATGATACGCCCGTAGAGGATTTCGAATATGCTGCAAAGCTTGGGGCAACCATAAACCTTGATGATTTTTCACATATTGCATTTCTTGAAAAGGTGCTTGGAAAGCTTCCCGAAAGGCTGAGCCTCAGGTACAATCCCGGCGGTATTGTGACCATAAGCAACGGGATCATGGATAACCCCGGTGATGCAAAGTACGGCATGACAAAGGCACAGCTTTTTGAGGCATATAAGATACTTAAGGATAAGGGCGTAAAGGAATTCGGTATGCATGCTTTTCTGGTAAGCAATACCGTTACCAATGACTATTATCCCGTCCTTGCAAAGCAGCTTTTCGAGCTGGCTGTTGAGATAAAGAATGAAACCGGCGTAAGCCTTAATTTCATAAACCTTTCAGGCGGAGTCGGCATAGCCTACAAGCCTGAGCAGACCCCCAATGATATCATGGTTATCGGTGAGGGCGTACATAAAGTATATGACGAGATACTTGTGCCCGCAGGCCTTGGGGATGTTGAGATATATACAGAGATGGGTCGTTTCATGACGGGCCCCTACGGCATGCTGGTGACCAGGGTCATCCACGAAAAGAAGATCTACAAGGATTACATCGGTGTGGATGCATGTGCGGTTAACCTTATGCGTCCGGCTATGTATGGAGCATACCACCACATAACGGTACTGGGCAAGGAGGACGCGCCCTGTGACCATAAGTATGATGTGACGGGATCACTTTGCGAGAACAACGATAAGTTTGCGATAGACCGCATGCTTCCGGAGATAGAGATTGGTGATTATATCGCAATACATGATACCGGTGCCCACGGATTTTCAATGGGATACAACTACAATGGCAAGCTTAAGAGTGCAGAGCTTCTGCTTAAGGAAGACGGAAGCGTTCAGCTGATAAGGCGCAGGGAAGAGCCGAAGGATTATTTTGCAACCTTAGACTGCTTTCCGGAATTTAAGGGACTTACGGAATAATGCAGGAATCCGGACAGGTGAGATTAAATAAATATCTTGCGGAATGCGGCGTTGCTTCCAGGCGCGAGGCCGACCGTCTTATTGAGGGCGGCAAGGTAAGCGTCAACGGAAAAAAGGCAAAGCTGGGCGATATGGTCACCGGTGATGAGAACATAATTGTCAACGGCGTACTTGTCCGCGGTCCGGAGAAAAAGATCGTGGTAGCTTTTTATAAACCCAAGGGTGTCACGGTTACCGCTTCCGATGAACATGCGGAAGAAACGGTCTTCGATTATATTGATTTAAGTGAGCGGCTGGCTTATGCAGGCCGCCTGGATAAGGATTCCGAGGGACTGCTTCTGCTTACGAATGACGGCGCGCTTATAGATGAGATGATGCGCGGTAAGAATGCCCATGAGAAGGAGTATATAGTTTACCTTGATCATGAGGTGACCCAGGAGGCTATGGACCGGCTGGCAAAGGGGGTGTATCTGACTGACCTTCAGAAGAAGACCAGGCCCTGCCGCATAGAAAAGATCCGCAGGAATGTGGTGCGGATGGTGCTTACTCAGGGCCTGAACAGGCAGATCAGGCGCATGTGGAAGACTGAGAACTATAATGTAAAGTCCCTTAAGCGTGTCAGGGTGGTGAATGTAGGCCTGGGCGACTTAAGGCCCGGGGAATACAGCATCCTGGATGATAAACAGGTCGCAGCATTAAAAAAGGCTCTCCAAAAGGGGAAGGTGTGACATAGATGAAGATAGGTATGTTTGATTCCGGCGTCGGAGGACTCACATTACTTCATGAAGCATTGCAGATCATGCCGGATGAGGCATATTTTTATTATGCGGATTCGGACCATGTTCCCTATGGTCTCAGGGCAAAGGAAGAGGTGGCCGAGTATTCCGACGGGGCGGTTGAGTTCCTTCTGGAACAGGGCTGCGAGGCTATAGTCATAGCCTGCAATACGGCAACTTCTGTTGCGGCCAATCTTTTAAGGAAAAAATATACTGTGCCCATCATCGGGGTGGAGCCCGCAGTCAAGCCTGCGGTGGAAATGAATTCCGACGGGCGTATTCTTGTGATAGCAACCCCAATAACAGTAAGGGAAAAGAAATTCAGGGATCTTCTTGACCGGGTGGATGACCGGCATAAAGTGGACATGCTGGCGCTGCCTGAGCTTGTAAGCTTTGCGGAGCGCGGTGAGTTTGATTCTGAAAGTGTAGCTTCGTATATTTCAACCGAACTGGATAAATATATTTCAGATCATTCCGAAAATGATGTGGAGCTGAAGGATTATGATATCCTCGTATTCGGATGCACACATTTCAATCATTTCGAAAAAGCATTAAGGCCCTTCTTCAAAAAAGAGATGATCATGATAGACGGTGCGGAAGGAACCATAAGGAACCTTCAGCACATTATGGAAGAAAAAGGTGCGAAGAGTGAAGGCAAAGGATATGTCAGGTACTTCGTTTCAGGCCGGGAGGTGACGGGAACAGAGACTGCGGATTTTTATGAAAAGCTCCTGCGTCACCTGGATGAGGAATAAAACGCAGGAGACGCTGATCCCATTGTCGGCAGCGTTGCAGATAGCTATTCCGATGAACATAGGGTGGCGTGTTTTGATGAGGGGGAATAGATGAGAAGTCCGAGAAAGTGCAGGGAAATACAGGAGCATCTGTTTGAGATGCAGGATAAGGAATACCGGGATTTTCAGTCCAAGCTGATACCTACGGTGGATGCAGGATACTTTATCGGTGTGCGCACGCCTGATTTAAGAAGCTATGCCTCTGCCCTGGCAAAGCAGGAAGATATACCGGTATTTTTAAATGCTTTGCCCCATAAATATTTTGACGAAAACCAGTTACACGCTTTTATCATTTCAGGGATGAAGGATTATGATAGCTGTGTCACGGAACTGAACCGCTTCCTTCCATATGTTGATAACTGGGCAACCTGCGACCAGATGTCTCCCAAGGTGTTCAAAAAGCACAGGACGGAGCTGCTCGCCCAGATACCTGAATGGATAAGGAGTGACCGGACATATACCGTCAGGTTTGGCATAGGGATGCTGATGGAGCATTACCTGGATGATGATTTTGATCCGGAATATCCGGAAATGGTTGCAGGGATACGTTCGGAAGAATATTACATCAATATGATGATCGCCTGGTATTTTGCCACAGCCCTTGCAAAGCAGTATGAGACCATACTTCCCTTTATTCAGGAAAGACGTCTGGACGCATGGACACACAATAAGTCCATACAGAAAGCCGTGGAAAGTAACCGTATCACTGCAGAGCAGAAAGTATATCTGAAGACTCTGAAGGTTAGATAATTATTTCTTTACCAGCTCGCCGGCCCAGTCTACGGCATCGTCTATATGGGGACGGAAATTCTCCGCACCGATAAGTTCCACAAAGCCGCCCTTCTGCATGGTGTGCATGGGCTGCTCATTGACATGGGAGAATACAAGCTGGATGCCCGCATTTTTGCATCTGCCGTGGAATTCCTCAAGGGTGTGCATGGCGGATGCGTCAAGGGCGGGAACACCGCGCATCCTCATGATTATGACTTTGGTGCTCTTACTGAAATCGATGGCTGCTATCTGGTCTGTGGCACCGAAGAAAAGCGGACCTGATATTTCATATACGCGGACATGCTTGGGCAGGGGCTTTAAGTTCATTCCGTCGGGATCCTCATCCGGATCGTAGGATACCCAGCCCTCGATGTGAGTCTCTTCGCTCATACGCTTCATAAAGAGTATCAGTGCGATTCCCATTCCGACTTCAATTGCTATTACCAGGTCAAATGCAACCGTCAGGACGAAGGTAGTGATAAGGACTATGATGTCACTCTTAGGGGCAGTCTTGCAGAGATGCACGAAGGTCCTCCACTGGCACATATTATAGGCAACCATAAAGAGTATTGTTGCTATCGTGGGCATGGGGATGAGTGACGCATAGGGCATCAGTACCACAAGTACCAGTACAAGCACTATGGCATGTACTATTCCGGCAATGGGGGTACGGCCGCCGTTTTTTATATTGGCGGCAGTTCTTGCAATGGCTCCGGTAGCAGGGATGCCGCCGAAGAATGCGGAGCCGATGTTGCCCAGACCCTGGGCGATAAGTTCCATATTGGAACGGTGGTGGGAGTTTATCATTGAGTCTGCTACCACGCAGGAAAGCAGGGATTCAATGGCTGCCAGTATTGCAATGGTGAAACCGTCGGACGCCACTTCCTTTACTGCCGCAAGGCTTAATTCGGGCATATGGAAAGTAGGAAGGCTGTTGCTTATGGTATAAAGATCGCCTATTGTATTGACGGGCATGGCGGTGAATTTTACCAGAAGGATGCCGACGATGACTGCGATCAGTGAGCCGGGGATCTTTTCACTGACCTTGGGCCAGAGTATCAGTATCACCAGGCTTATGCCTCCCACAAGCAGTGTGTATGGATTGAATGTGGATATATTAAAGACAACGGCCTTTATCTTGTCCATGGTTTCTATGGTCTCGGTACCGGCAGGGTATGTGAGTCCCAGAAAGTCCTTAAGCTGTCCTATAAGTATTGTAACAGCTATGCCGGAAGTAAATCCCGTAGTAATAGTATAAGGTATGAATTTTATAAGACCGCCAAGCCTGAAAGCCCCCATGAGTATCAGCAGGATGCCCGCTATGATGGTGGCTAACATAAGGCCTTCCATACCGTTTCTTGCTACGATCCCGGCTACTATGGTGGCAAAGGCAGCGGTAGGTCCTGCAATCTGCACACGGCTTCCGCCCAGGAAAGAGATAATGAATCCGGCAACAATGGCTGTGTAAAGGCCTTCCTCCGGACGCACCCCCGATGCGAGTGCCAGAGCTATCGAAAGGGGCAGGGCGATTATTGCTACAATTATGCCGCTTACAAAGTCTGTCACAAACTGCTTTCCGCTGTAGTGTTTCATTGTGCTAAAGAGCATGGGTTTTATTTTGTCTTTGCTGTTCATAGTTTTTCCTTATCTGAATTTATTTAATAATATTTATCTACCTGTATCCAACTAACCTGTATCTATTTAATTTATATCTGTTTATGCAGATTTATATAACATACAGATTAATATAAACGACTGACTGACGGTTTGTGTCTGAGTCAGGCACGCCCACGCATTATAGCACCGTCGAAATAAGATTTGTAGCACTTTTTATAAAAAATAATATTTTTTTTGTGGATATTTTTGAAATAATGAGATATGGGGATATAAGCCGGCTCAAGACAAAAATCTGTTTTTACATTATAATGGTACCTATGAGTATACAGATTCTGCTTATTATCATACTTGCGTATATAATAATCATAGGAACGGTGAATGATAAGTTGTTCCATATACAGAGCGATATAGCACTGGTGCTGTTTTCATCGCTTTTATCATTTATCCTTTTACTGATCAATGCATTTATCCCGCTGGAGCCTGTTAAGAGCATCATAGTTTCTCTTGGGGATTTTGGTTTCAGGGAATATCTGATGGATGGCATGCTCTGCTTCATGCTTTTTGCGGGAGCAAGCAAGGTTAACATGGGAAAGTTCAGGGCTAATCTCAGACCCATCTGCCTGCTGGCGTTCCTCTCTACGGTTATTTCATCTTTCTTTTATGGAGGATTATTGTATCTGGCGGCGCTGGTGTTCAGACTTCCGATGGATTTCTGGACCTGTGTGCTTCTCGGCTGCGTGGTTTCTCCTACGGATCCCATTGCGGCTACGGGTATACTGAATAAAATCGGCTTGTCCAAGAATGTCTGTTCCGTTATTGAGAATGAGTCATTGTTTAATGACGGAACCGGAGTGACACTTTTTATTTTTGTCCGCTCTTTAATAACCCATACCGGGGACAGCAATGTGGCGGTACTGCTTGCAAAGGAAATACTGGGGGCGGCAGCAGTTGCCCTTGTGGCATCATTTATCAGTTTTCAGCTGGTTAAGATATCAAGAAATCCTATCAGGAATATCTTAATAGCCGTTTTAAATGTTTTCTTTGTCTATGTGGTATGTGAGCATTTGGGATTTTCCGGAGTGCTTGCTTCCGTCGTCTGTGGACTGTATTTCTCATACAGGATGGATAAAATCCACAGGGTTCAGACCGTTATAGATCCGCAGGACTATTACGAGAATTTCTGGGAGATTCTGGAAGGAATACTTAACTCAGCACTTTTTGTAATGATCGGTTTCGTGGTACTGGGAACATCTCTCAGTTCGTATGCCGCAATCGTTATACCAGTGGCAATCCTGGCACTTATCATTTCAAGGGCGGGCGGCGTCACCATAAGCACTGTCCTGACGGGACACAGTATTCCGGGCAACTATAATCTGTTTGAATTTGTTATGCTGATGACATGGTCGGCACTCAAAGGCGGACTGACACTGGCTCTGGCTTTGGAGACATCCGAGTATCTGCCGAAGTCTGTTTATGAGATATTTATGAATATCGCATTTGTAACTATTTTCTTTACGGTTCTGGTGCAGGGGCTTACTGTTAAAAAAGTATACAACGGTCTGGAAAAGCATAAGGCAAAACGCCTGTGCCATATTGCAGGAGGGAATGATAAATGAAGATCATAATCATCGGATCCGGGCGTACGGGGCGTCTTTTGATCTCGGCCTTATCTCTGGAAAAATACGATATAGTGGTGATTGATAAAGAAAGAAAACTTATTGATGAGATCACGGATAAATACAGCGTAAACGGTATCGTGGGAAGCGGTGCGTCAAGGGAGACTCTGATCGCAGCCGGAGCTGCCACTGCGGATGCGATCGTAGCACTGACTCCTGTGGACGAGATCAATCTTTTAAGCTGCATGCAGGCCAAAAATCTGGGAACGCGTTATGCGGCGGCAAGGATCAGCATGCCGGATTTTGCGGAAGAAAGTGAGAATCTCAAGTGCGAATATAAAATTGACCATATTATCAAGGCAAGAGAAGATGTGGCGGGTGAGATATATCAGAATATAGGCATGCCCGGGAATACCAAGATTACCGGTTACTGGAAAAACGGTCTGTATCTGCTGGACCTGAATCTCCTGGAAGATTCGCCTCTGTGCGGAAGGACACTTAATGATATTAAAAAAACCAACAGCTTAAGCATAATGGTGGTGGCAGTACTCCGTGAAGGCAAACTTACTATACCTGACGGCAATTGTGTGGTGAATGCAGGAGATAATCTGACGATCGTTATTGGTGAGAATGAACTTCCGGAAACCTTAAGGTCTCTCGGTATACACCGGAAAAAGGTTAAGAAGGTTATGCTGGTGGGAGGAAATACTATCAGCGAGTATCTTCTGACACTGATGGAAAAAGACGGATACAGGATCACTATTCTGGAGAAGGATGCTGACAGGTGCAGGGAATTAATGGATAGGTTTCCTCACTGCAGGATCCTTTGTACAGGTGAGGGTGAGCTGCTGGAAATACTGAAAGAAGAGCAGCTTTCGTATATGGATATGGTGGTATCGCTTACCGACAGTGATGAAACAAATCTGGTTGTCAGTATGTTTTCCTGGTCGTGCCGCATCCCGAGTGTATTTACCTATGTGGATGTTACCGAACATCTGCAACTGCTTCACAAAGTAAACATAGATATAACTGTTTCTGCAGTAGAAACAGCAGCTTTTAAAGCGATGCGCTTTATTCGTTATCATGACGGCAATCTGCCTCAGAAAGAATTGGGAAAATTCTATCTGGCAGCGGAAGGCCGGGCAGAGATCAAGGAATTACTGGCCGGAAAAGACTTCGGACTTTTAAATGTACCCTTTAAGGATCCTAAGTTTAAACTTAAAAAAGGCGTGCTTATCGCAGCCATATTACGCGGTGATAAAACTATAGTTCCCACAGGTGATACCTGTATTACGGAAGGAGATCAGGTGATCATAACCACATCCCGTAAGCTGAAGATACGCAATTTAAATGATATAAAGGCTTTATCATGATCCCGTTTTCTCTTTTTCTGCCGCTTTCAATATTTTGTTTTACAGATTATAAATATACGAAAAGTATTCTATAATGTAAACTGATGCGGAAACATATCACAAAAGAAGGAGGTATCGGCAAATGAAGGCGTTGTTCATCGGAGGTACAGGACAGATCAGCATGGCTATTGTAAAGCGTCTGGCAGAGGAGACCGACTGGGAAGTATGGCTTTTAAACAGGGGCAACAGGAATGAAGAACTTCCGGAAGGTGTTCACAGCATTGTTGCCGATATCCATGATGAAAATGATGTGGCGAAAAAGACAAGCGGAATGACTTTTGACACGGTATGCGAGTTTATCGGATTCAAAGTGGAAGATGTGGAAAGGGATTACAGGCTTTTTAAGGGTAAGACAAGGCAGTATATCTTTACAAGCTCTGCTTCAGCCTACCATAAGCCTGCGGCAGGCTATATCATCACGGAAGGAACTGCACTGGCAAATCCCTACTGGCAGTATTCCAGGGACAAGATCGCGTGCGAGGATTTCCTGATGAAAAAATACAGGGAGGAAGGCTTTCCGGTTACCATAGTGAGGCCGAGCCACACCTATGACGAGAGGCATATTCCTCTGGGTGTACACGGTAAGAAGGGATTCTGGCAGGTTATAAAACGTATGCTCGAGGGAAAGCCGGTAATAATTCAAGGGGACGGAACATCCCTGTGGACGCTTACTTTCAATAAGGATTTTGCAATCGGATACACAGGGCTTATGGGCAACCGCCATGCTATCGGTGAAGCATTCCAGATAACGGGTGATGAGACCCTAAGCTGGAATCAGATATATGCGACCATTGCTGATGCACTGGAGGTAGAACTAAAGGCATATCATGTATCCTCTGAATTTCTGGCGGCAGCAGGGGATCCTTATGGTTTCGATTTTGAGGGAAGCCTTATAGGAGACAAGGCTGTGTCCGTTGTTTTTGATAACAGCAAATTAAAAATGGCTGTGCCGGATATGAAGACTACTGTCCGCTATGACCAGGGAGTGCGAATCGCGCTTAAGTATGTACTGGACCACCCGGAATGCCAGGTCGAGGATCCTGAGTTTGATGAATGGTGTGACAGGGTGATCAGCGTGCTGGATAAGGCCAAGGCGGAACTAAAGCCGTAAGGGGGCGTGTAGGCCAATAGAAGATTTTTCAGACTTGCAAATTACATGAAATTTATATATAATGTTCTGCGTGATAAGGACAAGGGCGTCTGCTGAATATAGTAGGCGCCCTTTTCGGTGTATCGCATGGGCAGGGGAAATTTCATTGTCACTGATCGATTGCGTATCCGGAGGGAGGTGGATCCTTTGAGACCTGTTATCGGTTTGATACCGCTGTATGATGACGAAAAAGAAAGTTACTGGATGCTTCCCGGTTATATGATGGCCATAGAAAATGGAGGCGGACTGCCGGTAATGCTTCCTCTTACTGCCGACAGGGACGAGCTTGATGAAGCATACAGCTTGTGCAACGGGCTGCTCTTTACCGGTGGACATGATGTTTCGCCTGATATCTACGGTGAAGTCAGGAAAGAAAATTGTGGCACTGCATGTGAAGACAGGGATTCCATGGAATGTTATCTTATGGACAGGTGCCTTGATGATGACAAGCCCTTCCTCGGTATCTGCAGGGGGATACAGCTTATGAACGCACACCTGGGCGGCACACTGTACCAGGACCTTCCGTCAGAGTATGACTGCAAAGTGGAGCACCATATGTCGCCGCCCTATGACAGAAAGGCCCATACAGTAGATGTCTTGGAAAATACTGTTCTGGCGAGTATAATAGGATGCGGAATTCATGAGGTGAACAGCTATCACCATCAGGCAGTCAAAGAGCTGTCGCCTGAAGTGACCGCAATGGCCGTTTCGGAAGACGGGCTGATCGAGGCGATTGCTGTGAGAAATCACAGTTTTGCAATAGGGGTGCAATGGCATCCTGAGTTTTCCTACATTAACAATGAGGAAAGCCAAAAAATCATTACGGCATTCGTGGAAGAATGCAGAAAAGGAAGGAGTACAAAACTATGAAAAAGAAAATGTTGGCAATGGTAATGAGCTGTTTTATGGTGGCTGCAGCAGGAGGCTGCACCGGTTCCGAAGCAGAACCCGCAACTGCACCTGAGAACACAGAAACTGAAGAGGCTGTTGAAACAGAGGAGGCAGCACAGACAGAAACACAGACTGAAGCAAAGGACACATCCGGCAAGGTATGGAAGATCGCTACAGATACTGCGTTCAAGCCTTTTGAGTACACAGATGACAGCGGTAACTTCGTAGGAATCGATATGGATATCCTTGCAGCTGTAGCTGAAGATCAGGGTTTTGAGTACGAAGTACAGGTTCTCGGATGGGATGCTTCCATCGCAGCATGCCAGGCAGGACAGGCAGACGGCATGATCGCCGGTGCATCCATCACAGAAGAGAGAAAAGAATCCGGCTGGATCTTCTCAGACGGATACTATGATGCAAATCAGTGCATGGCAGTAGAAGCTTCATCAGACATTGACGGTTTTGATGACCTTAACGGTAAAGCTGTTGCTGTAAAGACAGGTACCATGAGTGCAGCATATGCTGAAAGCCTTGCTGACCAGTATGGTTTCACCATCACTTACTTTGAGGATTCACCTACTATGTATCAGGCTGTTGTAGGCGGACAGGTTGCAGCTACATTCGATGATACCCCTATCATGGCATCAAACATAAAGGATACAGGCATCGCAATGAAGCTTGTTGACGGTACAGGAAATGATCCCGCTGCATACGGTTTTGCAGTATTCAATCCCGACAACCAGGAGCTCGTTGACATGTTCAACGCAGGTCTTGCAAACATCAAGGCAAACGGCACATACGATGAGATCATTGCAAAGTATCTTGGTGAATAATGCGTATAATGTATATTAAACGTATTTAGTTATTGCGCTTTCGCGGCAGATGAGCATATCCGCTGTCTGCTGCGAAAGCAGCAAATACTTAATCCGTTTAATATAAATCAGTCGGAAGGATCCGGCTCAGTGGAGAACTATTTATGATTAAAATTCTTTCTGTTTATGGGTGGCTGCTGCTGACAGCTCTTGGCAGGACCTTGCTGCTGGCTCTTTTGGGATTATTCTTTGCATGCATCATAGGCATGATCTTCGGTATCATGGGGGTTATCAAAAACCGAGTCTGCAATATAATCTCACAGGTGTTTGTCGACGTAATACGAGGCGTTCCCATGATCGTCCTCGCATTTTTCATATATTTCGGTGTGCCCTATTTCTTCAATACCATAATCGGCGGTTTTTCCATAAACCTTACGGCGCTTCAGGCCGGTACTATATGTCTTGCCCTTAACTGCGGTGCATATATGGCGGAAATCGTCCGTGCCGGCATACAGTCGGTTGATGTGGGACAGATGGAGGCGGCCAGGTCACTGGGCCTTACCTATGGGATGGCCATGAGAAAAGTCGTGCTTCCTCAGGCAATCCGCACTATGATCCCTACGTTTATCAATCAGTTCATCATTACGCTGAAGGATACTTCCATCCTGTCGGTAATCGGATTTCCGGAACTTGTTAATACCGCCAAGAATGTTCAGGCCAATACTTTCATGTCTTTCCAGACATGGGCTATTGTCGGAGTAATGTACCTGATCGTTATCACCATCCTTTCGCGCAGTGCAAAGGTGGTTGAAAGGAGGCTCAACGTTGGCAGATAATAATGAGATCAAGATCAAAGTCGATCATCTGAAGAAGAGTTTTGGAAACCTTGAAGTTCTCAAGGATATTTCCGTAGAGATCACAAAGGGCGAAGTGGTATGTGTGATCGGACCTTCAGGTTCGGGAAAGTCCACCTTCTTACGCTGTCTCAACAAGCTGGAAAGTCCTACTTCCGGCACTATACTGATCGACGGAAATGATATTACGCAGAAAAAGGTGAATATCAACCATGTCCGTGAAAATATAGGAATGGTGTTCCAGCATTTCAATCTTTTTAATAACCTTAACATCATGGACAACTTAACTCTTGCCCCCGTGCAGCTGAAGAAGTGTTCAAAGGAAGAAGCTGTGAACAGGGCAAAGGATATGCTGAAGAAAGTCGGTCTTGAGGATAAAGCGGGAAGTTATCCCAAACAGCTTTCCGGTGGCCAGAAGCAGCGTGTCGCCATTGCAAGGGCACTTTGCATGCAGCCTGACATAATGCTTTTTGATGAGCCCACATCGGCCCTGGATCCGGAGATGGTAGGTGAAGTACTGCAGGTTATGAAGGATCTTGCGGCAGAAGGCATGACAATGGTGATCGTTACTCATGAGATGGGCTTTGCCAGGGAGGTGGCTCACAGGGTTATATTCATGGACGGAGGCTATATTGTTGAAGAAGGCACTCCGCAGGAAGTACTGCTTAATCCCAAAGAGGAAAGAACCATTGATTTCCTGAATAAGGTTCTGTAATGGAGGAGTTATGAAAAATATCATTACCATCAGCAGACAATTCGGAGCAGGGGGAAGCACCATAGGAAGGGCCGTCGCAGACAGGCTGGGTTTCTACTACTGTGATAAGGATATGATACTTAGGGCTGCAATGGAGAGCGGGAGCCTTTCACCGAAGGAAGTTCACTTCTATGACGAGCGTGTTCCCAGGGAATGGGGATTCGGACAGAGCCTTTTTGATTTTTACAACAAGCCCCTTGATGTAAGGCTTTTTGAGGCACAGAGGGATGCGATAATGAAGGTGGCCGAAAAAGGCAACTGTGTGATAGTGGGACGTAATGCCAATATCATACTCAAGGAGTTTGATAAGACCCTGCACGTTTTCATCTCAGCCTCCGAGAATTTCAGGCTGAAGAGAATGCAGGAGGAAATGCCGGATGTTCCGGAGGACAAAGTACTTGACCGTCTCCGTTCTGTGGATAAGGTAAGGAAGAAATACTGCAAATACTACACCAACACCGAGTTCGGCAACGCCGCATATTATGACCTGTGCGTAAAGAGCTCTACCCTTGGGATTGATGCCAGCATAGACCTTATCTGTGAGGTGGCAAAATAGGAGCTGCTGTATTTGCTTTTCTTTGCTGGCTCGCCTACAGATATCGTGTAGAAGCTGCAAAAAGGCACAACTCCTTCCTTGCTGAAGACGGCGGTCGTATGATGGTCAGCGACGCCGGTATGAACGGGAACTGATAACAGGTTTCCATAATCGGGAGCCTGTTATTTTTATGCTATAATCTAATAAAAGTATGGACTAAAGGATGGAACCTGTTGTTTTTTCGAGTACCTATGGTATGCTCATAAATAATGACCTGTTTGAAAAGGAAGGGCTTAGTGTTCCGACCACCTATGATGAACATACCGGTGCTATTTATAAATCAGTGTCCTGTACCTACACAGCGAATACCGATTATCATTTCCCGTCTTTCGACCCTATAACAAGTAACGGCGTTACTGCAACACCATCTATGTGGACAGCGACAAGTTCTCGACATATGCCATCCTTTACGAGGATACTGAAAAAGGATCCGGCCCTCATGTCCATGACTGTCATCCCTGCGAGAGGGGACACATTTTCAGCTACCATGTATTCAAGGAGCCTACTACGGAAACGGACGGCTATGCCGGCTGGGTATGCGACCGCTGTGGCATATTTGATCCCGACCATGCTGACTTTACCGGCCCTGCCGGATACATCATCCTTTCTGCCCATCCCGACGTGACCCTTTCCATAAGCTTCGCCTATGAGGAAGAGGAGTATGTGCTCACCGTAAAGGGCGACAATCCTAAGATCGCAGAATACCTTGCAACGGGAGACCTTTTCTACGGCTTCATATACCTCGGCGACGGCTTCGGGCTGGAGAAAGCGGCAGAGGTTCCAAAGCCGTGAGTGAATAGGAAATAAAGCAAAGCCTTATACAGCACAAGTACCTGCCCGGAAAGATAACCGGGCAGGTTTCTATTTTGGAGTAAAAATCGTAAGTATTCCAGTTTTATTGATTGCATACAATGAAAAATAGTGAAAAAATAGTGAAAATTTAATGTAAGTTTTTGACTCGTTTTGTTATAATATCATCGAGGTGGCATCAAGATGATAAAAGTAAATCTTACAAATGAAATTCTGAGATATATAACTGAAATTGAGAAGAACAGATACAAAGTGTTTACAGTTAAGCTTCCAAAATCTGTAGCAAGCAAACTGCGCAAGAATTCAAAGAAAAAGAGTTCCTATGCTTCTAATAAAATAGAAGGAAATCCCCTTTCTGAAAAACAGGTTGATGAAGTTATAGAAAATGATGAAAGAAGGCATTTCCTTAAGCCGGAACAGGAAGTGCGTAATTATTTTCTTGCGCTTAATTATCTGGAGGAGAGGGTTAAGAAGAAGGAGCCATTCTCTAAAAAACTAATATTGGATGTTCAAAAATATGTTGAAAAGGGTGCTTCAAAAGAAAAGATTGGACTAAGAGGGCCTATGCCGCCGGGAGTTCTTTTTGCTGTATATGATTCTCAGAGTGGAAATCCTGACTATATTCCTCCAGAGTATTGTGATATTCCAAGTTTATTGGACGAGCTGGTTGATTATGTTAATACTACTGATGATCATCCGCTAATTGTTGCTGCTGTAGTACATTATCAATTGGTAACGATACATCCTTTCGAGGATGGAAATGGTAGAACAGCACGTCTTTTATCAGGTTACATTCTGGATATAAATGGATACGGCTTCAATGGCATTGGTTCATTGGAAGAATATTTTGCTTATGACATCAATGAGTACTATGAATCTATACAGATGGGACTACCGGCTCTTTACTATTCCGGAAGGGATAATCCGCCTCATCCGGAGATTTGGGTAAATTATTTCCTGCGCATGGTACTGCTTTATTCAGGCAAAGTCTGTGAGCTATCGGAGAGTTCCAGTGAAGATGAGATAAGTGGTAGCTTATCATATCTAAAAAGTAAGGAAAAAGAGCTGTTGTTATTCCTGATCAAAAAATACAAAGGTGAATTTGCTCCGATTGAAGTTAGTCGTGAAATAGGTGTGACCAATAAAACAGTGATTAACAGATTATCTGTTCTAGCCAAACATGGTTTTGTGGAGCCTTTGATGGTAAATCAGCGAATCAGATCCTACAAACTGAGTGATCTCGTAAGAAACAATGAGAAGATAATAAAGAAAAAGGTTTAAATGG
>JAILDD010000174.1 GCA_024689605.1 Lachnospiraceae bacterium
TATCCAAAAACTTCACATCAACGATAGTGTCATACTTTTCGGGATCACTTTCCTTTGTCACACCGTAGTAATTCGCGTAGGTTATCATATAATCCTTTTCCAGTTCCTCAGCCGAGGCTCCGGATAGTGCTTCCAAAAGCATACATACAATGGGTTCTATCATATCTCGATATACATCACAATGTCCGGTAATCTGACTTTAAAATTCTTTACTTTTTACTGTATTTATGTGAAAATTAGAAAACAAATGTGTAAAGTCCATGACCTCATATGAGAGGCTGTATGCTGATAAAAGACATTAGTATGTCGGGAAAAAAGGAGGATTACCATGTTAGTATTTGACGAGAAAAATGATGAGCAGCTGGTGACACTAAAACATGGCTTGAATGTATTTCATGAAGCCCTGGCACTTGTAAAAAAGGGCGAGACACGATTTCATGTCACGGACGATAACGGCAGGGTGCCGGATTATGATCTGACATATACCGCAAATATGCTTCTTTTCCCGGAGCACGTGCGAAAACTGATACTGAAGATGACAAACGGAGGCAGCACCCTGGGGACATTTCTGGTATATGATGAAGAAAACACGGATATGCTCTGTCTGGATTTTCTGCGGCAGTATAAAAAGATCGAGATCGAAAAAGCTGACGAGTACAGTGTTATGGTAGCTTTAATGGCACTAAGGCATACAGATATCCCCATATATCATACGGACGAAAAGCTGGAATGGTTTTTTGAGGGCAGCGACAGGCTGCACCGTATTGACAGCTTTGACGAGGAAAAGTCTGAAGGAACACTTCACATCAACCCCAGCGTATTTGATATGGGATATACAAAGCGGGACTGGTCGGTTTTGGGCTCCGTTTCGGCATTTCAGAATATCTTCTTCTGGCAGCATTTTATGGAAGGAAAGCCCGGCCCCTTTAAATATCTGGAGGTTGTATTATCACCTATCACGGGTATCGGCGGAATCCTGTCCATTATGTCAATGCTTTCAAATGTGGCTGCGCAAAAGGGCTATACCGCTTTTCTCAGACCCGGATGCACCAGATATCCGGAGCAGCTTTTGTGCAGGTATTTTCGCATAAATGCAAAGCCGGAGGATTCAACAACCGAAAATACAATTTCCGTTGATGATCTGGCCATACTTACCACCACCTGGTATGTATGTCAGTTCCCTGCCAGATTCGACGAATCCATCCTTGATGAAGGATTCGCCGGTGAAATGAATGAATATGCCACTGCGGTTATAGGCGGCAAAAAGACCCTTGGAGTTCTGGCCAGAGGCACCGATTATGTCACGACCAATCTCGGGGACGACAGAGTTCACGCAAAGCCGGCACATATGATCCCCGTCATCAGGGAATGGATGAAGGAAGGCGGATATGAAAAAATCTTCCTGGCCACAGAGGATAAGGACATCTACAATGAAATGCTGGCAGCTTTTCCGGGGCAGGTCGTGGTCATAGCCCAGGAGCGTCATTCGGTTGACGAGATGCGGGAAAAGAATACAACGCTGATTTACGAATTTGAGCGTGAGATCAATTCCGGCAAGGCGTATGCGGATGCTCTCGAAGATACCACCGTAAACTATTTTTATGCCCTGTATATACTTTCAAAATGCGATGCCTTTATGTGTTCCGGACAGTGCAACGGATGGGATGTGGTCCGGGCGTTTAACAAGGGAAGCTTTGAAAAGGAATATAAATTTACAGTAGGTATCGATAAGAATAATGATGGAAGGGCCGTTGGAAGCGCGATACTGTCCGGCAAGTCCTTTATGTATACGGATTCCTCATTCAAATCTGTCGGGGCCAGGCTTAAATTCAGGGAAAAGGTTGATCCCAAGGCTCTTCAGGCTGCAGCACGTCAGGCGCTTGTGGCCAACAGATGGGTTACTTACGGAATCTTTGAAAAAGACGGATCATTCTATTATCACGATGAGCTGACCAATGATATCGCAGTATCCGAACATGACTGGGAGGATCTGCCCGCCATTGGAGGCGCGGACATGGAAGGACATCTTTTGGGGGTATTCTATAAGGATGATACGGTGACGATCACCGCTTTTCACGGTCTGACCGACGGCGGCGGACTTACGATGTTCATAGACAGTCTTCTGGAGGCTTATGCAACATATACAAAAGGCGAAGGCTATACTGCGGAAGCTACGGCTTATGAGGATGGAAATGCGGAGCCCTTTGAGATTGCGGGCAGGCTCTTTGATGAGATGAATCTTCCACAGATAAAGGCCGGAGGTTTTATGAATAAGGAGCCCTTCCTCATACCTGTGGACACCGGGGAAAAAGGAAGTCTACCCACTCATGTCCTGATCAAGGCTGACGCGAAGGAATATATGCAGTTTGCAAAAAAGCTGGGAGTACGCCCGGTGACGGTTCTGGTAAGCCTTTATGCAAAGGCAGTGCTCAAGGTAATGGGCGATACCGACAGGAAGGTGAAGGTGGCTGTTCCCATTAATTTCCGAAATGCTCTGGAGATTCCGCACACCTTCAGGAACTGTGCCATGCCTCCTCTTATGCTGGATTTAAGCCCCGAGATCGTAAACGGAGATCTTCAGGTGCTTGCAGCTACAGTGCAGGCTGTCATGGATAACATGACAGGCAAGGCAGCAGGTGTCTCCATGGTAAAGATGATGGCGGATATGATGGGGCAGATGCCGCCCCTCCCCTATAAGGATGCCGCAGGCATGTTTGCAGGCATGAGCAACGGCCCGATATTTTCCTTTAATGTTTCCTATGCCCGCAGGCTTACGGACAAGGATCATCCGGAGCTTCTGGATTCGTACTATTATTTCTACCCTGCAGATAAGGGTCAAAGTGTGCTGGAGATGGTGGCACTTCCGGACACCTTCTGCATATGCATGAACCAGGGCTCGGATTCAACCGATTATGCCGATGCACTGTGCGCAGTATTTAAGGATAATGGCATTTCCTCCCGGATCGAGGACGTGCTCAAGGGCAATCCGGGATATGTAGAGCTCCGGGAATACGAAAAATGGCTGTGATCGCATCCTCAAAATAACTGCCTTTCAAATTAGATAAAAAAACAACCCGGCTGCAAGCTTGCTTGCGCCGGGTTATATTATTGCTTATTCGCAACCTTTTGTTTCGATTCTTACCTCCTGTCCATTCTGTTTTCTTTCGTTTGTACCCAAATTGTACCCAAAGGCACCTTCTGGTATACTAATCTACCGAAGCGAACACCTCAACGTCCGCATGCTCATTTAGCCAGTTGATCAAC
>JAILDD010000214.1 GCA_024689605.1 Lachnospiraceae bacterium
TAATCTGGCTGTTTACAGGAGAAATATTAAGGCTGTAAACAGCAGTGCAGATGTTATATTTGAAAATGCACAGGGGGAAATTAACCAGATATTTGAAGAAGACCTGCCATATGATCTTAAAGCAGACAAGATAGTACTGGACGAGAGGACTTTTGGAATATGGTACCTTGATACCATGGACCACGCAGAAAGATACGAGGGTAAGATACTGGAGTTTGATGCCATGGTGCTTAAGCCCAAGACTTTTCCCAGGGGATATTTTGTGCCAGGCCGTCTTGCAATGACCTGTTGTGCGGATGATATGCAGTTCCTGGGGTATGCCTGTGAGTATAAGGATGCGGAGAAGCTTAAGGACAGGGACTGGATAAGGATCACAGCAAGGGTAAACAAGGAATTCTTTTCCGATTATCAGGCAGAGGGACCCGTACTTCATGCAATTAGCGTGAAAAAGACACATAAACCGAAAAATGAAATAGTAGGATTTGGCTGATCCTCTGAGGCGGCAGGTTATGTTTGAACAGGGTGCGTTTATAAACAGCGTAAAGATCACGGATGACTTTGATCTTGAAAAACTAAGGGTCAGCGGACAGTGTTTCCGGATAAAGCTTTTACCGGATGAAGTCTATCGCTTTATTAAGGGCAGCCACGTGCTGGACATGAAGATGTCTGATCACGCTGTATATGATATAAGTGTCAGTGATGAGGAATTTGCGGATATCTGGCATGATTATTTTGACCTTGACAGAAATTATGAATCCATCAGAGCCACTATAGATTCCGCAGACACATACTTAGGTGCTGCCGCAGAAAGCGGAAAAGGCATACGGATACTCAGACAGGAACCCTGGGAGTGTCTTATTTCTTTTATTATTTCCCAGAGAAAGAATATACCGGCTATAACGGCAGCAGTGGAAGCTGTATGCAAAAGTGCCGGATGCGAGATTAGCGGTACGGGGGAATATGAGTTCCCCGGTGTTGAGGCTATGCGCGCATTTTCCGATGAACAGTGGAAGTCTTTTAAGCTGGGATACCGTGAGAAATATATCAGGAGGGCGGTTGCGGAAGCCCCGGATATGGACAGCATGACAGGGCTTTCTGATGATGCTCTGATGGAAAAACTGACCGGAATGTATGGAGTGGGCATAAAGGTGGCTTCCTGCACTGCGCTTTTTGCTTACTCCAGAGTGGATCTTGCTCCTGTGGATGTATGGATAAAACGAGTCTTTGATGAGCAGTATGACGGGGAGGATATCTTAAGCGGCAGAGCGAATGCCGGGATTCTGCAGCAGTATCTTTTCTATCATGCAAGGGTTTCAAAATGATGTTTTATTGTAACTGGAAGAACCGATAGGTTCTGAACAGTTACGTTTTTATTGAATGTAGAGTGCCTATATGGTATGATATACGACAGTAAGGATTTACTGGAGAATAGTATGTGCAGATGTGACAGACATAATTTCATGAAACCAAATGCCCTTGTCGAAGCACATTATTTTTTTGTTATTTGCAGTATTTGAGAGAAACATTTTGTTTCTCTTTTTTTGTATCTGATTTAGGGAGGAAATCTTATGGAAGCGATCGGAAAAGACGGCAGGCCGCTCAGGCATCTGATGACACCGTTAGATTTTTCGGTAGAGGAGCTGGATAAGCTTTTTGATCTGGCTTCGGATATCAAGGGACATCCGGATGACTATAAAGACCTGTGTGCACGGAAGAAGCTGGCAACATGTTTTTATGAACCAAGCACAAGGACAAGGCTTTCCTTTGAAACGGCAATGCTTGATCTGGGAGGCCAGGTAATAGGTTTTTCTGATGCCAATTCGTCGTCTGCATCAAAGGGTGAAAGTGTTTCCGATACAATACGCGTCATATCCTGTTTTGCGGACATTTGTGCCATGAGGCATCCAAAGGAAGGAGCACCCATGGTGGCAGCTGCTCATGCCAGGATACCGGTGATAAATGCAGGTGACGGCGGTCATCAGCATCCTACCCAGACTCTTACGGATATGCTTACTATCAGGTCCCTTAAGGGGAAGCTGGACGGCTTTACCATTGGATTGTGCGGTGACCTTAAGTTCGGACGGACGGTGCATTCTCTTGTGAATGCAATGCTTCGTTATCCGAACAACAAGTATGTATTCATTTCGCCCGAGGAGCTGCGTATACCCAGTTATCTGCGGGAAAAACTTAAGAGCATGAATGTGGAATTTGAAGAAGTTGAGAGGCTTGAGGACAGCATGCCAAAGCTGGATATGCTCTATATGACCAGGGTTCAGAGAGAACGCTTCTTCAACGAAGAGGACTATGTAAGACTTAAAGATTTCTATGTACTGAATAAGACCAAGTTGGAGCTTGCGCCAAAGGATATGCTGGTACTTCACCCCCTTCCCCGTGTGAATGAGATATCGGTGGAGATAGATGAGGATCCGAGGGCAGTATATTTTGAACAGGTCCAGTATGGCGTATATGTAAGAATGGCGCTTATTGCTACGCTTCTCGGACTGGCAGGTTAAAGGAGGAAATACAATGCTTAACGTCGGAAAGATTGATGAGGGTTTTGTTCTGGATCATATTCCCGTTGGCAAGGGAATGTCCATATACTACCATCTGGGACTGGATAAGCTGGACTGTATGGTAGCGATCATAAAAAATGCACATAGCAAAAGGCTTGGAAGGAAGGATATAATAAAGGTGGAGTGTGATATCAACACTCTCAACCTTGATGTGCTGGCAGTCATAGATCATACGATCACCGTAAATGTCATAAAGGATGGCGAGATACTTGAAAAGCAGCCGTTGGAACTGCCCCAGGAGCTGAAGGGAGTTATGCGCTGCAGGAATCCCCGCTGCATCACATCCATAGAGCAGGAGCTGCCGCATATCTTTTATCTGGCTGATCCTGAAAAGGAAATCTACAGATGTAAGTATTGTGACGAGAAGAATTCCGAGAAAATGTAAATGATATGGAACTTGAAGAAATAAGAAAAGAACTGGATGAGGTGGACAGGCAGATCGTAGAACTGTATGAGAAGCGCATGGCACTTGCATGTGAAGTGGCCGAGTCCAAAAGAACAAACGGAAAAAATGTATTTGATAAAGCAAGGGAGGATGCCAAGCTTAAGAGTGTGTCCGGACTTGTAAAAGAACCGGAGTACAGGCAGGGAGTACAGGATCTTTTTGGTCAGCTCATGGGGAGCAGCAGGAAACTGCAGTATTCCATACTGTCATCCAATGATAAAGGGAGCCTTCCATTTGCGCCGGTTGATAATCTGAATAAAAAGGCCACAGTTGTTTTCCAGGGGGCGGAAGGATCTTATTCGGAAGCGGCAGCACATACTTTCTTTTCAGAGGCGGCAGATTTTTTCCACACGGATACATTCAGGAATGCCATGCTTGCGCTGGATGAGGGACGTGCAGAGTATGCGGTACTGCCGATAGAGAATTCTACTGCAGGAATAGTAAGTGAGATATATGACCTGCTGGCTGAATTTGAGCATTATATAGTCGGCGAACAGATGATAAAGATAGAACACTGTCTGCTGGGGTGCGAAGGTACTGCACTTGATACGATACAGACTGTTTATTCACATCCCCAGTCTCTTATGCAGTCAGAGCGTTTTTTGCGCTGCCATCCGGAATGGAAGATCATTTCCATGAGCAACAATGCTTTTGCGGCTAAAAAGGTTGCTGATGAAAACGATATTACCCAGGCAGCTATAGCCGGTGAGCATGCCGCAAAGGTTTACGGACTTGATATAATTCAAAAAGGAGTAAACCATTCTGATACGAATACCACAAGGTTTATTGTGGTAAGCAACAGGAAGATATTTGTCAGGGATGCGAAAAAGATAAGTCTGTGTTTTGAAGTGCCGGATGAGAGCGGTTCCCTATACCGCATGCTGTCGCATTTCATATATAATAACCTTAACATGAAAAAGATAGAAAGCCGTCCCATTGAGGGCCGGAACTGGGAGTACAGGTTTTTCCTGGATTTTGAGGGTAACCTTTCTGATCCGGGTGTAAGGAATGCACTGTGCGGTCTTAGGGAAGAGGCGAGGAGCCTGCGGATTTTGGGAAACTACTGATTCATATAAAACGATAAATCTGTTTACAGATGATAATTGGAACTGCAGCTGCGGATTTCGTAAAAACAGGAGGACCGGTATGAATAAAAAAGAAAGAGAGAAAAAAGTAGAGGCACTGCTTTCTGAACTGACTCTCGAAGAGAAGATAAGCATGATCCACGGATCGGAGTTCTTTAAGAGTCCGGGAGCGGAAAGACTGGGGATACCGCCTATCGTATATTCGGACGGTCCTATGGGCGTAAGAAATGATTTCAGGCCGGATGAATGGAAAACCATAGGCACTACGGCGGACGAGGTCAGTTATGCGCCCTGTAATTCTGCCATAGCTGCAACATGGAACCGTTCCCTGGCATGGAGCTCAGGAAGAATGCTTGGTGAGGAAGCAAGAGGCCGCGGTAAAGATATCCTTCTTGCACCCGGAATAAATATAAAGAGGAATCCGCTGTGCGGCAGGAACTTTGAGTATATGAGTGAAGATCCCTGCCTGATATCGGAGCTTGTGGTACCTCTGATCGAGGGAATCCAGGAAGTGGATGTTTCTGCCTGCGTGAAGCATTTTATATGTAATGCTCAGGAAGCGGAGCGTTATATGGTTAATGTAGAGCTTTCTGAAAGAACTCTGCAGGAAATTTACCTGCCGGGTTTTGAGGCTGCAGTCCGCAAGGCAAAGAGCAGGGCTGTGATGGCTGCCTACAATCTTATCAGGGGAAAGCATTGCTGTGAGAACAAATGGCTTCTGAATGAACAGCTCAGGGGCACATGGAAGTACGACGGTCTTATAGTTTCCGACTGGGGCGGAAACCATAACACAAAAGATGCGGCTGAGAGTGCACTGGACGTAGAGATGGGGGTTAAGCCTGATTTTGATAATTACTTTATGGCTGATCCGCTGCTTAAAATGGTTAAAGACGGTGAGATTGATGAGTCACTGATCGATGAAAAGATAAGGAATATCCTGCGTTTTATGATCTACATCCGTATGATCGATGTGGAACTGAGTGAAGTAAAGACCAAGGGAGGCAAGACTGTAAAAGCTAAGGCTGTTCCGGTGGAGGATCGTGACAGGGGCTGCTATGCTACAGTGAGCCATACTGAAAAGGCTCTGGATACTGCAAGGGAGGCTGTGGTACTTCTTAAAAATGAAGGCAGCCGTCTTCCTATCGATCCGAAAAAGACGAAAAAGGTGCTGGTGATCGGTGACAATGCAAACCGCAAGCAGGCTAACGGCGGCGGAAGCGCTGAGATAAAGGCACTCTTTGAGGTTACACCTCTGCTGGGAATAACCAAGGCTTTTGGCGGCAACACCCAGGTAAAGTATACTAAGGGATATTATGTTCCGCCGAAGAAGACTGAAGAATTCAACTGGCAGGCGGAAAGTGTAAATATAGAAGTTGTTTATCAGGCTGTTGCTCAGAAGAGAGATAATGCAGCTGATAAAAAGAAAGGCAAGGAACTTCGGGACGAGGCTGTAAGGCTTGCAAAAGAA
This sequence comes from Lachnospiraceae bacterium, assembly GCA_024689605.1. The sequence continues at coordinate 5,572 of JAILDD010000214.1, forward strand.
TACGATGAAGTGATATTTGTAGGCGGCCTGGATCATGATTATGATGTTGAAGACCATGACAGGACGGATATGAAGCTTCCCTACGGTCAGGACGAGACCATAAGTGCTGTGCTGGATGCAAATCCCAACACTGTTATAGTAATGGTAGCGGGAAGTCCTGTGGAAATGTCTAAATGGGCTGACAGGGCAAAGGCTATAATCTGGATGGGATACAACGGAATGGAAGGCGGAACCGCCCTTGGCGAAGTTATTACCGGAATGGTAAATCCTTCCGGTAAGCTTCCTGAAACTCTTCCTGTTGATTTCAAGTCTACGCCGGTGAGCCGTTTCGGTGATTATCCGGGAAGGAAGCTTAAAAAAGATGAAGCGGCAAAGATTGATGCGCATCTGACACAGACTTTCAATGAAGGTGTGTTTGTAGGCTACAGATACTATGAAAAGTATAATGTGCCGGTACAGTTCCCCTTCGGTCATGGTCTGTCATATACTTCATTCAGGTATTCAGGGCTTGCTGTAAAGAATGTGGAAGGAAAGCCTATAAATAAAAGGAAGCTCACGGACGGTCTGTATGTGGTCAGTGTGAAGGTTAAGAATGTAGGGGATCGTGAAGGCAGTGAGACAGTTCAGTTCTATGTAGGCGAGGAAGTACCTTCCAAGGAAAATCCGGTAAAAGAACTCAAGGGTTTTGATAAAGTTTCATTAAAACCCGGAGAGGAAAAAGTTGTCAGTGTAGTCCTTCCGTTAAAAGCATTTGCTCATTATGATGAAGAAAGATCAGAATGGGTAATGATGAAGGGAAAAGCCAAAGTATGTGCGGCAGCTTCGTCTGCCGACGTGAGACTGGAGAAGACAATAAAGCTCTGAACCGGTACAGCAATTCAATGAACCGATCGTATGCAAAAGGCACGGGTTTTACCCGTGCCTTTCGTTTTCGTTGTCAAAGCATTCACAGAACCTGGCAGCAAATGACGGCTTCATACCTGAAGCATACAGGTGGGATGTGTCCCCGCATTCGATGCAGCGCCATTGTGCGATTCCTTTTTTGCGCTCTTCCGTGACTATGGTGGTTACGGAAGTGGGGGCCATGCATAAGCCGTGCCAGAGTATCATGGGGGATACATTCAGGAGCCGGCTGAGCAACAGAGTGGTACAGCCAAAATGGGAAAAGAAAACATAGGTATCATTGTTTGCATTTTCTGCATTGTAAAACAGACCGTTTCTGACGTAACCGTGTGTGCCCAGAAACTCCTCAAATGAACTGATCACATATTCATGGCGGTCCTTAAGTCCCTTTTCTTCAAAAAGGGGATGCAGCATCCATTTGTCCCTGTCATAAAAATCCTTATATGCCATCCAGTCAGCCGGCAGCCAGTCCCAGGCCATCCCGGCTTCACCTGGGGCTTTGTCCGGGCGATGGATAAAAACATCAAACTCACGGATCCAGTCAAGTTCTGTTGCACTGCGCCCGATCCGTTCAAGTGCCGGCGCCGCAGTATCCTTTGCCCGTCCCAAAGGGGATACAAAGAAATCCTTCACCTCCATTCCGGCAACTCTGTCAGCCAGAAGTGCAGCTTCCTTAAAGCCGGTTTCCGTAAGTGAGTCTTTTTCGTAATCGGGTTCGCCATGCCTGATAAAAACAAGTTTCATATGGGTACTCCTTGAAATGATCTGGTTAAAAAATGTTATGTAACCATAATATTCTATAATTTTCTGTCGATATATTCTACTATATTTCAGCATAGGAAAACAAGCGGTTACAGGACAGTATTGAAAAACATTAAATTAACATTATATTTATGAAACATGAATCTCTATGATTTGTAAAAAAAAGTATGGTAATTATGGGGACATAGTGTTATCATAGAATAAGTTTACATAATTAATTGACATAAAATGGTGATAAAATGCATCAATGTGGCAGAAGGAGGAAAAAATGAAACAAAGAACAGCAAGAAAACTGCATCGTTTCGTCAGCATGCTGATGGCCATGGTGCTCTGCGCAGGGCTTTGCGGCAGTGTGTTGGCCATAAAAGCAAATGCGGCAGACGGAAGCGTTAAGGGTAAGGTGGCGGACGGAACCACTGATGATCTGCTTAAACTTACCACATCCGAAGGCGTAATGCAGATCAAAATGGACGCAGACTTAAATATAGAGGATGCACCCGTTCTGATGAAGGGAAAGGAAGTTACGGTTGAGTGGAAGTATGGCAGCGATTCCTATCTTCATACTTCGTGCATCAAGGCATCCGGCGGCACTACCTGGGGTGCGACTGTTGATACAACCAATCAGATAACTGTTACCGGAAAGGTTATGGAGGGCTCTGATCCCAGCACCCTCATTCTCGACTGCAACGGGAGCAAGTTTAATATCCGTTTAGACAAGGCATCGAATTTTACCGGATGCAGGATTATTCATAAGGATAAATTATTGAATGTAACCGTAGCAGGAGCATCAGACGGATACCTTCACGCAGTGAATATCACAGCTGCTGAATCGTCTTCATCTTCAAGTACTATCACCGGTGTTCCGGAAAAGACTCCGGATGGACGTTCTCTTGCAGTTATATCAGGTAATGTACAGGATAATCCCTCGGACTCTTCATTTGTGCTTAAGGTAAACAATAACCTTCTTACTATAAAGATTGACAGCTCAACGGATTTATCCCAGCTCCATTATTTGGCAGCAGGAAAAAATGTGACTGCTGCAGTTTATACAGGATCAGATAACCAGTTCCATGCGTATAAGCTTGCAGGAAACGTAACAAATGGTCCGGTAACACTGGATGGTGCTGCTGTTACGGTAAGCGGAACCGTATTGAAGAATACTGATGACAATACTCTTCAGCTTTCAACTTCCGGCGGAAACATGGTAATACGTATGGATACGCAGACTGTCATTGGGCCGGGCGGACTTCTTTTTGAAGGAAAGAAGGTTGATGTAGTAGTTCAGCATGGCGCAGATGCTTATATGCACGCAGTTAAGATCACAGGCAAGGAAACATCTTCATCCACAGATCCTTCATCGAATCTGTGGCCGGCTACAACAAGATGTTCTGATGAAGTGGAGGTAAAGGGAAAGGTTGACAAGAAGACAGACAACAACACTCTTTATCTTAATATAGATGGTCAGGGCACAATGATCATCCGTATCGATGTAAATACAAAGTGGGAAGCTGCCCAGGCGTTTAAGGTTGGCGAAACAGTGAAGGCTAAGGTGTATGGCGGTGCAGATGCTTATATGCATGCGGCAAGCATCACATCTAACCTTGATCCGGCAGCAGGCACTTCTCTTGATGCAACAAGTCAGCTTAATTTTGTGGGTAAGATCACAAAGATCGATGGCTCCAAGATTACGCTTTCAACTGCGTCAGGTGATATGGTCATTAAGTATGATAACGGAACAAATTTTGACGGCTATCGTATCTTAAAGACAAGCGACAGCGATGTTACCATTACGGCTATGACAGGCTCGGATGGATACTGGCGCGCAACAAGAGTGTTCAAGTAAAACAGTAACCTATGGTCAGTTCCTTCCGGAGGTATCCGGAGGGAACTTCCACTTTCAAGGAGGAAAGGAAAATGAAGAAATATTTTGCAGAATTTATCGGAACATTCATACTGGTATTCGTAGGATGTGGAACGGCAATGCTTGTAGGCTGTGATTCGGCAAACGGCTGTGGTTATATACTTACGGCTTTTGCTTTCGGTCTTGCAATCGTAGCAATGGCTTACGGTGTAGGCAATATTTCAGGCGGACATGTTAATCCTGCCGTATCTCTTGCGGTATTCATAAACGGCGGTATAACTCCTGTCGATTTTGCCGGATATGTGGTTGCACAATGCCTGGGTGCATTCGTAGGTTCTGAGGCACTTGCGTGCATATTCAGTCTTGGAAATGTTACTGATATGACCGGAGGTCTTGCAACCAACGGTCTTGGCGGAGTATCCGGATCCTTTGCAGCAGGTATAATTGTAGAGGTGATCGCTACCTGCATATTCGTAATGGCTATACTGGGTGTTACATCCAAAAAGCAGAATCACGGGTCTTTCGGCGGACTTATAATAGGTCTTACACTTGTGGCCATTCATATCTGCACTATCGGACTTACCGGCACATCCGTAAATCCTGCAAGGAGCCTTGGCCCTGCTATAGCGGCAGCAATCGGATCAAATTTCGCGCCCATAAAGCAGGTGATTGTATTTATAGTAGGTCCTTTGTTTGGTGCGGCTATTGGCGGCTTTGCATATAAGTTTCTTGAGGCAGATGACAAAAAGTGATGAACAGTTACTTAAAATATTTCACTTTGCAAAATCTGATTTAGTGTGTAGAATATAAATATTGAAAACAGTAAACGGCAAAACGATCAGGTTTTGCCGTTTGCATTTATCGCATGGGCAGTCTGTTTTGTATATTCATGGAGGTGTAGATGTCTGAAAATGAAATAAACAGTGTGCTGTACCGTTATGGAGCTTCCATATTTGATTCAGCTGAATTTAAACAGGCAATGAACCAGAAGCACCATAACCGTACCACAGTAGGTGACCATACCATCAGGGTGGCCCATACCAGTTTAAAGATATGTGATTTTCTTGAAAAGATGCATATCCCTACCAAGAGGTCAGATGTAGTAGTCGGTGCGCTCTGTCATGATCTTGGAATCCTTGACCGGGAGAAATGTTTTAAGAATAATGCAGAGTGTTACAGGGAGCATCCGACCCGGTCCCTGGATGTGGCAAGGCGTCTGGTACCTGACATAAATTACAATACCGAGAAGATCATCCGCTGCCACATGTGGCCTGTGACATTCACCAGTTTTCCTACCTCAAGGGAAAGCGTGATAGTTTCAATAGCAGATAAATACGCTGCAGTCGGCGATGGGATAATGAGAAAGAAAAAAGCGGCAGCAGTTCATGCAAGAAGTAAAAGAGCTATGAATTACGGTGCATAAAGAGAGAGGGGGTAAAATTTAAGTTATGAATGATGCGATACTTAGTGTAAAGGACAGCATAGACAGCGCACAGCAGAAGGTTAAGGACTGGGTAGCAGATGATGAGATAGTGGTTTCCAAGAAAGTCATCATCCTGGCTTTCATAGTAGCTTTTCTTGTTGGCTTTGCAGTGGGTGTGATGATGGTTCCCAGCCCTACCGTTATAGTGCAGTCTGACAAGAAGCCGAGCGTTATAAGCGGCCTTAAGAGCCTGTTCAAGAGGGTGTGATAGATTGGGCATCATAGGAGCTTGTACCATACAGGTGTTTCATTTGCTGGCCGGCAGGCTTAAGCAGGAGACAAGGGAGAGCCAGTACAGGCTTAACAGGATCGCGTGGCGTGAATATAAGAAAAAGATCCCGGGGAGATATCT
>JAILDD010000262.1 GCA_024689605.1 Lachnospiraceae bacterium
TCAGTCCGTATCGAGTTTTATAGGATGTTGATTTTATGAAACATTGAATCTATCAGCATTTATCGGGATTCATGGGAATCTATGACTTTATATTTTTCAGCCCGTAAACGACTATGCCTAATCTCACTATTTCGTATAGAAAAAGGGACAGCCATATGACTGTCCCTTAGCCTCATAACGGTTATTATATTTCCAAGTCAAAGAATTTGTGCGACCTCTACCATACATGCCTTATATCAGGCTTCTAACACCGTTCTTTAACCAATCTGACTCTTGAAATAATTAACCAAATTCCATCTTTCTGCCTACATATTCTTTTATAATCGGGATCTTTTTCAGGGTTAATTACTCAATAAAGATGATTTATTATAAAATAAATCCCGTAACCCCAGTATCTACAAGGAAAACCGGTATTCCAATGTCTCATTAAAAGTCTCATTACATAAAAGAAATTTAACGAAAATACCCCATTTTTCCCGAAAAAATGTTCTGATTTGTCCCGTACAGCTGTTAACAGAATGAATAAGAATTAACTTCCTGAAAACCCCTGAAACCCTTGATTTTACAAGCAAAAAGCCTTCCAAGTACTAACTTGAAAGGCCTTTATTTAGCAGCGCTACAAGGATTCGAACCTTGAAATGACGGAGTCAGAGTCCGTTGCCTTACCGTTTGGCGATAGCGCTATAGTGGCTTATTAACCAACGAAAGTTATTTTACACCACTCCGAAAAAAAATGCAAGGGGAAATTTCCCCCTTGCAGATACTTTATGATACTCGCAGGCTCTGTGAGAGACCGTCGCATTTTCCGGTTCTAACCAATCAGTTCGAGCCGTTATTCTTTTTTACATACCTTGTCTTTACAAGCCTGTCGTTTTTACCGGTCAGCTTGAAGGAATCCTTTACAAGATACGCTGCTGCGGAGGTTCCCTTATGTGCTGTCATCTTATGGACCTCCGCACCGGTCACAAGTCCACCTATAAGAAGAGCTACAAATATGGCTACAGCTACCGTTATCATACTAAGCTCCATTCCCAAAAGAGCTATACCAATTGCATAAAGGATAGCCATTATAACAAATGATATGATCGATGTTGTGACAAACATTCCGACTTTCTTACCGTTGTCTATCGGCAGATCGCCGGTGACCTTTCCGGTCTGTCCGTTCATGGCGAAACTGTAAACCTCACCCTTATATCTGGTAGAAAGCATCCATACAGGGAGCATACAGTACCTTATGACAGCATCCTCGAAATCCACGTTGCAGGACTGTTCGGATACGCTGGTATATCCGTTCACGGTACTTCTGAGCTCACTGCGAACAGTATCACGCATTCGGGAATCCACTCTGTCTTTTACCGCATCCTGATTTTCATCATACTTGTTTGCAACATATCCTGAAAGATATGCCGGATTGTAATCTGTCAGTTCCTTGAAATTAAAGGGTTCTATGGAATCCATATATTCATCTTTCATTTCCTTTGAGCCGTCTGCAGGAACGTTTTCGAAGCGCATGCTCGCACTTCGCATTACCTTATATTCTTTTATTTCCTTCTGGTCGCCTTTATCTTTCTCTATAGTGGCATTATAGAAGCCGCTGCCATTTGCCTTGCAGTCAAACAGCCAGAAAGGAACATACAGACCGCTGATATTATCGATATGGTTCGAATCTATAAATCCCTTCGGAAGAAGTTTTTTGCCCTTATAGAAATTCTTAAGCGCATCGGTGGCGGATTTCTTATCCACCTTGAAGGGAAGCACTGCATCAGGCAGATTCATTCCCGAGAAGGTTGAAGATACGACTATGGGATTACCGCAGTACGGACACTCCGTAGCACCGGTTGTTTCCTGCGTGATAAGAGCCGCGCCGCACGATTCACAGATATATTCAGACATTCCTTCGGATTCTATTGTACCGTTATCCACGGTAGACCAGTCCGTAGGAGCGTCCTTATGTCTGGTATCTTCCGAAAACTCTGACATCTCAAAGGTACTGTCACAATACTCACAGACCATCTTCTGGACATCGCCCTTATAGATAAGCGGTGCACCGCAATTCGGACATTTGTATCCCTGCAGATCTTTTTCTTCCATATTTCCCCTTTCCGCCACCGGCGGCTGCCTTTTAATTCCTAAACGACCGCCAGCGGTACATCACATACCACTGACGGTCGAACCATTTTACATTTAAGCTTTCTTTACAAGAAGTGACTGTCCTGTCATCTCCGCAGGCTGAGGCAGTCCCATTACCTCAAGCAGCGTAGGCACGATATCACACAGTCTGCCACCTTCACGAAGCGTATATGCAGGATCGTAATTGTAAAGGATGAAAGGTACAGGATTGGTAGTATGTGCGGTATGAGGCTGACCTGTCTCTTTATTGACCATCTGCTCTGCATTTCCGTGATCAGCACAGAGGAACAGTACACCATTCATCTTCTTAACCGCTTCTACAGCGCCGCCTACACAGGCGTCTACCCTTTCAACAGCCTTGATAGCTGCTTCCAATACACCCGTATGACCGACCATATCAGGATTTGCAAAATTGATGACTACCACATCGAAGTCACCTGATGTGATGGCAGCATCAAGCTTCTCGCTTACTTCAGGCGCGCTCATCTCAGGCTGCAAATCATATGTAGCAACTGCAGGTGAGGGAACCAGTGTCCTGGTCTCGCCCTCATTAGGCTCTTCGATACCTCCGTTAAAGAAGAAGGTTACATGTGCGTATTTTTCCGTTTCTGCAATACGGAGCTGCTTTAGGCCATTCTTTGCAAGATACTCACCGAAAGTATTGACGATCTCCTCTTTCTTGAATGCAACATACTTGTTGGGAATCGTCTCGTCATAATCCTTGAAGCATACGTAGGTAAGCGGCATATATCCGTTTGCCCTCTTAAGATGCTTAATGCACTTTGTATCGGAAGCCTCACCGGGCTGAGCTGCTATATCCTCATCAGTAAAGCAGAACGCCTTGGTGATCTCTCTTGCACGGTCAGGGCGGAAATTGAAGAAGATCACGGAATCATCAGGCTTTACAACGCTTAAGGGCTTGCCGCTCTCGTCAGTAATAACTGTAGGAATAACAAATTCGTCTGTTATATCCTTATCGTAAGATGCCTGCATTGCAGCCACAGGATCGGTAGCTTTTTCGCCCTCTCCAAGTACAAGTGAATCATAAGCAAGCTGGATACGGTCCCAGTTGTTA
>JAILDD010000274.1 GCA_024689605.1 Lachnospiraceae bacterium
AGCTGCCTCATTACTTTTCTTTTTAACATGGGCCTATCCTTTCAACATTTTAGAAACATATTTTGTGTGTCCATCAACATTTTGGAATAATAATTTGTACATGTGTCAATATTTTATCCTATTTGTTTATCGTAGTCAATGAGGAGTCAATGCGGATTTCCACTGATACTTCTCAAGATCCACCCTGCCGTCGATGACTTCCACACCCTCCGATTCAAGGATCTCTGCCTGCTTCCAGGCGCCGCCGAAGGCGTAGTTGCCGGCGAGCTCCCCCTTTGCATTCACCACCCGGTGGCAGGGGATGGATGAGGGATCAGGATTCTTATGCAGCGCATTTCCCACTGCCCTGGCCATCTTTTTGTCACCGGCCGCCTCGGCAATCTGGGCATAAGTTGCCACGCAGCCTTTTTGGATTTTCTTCACTGCCTCATAGATTCTTTTCGACGGGCTGTCGGAAACCAGGTCATAGCTTTCCCCGATCATAATCTTTATGTCCCTGTCAGGTATGCTGCCATCCAGTATAATGGTATTCCAGTAGTCCTTATTCTGGTGGTAACCCGGTATGACTGACTTGTAGATCTTACGCCAGAAGAAAGCCTGCTCCGGATCCACCTTGACATTCAGGTTGATGAAACCGTCCCGCTCGTAGGTCCAGAGAAAAGCCTTCTTATTTCCCTTATAGCGGACAAGCTGCCAGTTGTCGTCGTGGAAAGGTGCATTCTGGTAGGTGTCCGGAAAGGAAAGCCCGTATTCTAATGCCTGTTTTCTGGTTCTGAACATAAGTTTCACTGGGTGTTGATCACGTGTTTTCGATTAATTCGGTAATGTAGGTCCGTTATTTGTTTTAAATTTATTTGTTATAAATTGAAATTTATTTGTTATGCTATCATTTAAAACAAATAACTGTCAATTATGTCTACATTTTGGTAAATATTCTTCTCCTATTGACGTTTTTACCGGTGGGGCATAATATGGTAATAATTGGAAGAACCGGCAGGTTCTGAACTGTTACAATACAAAAAATGAGGAGGTTACAAGTAAAATGAAAATCTATTCTGTAAATGATCCTGAATTCAAACCCTATGGAAAAGTGCTGGGTTATAATGTAAATGGCCTGGTCAAGGCACTGGATGATTCGACACCTTTACCAGAGGGCGTGGATTATGTGATGAGCTGTGCGGCACTTGAGTACACGGATGCTTTCGGAGTGCTCCAGAACAATGCCTACGGCGGGATGCCCATACAGATCGGCTACTGCAACGGACACAATACAAAACTTAACTGCCTAGAGTACCACCGCGACAGTGAGCTGAATATCGGTTCCACAGATTTCATACTTCTGTTGGCAAAGGCAGACGATATCGTTGACGGTAAACTGGATACTTCCAAGGTAAAGGCATTTTTAGCTAAGAAGGAACAGGTTGTTGAAGTATATGAGACCAGTCTTCATTACGCACCCTGCTCTGCTGCCAAGGGCGAAGGCTTCAAGGTTGCAATCGTCCTGCCCAAGGGAACAAACGGTGCAGTACCGGCCCTGACTCCTTTCAACGAAGAGGATAAGTGGATGACCGCCTGCAACAAATGGCTCTTAGCACACGAAGAATCCGCAGAAGCTAAGGACGGGGCTTATGTAGGCCTGACAGGAGAGAATATAGATATTTGTGATGACATCTAATTGTTAAGTTAAGTAATGGTGATGACATCCCCAGGCTGCGTCAGGCATAAGACAAGTATTCTTTTCGCAGCCCGTGTGATATTATATAAAACTTCCCACTAACTGAACTAGCCAGAACGACACTCGCAATTGCATCGGTTCCGGCGCATATGCGAGTCGTCGTTCTGCTTTGCACAGACTGTATGTGGGAAGTTTTAACTATTACCCCGTATATATTATCGCGGACTTCTTGAATCCATCGACAATCTTCCATACCCCTTTGTAGATCAGCACCAACGCAAATACGACAATAACCACCTTTTCACCGCCATCGCTCCTGAATCCATACACTACCGGAAGAATAGCAAGAATTATCTCCGTTATCCCCCAGGCAAATTTTGTGAACCATAATTTATCGGCGTTCCTCTTTTCCTCTATTCCCCTGAATACGTCAACTCCCCCTGCGACACCCAGCAGTATCAGCAGATACAGTATAACTATGGCTTTGTGTTTGTCTGCCATGGTAATGGTAAAGACTCCAAGGTTCAGCATGATGAAGCCGAAGTACATGATAAACTTTCCCCCCACCATGTACCTTGCCAGCTTGGAATAGAAGCCCAGCAGGTGTATCCCGAACATAAGCAGATACACGCCGATGAAAAATACGATTACCGGCATGGCCTCAGGCAGCAGTATCAGTAAAACTGCCATAAGGATCGTTAATAATCCGGCGATCACGGTTTTTATGCGTTTGATCTTTGTCATCTTTTCTTCCTTTTACTCTACGGGACCGTCACTGTCAAACAGTTCTATTTCTTCATTTTTCACATTGTACTCAATGAGCTTGAAGTAAGCCGGAATTCCCTTGAGGCCGTTCTTGTCCGGATCCACGGAGATTCCTGCCAGGGGATTTCCGGAATTAAAGATCTGTCCGGTTACCATGCTCTTCTGTGCAAGGGCTGCCATGATAAATCTGCCTAAGTATGTCTCATACTTATGGTCTTTATCTGCAACCTTGTATTCATCCTTGTATTTGCTTATGTCAAATGCGGGTATTTCATTGCCCGATATTTCTTCACCAAGTGCTTTCCAGTCAGCACTGTCATCATGCTGGCGTTTTGCGAATATGGCATCTATCTGTCCACGGTAGGGGGCTATGCTTTCCCAATCGTATCTTTCCCTTTCGAACTCTTCGTGATCGCCCTTAAGATATTTCAGGGCATACACCATCTGTGCGAAGGCGTGCAGGTGGTCTGAGGGATTGTCCTTCAGTACTTCCCTGTATTCGTTCCATGCCGGAAGATACTTATAGCAGATATAGCTGTAGTCCGGCAGATGCCCGGCCCTTCCGTGTCCCAGATTCATTATGGAATTCTCAGACATCTGGTATACACTGTTTATGAAATATGCATTCTCGAGGTCATCCTTTGCTCCCGGCTTATGGATAAAGTGTATCGGCCGTGTGGAATAACCGTCGCCCTCTTTTATCACTTCATAGAAATGGGCATCTGTATTGTTTATGACCATTGAAGGCGTTCCGGCGAAATACCTGTGTGCCCATGTATCTGCCAGCACATGCATGGCAAGTCCTGCTGCCGCAAGGCCTTTTCCCTTTACCTGCCTGATGGTTTCGGAAACTAAAGGACCGTTGGTGTCGCATATCAGACGGTATTTATACTTATATAAAATATTTTTTTTACCGGGATTGGCATGCAGGTCATAGGGCAGAAAGTGAAACGAGCTCCATATCCTGGTGATATTCTGCAGCCCCTGCAGGTCAGACCTCGCATCTGCAAGTTCAGCATTGGTCTGTGAAGTAGCTGCTGATACCGGTGCCTTTATGGACGCTAAAAAAGTAGCAGTGCAGAAATCCACAAGATTGGCACTATAAGCAATCGCCAGGCTTTCCTCATGGTTGTAGCCTGCGATTATCGCTGCCGTATAAGTTGCGTAATAGTGAAAATCTTCCTGCATATATATTATTCCTGATCTCGGAATTTCCCTTCTTTGGATAAACCTGTTTTTTCTATATGATCATCTTCATTTAAAGACTCCCCGACTTTTTCCGTTTTAACAACCGAAGCATCGCCTGTTCCCTGGTAAAATCTGTCCCTGTTTTTAATGTTTGAATACCCTGCCTGCTTCTTCCTGTATCTCTTTACCAATAATGCTGACAGTGCCAGTTCAAGGAAAAGCACTATCGATGTTATCGAGAGAATGGTAGAGATCGTCAGTTCAGGAATGGATGATATGTAATCGAAAACAGCCTCTATTATTTCATCTTCTGTCTTAGTCAGGTCGATATAACTGTAATCACCGAATCTTGACGATGTAGCAAAAAGCTGTCCCATATTTGTTATCAGCATGATAACCGACAGCACTATATATATCACATCTGACCGTTCCCCACGGCTTTCCCTGACGGCCCCTTTCCATATTATTATCCTGATTGCAAGAACCATGATAATGGAAATCGCTACCAGTGACAGCAGAAATATCAGAAGAACAGTCATTCCCAGCTCGTGCAGATCAAACCTATCCTGCAGGTCCTGAAAATTCGCTAACATGCCTGTTTTTTCAACTTTTTCCATTACCGAAGATGTGTTAAATATAAACTGAAAAATAAGACGTATTATGTCCCACACTCCGAATGTAAGGACCATAAATCCTGAGATAGCCAGAGTCTTTTCGCTTTTTCTTAATTTGATATGAAGTTCGTCGTTTTGCAGAAGATCTTCTTTATTCTGTACTTTCATCGTATTATTTCTACAAGTTATTCTGTTCTGATCGATCAACAGGTCACTAATATTTTAGCATATTCTACGTGGAACCGTAAGTTGGGTGGGCTATAAGACAGATACTGCGTACCGACTGCGCAAAGAAACCAACCATATAAGCATAGTTTATTGAATTTGCAAACCGCAGATGATAAATTCATATCATAAGAAAAAGCACAGAACCCCGGAGCAGATTCCGGAACCCAGACTACAAAGGAGGAAAAAATATGGCAGATAACAAGATCGCTATCATAGCAAAGAATGGGGCTGGAATTACAGGATAAAGTATCTTAATGGTGGTGCTGTAACAGAATTTATGTTTGATAAAGATTTGGTTTGATGCTGGCAGAAAGAGAGTCAGATATTAAGACATCGGACAAATTTATGCTGAAAAAAGGACGGGTCAATCCCGTCCTTTTTAAATGATTTCTCAGCCTTCAGTCTTTTTCTCAGTCTCGCTTAACCAGTCCCGGATTGTTTCGATACCGGTACCTATAATCTCTGCAATATCTTCCAAATCAATTCCTTTCTGATACATTTTTATGGCCACCTTTCTAGCACTCGACTCGTAGCCCTGATCATAACCTCTCTTCTCTATCACATCCAATACTTCACACATATTTTTCACCTCTCCTTTCTCGTCTTCTCCTATCTTTGTTCCTGCCACGGAAGCGAACCTGCCGTCGCCTGTCAGTGCCGTCATTAGATAAAGTACCTCTCGCACATGACACATATCCTCCGGCGAACCGATATAGGTTCCTGTCCGCTGCATTTGCACAAAATAGTCTGCCACATATTTGAAGTCACTATGAAATCCGTTTACCTGTTCATCTGTCAGGTATGCGATTTCAAACAGGTTAATCC
>JAILDD010000276.1 GCA_024689605.1 Lachnospiraceae bacterium
GGCTGTAATACTATGCACGGATAAAGAGCATGTCTTATATCAGCATATGGATCATAAAGGGCATGAGGGGCTTTCCCAAACTCCGGTAAAAAACTTTACAGGAACAATTGTCCATGACCACGACAGAACCTACTACTCATATGGTTCCAATCATCAGGAATGTCTGGCACACGTATTACGATATCTGGTCGGAGCTATAGAAAATGAACCCCATCTCACCTGGCACAGGCAAATGCATCGTCTGCTGCAAAAGATGATCCACATCGCCAAGCGTAATAAATCTGGCCTCTCAAAAGAAAAAGTCCAAAGCCTCACTGATAAATATGAATCAATCCTGTCTCTTGCTGCAGATGAATACTCGCAGCATCCGCCAGACAAAAACTACATGGATGGGTTTAATCTTCAAAAACGGATGCATGATTACCAGGTCGACCATTTATATTTTCTCTCCCATCCTGAGGTCGATTACACCAACAACATCAGCGAAAGAGAACTGCGTAAGTTTAAGAGGAAACAAAAGCAGGCTGTCGTTCTTCGGAGTGATTCCGGCGGTCGGCATATTTGTGATGCCCTTACAATCATCGAAACTGCCCGTATGCAACATATTAATGTATACGATGTCGTTGCTTCTTCTTTCTCATAATTCTATTCAACTGGCTACAATAAAGTTTGTGAAATGTTCACAACCGAATTGCTGTAGCCCTTATTATTCCTCGCCTTGTCTAATCATTGAACTGTAACCGTTCTATGGCTTAGACATAAAAAAACATCCCCTGACCATTATGATCAGAGGATGTCTTTTCCGGTTTCTTAATTATGCGAGCCTTGCCTGTTGTTTTGGTTTAACAAACATATCCTTTTCTTCCTGTGAAAATTCAGAAATCCGTATACCTTTCTTTTCTGCATACTCCACAGCACCACGCATATCAAAAACAAGCTCTGCCGGTTTCGGCTCTTTCATTTCTTCAAGACTACTTAAATATTTCTCATATCTCGTCATCTGTCCATTCATAGTCATAAAGCAAACAAATATTTAAAGATTTAAAACTTTTGATCTATCCCGCTTTGCTTTAGAATAGCATTTGCCGTATGTTTCGATTTTATCTTAACCGGAACAGTAACACTTCTTTTAGTAATCGGACTATACCATATATCATGGTCGCCCTTTCCATGTCTGACAAAGGAACAGCCATTGTCATCTAATACTTCTCTTACCCTTTTTTCAAATTCTGCCATAATAACGCCCCGGTTATGCGTAAGCCATTTGTCTGTTATTTGTCAAAACTTCGATAGTTTCAACACCTTCGATTTTATTAAGTTCTATCATTTCCGGAACAGCATTTTTAATTTTTTCAATAAGAGCATCATAAGAGCCTGATTCCAGAACGATACCCAATGTATCGCAAACAGCAACCCATACTTCTGCTTCTTCATCCCAATGAATATTTACTTTTATGTTCATACAGCCACCTCACTCATACCACAAGTTTCCGTATGTTTTAATTATATCACAATCGGATAAAAATCAGTTTGAATTATCTACCTAAAAAGCATCTCCCAACCAACCTAATGATCGAAAGATGCCCTTTTCTCTTAATATTTATATCGGATTGTTCCGTATCTTTCCTTATATGCCGGCTTACATAAATGTCATCTGCCTTATCTGGCAGGTATTGTCGATATTATTATGGAACATATAAACCTCTGTTCCGGGGGTTATATCACCTGTCTCATCATAGTAGCAGATGTAGATTACATCATTGTCACCCTTTACATCATATGCATAAGGATCTGCCTGATGCTTGCCTACTACTATACCTATCATATCGTACTCAGGGAAGTCATTGATGCCCCCGTTTACCTGCTCCATTGTTTCATCTGTAAGGTTAATATTCTGTGTCATGATTTTTTCCTCCTATGTCTTTTGGTTTGTCTTGCCCTTTATGCTTGGGCTTTTCCTTTGATGATTTGAATATATCAGACAAAGGGTATGGGATACAACGAATCCTGCGCAGGTGGTCGATATGGATGTATAGTTGGCATAAGTGACGGAATAGAAAAGAAAAAACAGCCCCTCCATTTGTTTACGGAAGAGCTGTTTTGTGTCTATATATCAATTTGCTTCCTTTAGCTGATTTATATCAAGCCATTCATCATCACAGATAAGTTCTTCTTCCTTCTCACGCCTGGATGACCATTTTAGGAACGGGATAATACGCTGTCCCTCAGCACTGAAGTTCCCGTCATTGTATTCCCGGATGAACTCATCCTTATCATATCCTGAACCCGGAATGCATTCTGCATGATTAGTTGCACTTCCACAGAAGAAACAGAACTGCTTCTCAAGGTGCCCGGCTTCCTTCATCTTACCGGTTCGGCATATAGGAAGCGCTTTTCGCCCGCAATGTACACAATAAAACTCATGATCTGCTGCTTTTTTTCCCATAAATTCCATTTTCACCTCCTGTTATACGTCTTAACTGAATTCAGTAAGACCATTCTGTAATGGCAGTGCATTATTTCTTATCATTCCTGCCAATGTCCCTTCCATGGAACTTTGAAGCATCAACTGCACCGATAGACTTTGCATATGCCTTGTGCTTATTCATTTTCTCGATAAGCCGGCATAGCCTGACTCTTTCTTCTATTTTCATAGTTTTCTCCCCTCACCAGAGTGCTACCGGTGGCAGTTAAAGCTTTTCAGAGGTATGAATGAGATCCCCCTCACCATGTCTCTCATGCATTCCCTCTTCACTACACTATTATTGTATATAAGAGCCATGACAATATATATGTCCATAGCAGGAAGATACTGCCCCTTAATTCACCGGAATCAGCAAATTAGATATAGTCAGATTTTATCGTGACATCTCGGTGGAACATATATTTAGATAAGGCAGTAATTTCATCATGTTATTTATTGTATCATAATTACAGGACTTACAATGAAGATATGCAGGCAGGACGGACTAAACCGGCTGAACAGGTTTTTGCAGATATCCGAAAGGATTATAATGTATGAATTACAAAGTTACCCTTACGGAAATATAGCACAAAAAAATCCGCAAACATCAAAGTCTGCGGATTTTCTTATGCACAGCTCGTAGCGGAATCGAACAAAGTGCGATTTCTTTATGTCCAATTATGCCAAAAACCCCAGGTATGCAACTTTATGACAAGAGGAACTTATACACAGGAAGCACTTCGATTACATATCCATCTTTTTCAATCGTTCTCTCTTCTTCATTTGTAACTATTATCAATTTTTTTATGCCTTCCGTTTTTTGTGCAAATAATAACAGGCTCTTCGTTTCCCTTTCCTCTGCATCTCCCAGAGAATACGCCACCTGAATAGCCATACCTTTCTCAGGGATATAAAAATCTACATCTATACCTGTCTGCTTAGATTTGAAATAGTATACCCCATCTTCATACCTGCGTTTTAGGTTAACCGCCACTACATTTTCTAAAAGAGCTGAAGGTTTATCCACAAGAAACAGCGATAAAATTCCATTATCATAAAAGTAAAATCTCGGAACACTTTCCTTTTCAGCAAATTTAGAGACATAGTTTCTCGTCCTAAACAAAAGATATGCATTCTCAGCAAAAGACGCATACTCTATCATGGAATCAGTAGATGTCTTTGTTCCTGTCGCCTTTACATTTCCGGCAAGAGTGTTAAAGGATACCTCATGCATTACCGTCTCAGCAATTTTCTTAATCATGAGCCTAAGTGCCATTTTGTTCTTTACCTGTTCACGCTCAATAATGTCACCGAGAAGCACTTTTTCATAAACACTCTTTATATATTCTCTTTTATTACTTAGAAGCTGAGCTTCAGGAAAGCCCCCATCAGAAACATATTCATGACATGACCTTCTAATCTTGGCTACTTTTGAAGTGGTCAGTAGTGCTGCGTCATCATGGGTTACCTTTTTGTAATCTAATGCTTCACTAAAAGAAAATGGCATAATCATCTTGGGAATATATCTTCCGCCAAGAGCGCTGGACATTTCTGAGCTAAGCATTTTCGCATTGCTCCCCGTAATATAAATGCGTTTTTTCTGATCAGCCATTCTTCTTGCAAAATGTTCCCAGCCATCAATTAGCTGAATCTCATCAAAGAAATAATAGATATCTTTAGCATCAGCCAGCTCATATGCCGTCTCTACTATGTCATTGAAATCATCTTTTTTAAATCCCAATAATCTGTCATCCTCAAAATTTACATAGATTATCTGAGACCAATCACAGCCCTCCGCCACAAGGTCCTTAGCTATCTTATATAAAAGAGTGGACTTACCTGATCTTCTAAGCCCTACCAGTATATAATTAACATTTTTCTCAAAGAAGTAATCTCTTGGGGTAATCTCTGCATTCTGAATAACTTCAATCTGATCATAAATTACCTTTTTCAGTATACTATGGTTCATATTACGCCCTTTCACTTTTGCCGTTTTTTGTCGTATTTACCCTTAAACATATAGTATATTTTATCGTATATATACGACAATATCAATAACAATAAACCTTTAATGATTAACGTACTGAATTAACAATTGTCCACTCATTGTCCACTTTTTGAGCAAAGAAAAAACCCGTAAACCTTATGTTTACGGGCTTTCAGGACACAGCTCGTAGCGGAATCGAACCGCTGATTCTGCCGTGAGAGGGCAGCGTCTTGACCCCTTGACCAACGAGCCATGTGCTTTTCTCAAGCTTTTTAATAATACTACACTATTAAAAAGTTTGCAAGTACTTTTTTTATTTTTTGACAAATTTTTTAGATGATATCAAATATGGATATCTGGTTTGCATCCGGCAGACCGTCAAGTATGTGCAATGCGGTCATCTTGTCAATATTGGTCTGGGACGTCTTTGTCCTTTCCTTGAAATCATCCTTGCTGACAAAAGGCCCGTTCTTGGCCGCCTCCTCTATCTTGACTGCGTTGGTGTCCCCCAGACCTTCGATAGCCACAAAGGAAGGCATTATCTTTCCGTCTATTATCTGGAAATCCACTGCCTTGGCCCTGTAAAGGTCTATGGGCATGAAATCAAAGCCCCTTGCATACATTTCCTGCACCAGCCTCATGTCGTGCATACTGGCCTCATCCTTAGGCGAAGCAGTACCGTCATCGATCCTTTTCTGTATATCAGCCATATTCTCTTCCAGGTGATCCTTACCCATGCACATGGTCTCATAGGAAAAGGCCTTTGACCTTATGGAAAAGAATGCGGTGTAATAAGCTAAGGGATAGTTAATCTTATAATAAGCCACTCTCCAGCCCATCATAACATAAGCCGCAGCGTGGGCCTTCGGGAACATGTACTGGATCTTTTCGCAGGACTGGATATACCAGTCAGGCACGTTATGGGCCTTCATATCCTCTTTCCACTCAGGCCATTTTTCTGCCTTGCCCTTAGCCACCTTACCCTTGCGGACCATTTCCATTATCTTAAAGGACTCCTCAGAATCCAGCCCCATGCCTATCAGGTATGTCATGATATCGTCACGGGTACAGATACAAGTGGAAATGGTAGCTATGCCTTCTTTAATAAGGGTCTCAGCGTTGCCGAGCCATA
>JAILDD010000027.1 GCA_024689605.1 Lachnospiraceae bacterium
ATACTGAGCATAATCCCAGTTATATGATGTGGCTGGGCGGTCATTATTATGGGAAACGGGAGTTTGACCTGGCACTTAAGTATTACGAAATGGCAAAGGCGATGGATTACGACGACGCCTATGAATGTCTTGGCTACATCTGGTACTATGGACGCACCGGGGAAAAGGATTATAAAAAAGCTTATGAGTGTTTCTCCCGGATGATGGATAAGGGAAACGCAGTGGCGGCCTATAAGGTGGCTGATATGTACAAGAACGGCTACTATGTGGAAAAGGATTATGACAAGTATGTTGAGATCATAGAAGATCTTTATGAGAACAGAGTGACGTCCTTCAGAAGCCTGTTCGATCCGTTTCCGGAGATTTCCACAAGGCTTGCGGGGATAAGGAAGAAGCAGGGGCGGATTGAAGATGCGATAGATCTCTATGTGATAGCAAAGGACTTTCTTGCGCGGAGAATACGTTGCAGCGATTTCTTTGGCAACCTTAACATAATGAAGTGGCTGATAGACGACCTGTATGAGCTGACGGATTTTGATTATGAGGAATTCGATCTTTTTGATCTGTATTACCTGCTGAAAAGCCCGCATGTGATAAAGTTTGACTATGAAGATACTATTTATATCATAGAGTCACAGGATGAGGACGGAATGTGTACAGTGCATTTTAATGATAAGTGGTATCGGGACAGGGATGAATTTTTTAAGAATGCGGTTATCGCTGACAGTAAGCTTACAGAACTGTACAATGAGCTATATGGATGGGAGGTACTGGAATGAGTGAGATTATATGGCTGGGAAATGCTGCTTATGATAAATATGTGGAACTTATCAGGGAGCGGGACCGTATGAAGAAGATCGCTTTTCAGATGAATCAGGAATACATCCGGACATTCGGGGAGCTTATCCTTTCTGTATTCAGAAAGAAACTTGAATGCATACGCAAGAAAAAAATGATAGCATTCTGTCAGGCTGCTATCAACAGAGGGGAGGCTGTCGACCAGGCTGCTCTGCAGGCTTATCTTACAAAGGAAATGGAGGAATACCGGAAGCAGCTTGAAGAAATGATACAGGAAAATGAAAATGCCCGGGAGAGAGGCAGGATAACACAGTCTGAACTGTTAAGGATCAGAAAAACTTATCACAGGATTGCAAAACGGATACATCCGGATATCTTCCCGAAGACAAACGAAGAGCTGGTGCTTAAGGAACTCTGGAACAGGGCGGTTGCCGCATACGAGTGCAATGATCTTGAGGGACTCACGGAGTGTGAGATGTTAGTGAATAAGGCATTGGATGAACTGGGACTGGATATGGAGATAAGCGAGATCCCTGATATTGAGGAAAAGATCATTTCACTTAAGGCACAGATAAAGAAGATTTGTGAGACGGATCCTTATCAGTACAAGTATCTGCTGGAAGATCCGGAAGCGGTAGAGGCAAAGAAAGAAAGTCTTGCAGAGGAGCTTAAGTCATATGAGGATTATGACAGGCAGCTTGAGGATATGCTGGCTGGGATAATGGGGAACGGAGGCGTGATAGCATGGCAAATGAACTGACAAAGACTGAGAAAGGAATGGTGTCTTTAGTGGAAAGCCATGAGCTGGGAGATGTACTGAAACCTCTGATAAAGGAAATCCATCTTTTTGACACATATGTCGCAGGAACCACCCACTTAAAGGCGCCGGAGGTACTTGAGGGCGTAAAGGCAGGTGATATGCTGAACCTGAGGCGGGAAGATAATAAATTCGATGATAAAGCGATACTGGTACTTAACGATGCCGGACAAAAGCTTGGCTATGTGCCGGAAAAGGATAATGTGGTTTTTGCCCGTCTTATGGATGCCGGCAAGCTTCTTAAGGGAAAAGTAATAAGCGTGGAGCAGAAGGGCGGTTTCCACATGATAAGGATAGGAATCTTTCTGGTGGATTTCTGAAAGGTGCCGGGGAAACCCGGCATCTTTTGTATTTTTTTTATACATTTTTGTAGACTGTGCATTACACCTATGATAAAATACTACGGAAAAGGTTTTCATAAAAATAGGGTTTATAACTGAATAAAAGGGGGTAATGGGAATGGAAGCTAAAGTCAGTTCTTCAAGAACGGCCGCGAAAGCCGGAAGTATCGGTTTCTTTTCAAGGCTGAGTACCAAGATTGCTTTTTTTGCAGGCGGAATACTGTTTGTCGCAATACTGATACAGGTTATCAGCGGCGTTTTAAATGCGTCAAAGTCGATGCAGAATACTTATCTGAATTACGCCCTTAACCTGGCGCAGGAAACTGCTGTGGCGGTGGATTTTGCCACTGAATTTGGGGAGGAGGCATATGGCGGATATGCCAAGAATCTTGCGGAGGAAGCTGCGGTTTCCATAGATTTTTCCCGGGAGTTCGGTGAAGAAGTCTACAAGAATTATGCCTTCGATCTGGCGGTCAATACGGCTCATGCCATTGACAAGGTGACGGTGGACGGAATACGTCCGGACAGGGCGACACTTAAATCTGTGCTTGGTGATGTGACCATATCGGGCGTTGAGGGATCATACGCATACATGGTAAGTCCTGACGGCACCATGCTCTGGCATCAGACTACCGAAAAGATCGGTCAGCCTGTAGAAAATGCGGCAGTAAAAGGCATAGTTGCAGATCTCCAGGCAGGAAAAAAAGTAGAGCCCGGTGCGATATTCTATGAATACAAGGAAGCAACAAAGCTTGCCGGCTATGCATTCACAAAAACCGGTGACATCGTGATCGTTACGGCTGATTATGATGCATTCATGAAGATCAATTACGATTCCCTTATAGGAAATATAAAGATAGATGTGGCAGAAGGCTCGTATGCATACATGGTATCTCCCGACGGAACGATGTTATGGCATCCCACTCCGGAAAAGATCGGCCAGCCTGTGGAAAATGCAGCGGTAAAGGGGATAGTTGCAGACCTTCAGGCCGGAAAGACTGTTGAGGACGGATATGTAATCTATGATTATAAGGGCTCCAAAAAGCTTGCGGGATATTCATTTACAGATACCGGAAATATAGTACTTGTTACTTCTGATTATGATGAGCTTGTAAAGATTGATTATGATTCTCTTATTGGCAAGATTGAGATGACAGGCGTTGAAGGATCCTATGCATACATGGTTGCACCTGATGGCACCATGCTTTGGCATAAGACCCCCGAGAAGATCGGCCAGCCTGTGGAAAATGATGCGGTAAAGGGGATAGTTGCAGACCTCCAGGCGGGAAAGGAAGTTCCTGACGGTTCATGTATTTACAAATACAAAGGTGTAAATAAAGTAGCCGGATATTCTTTCACAAAGGATGGCAATATAGTGATAGTTACTGCAGATAAGGCAGAGATGCTTAAGAGCGTGTCAAAGATGCGCAACAAGATGATAATATATGCAGTGCTCTGCCTGATAGTGGCTATAATTGCGATAATCCTTGTTTCGTCGATGTTAATGAAGGGAATAAATGCGCTTGTTCCTGTTATAAATAAGATAGCGGGGCTTGATTTCTCTGATGACAAAACTGCTAAGACTTTGGCTAAGCGGTCTGATGAAGTGGGAGTTATCTCAAGGACTGTGGAGCGGATGCACGAAAGCCTGAGGGGTGTTGTGGAGTCCATTGAAGGTGCAGGACAGAGTATTGATTCCAATGTTGATGATCTGGATCTTACAATAAAGAATGTGGGCAATATCTGCCAGGACAATTCTGCTACGACGGAAGAACTGGCCGCAGGTATGCAGGAGACTGCCGCTACCACTGCCGGGATCACGGGTAATATCGGAGATATACAGGATAGCGCCCAGAGTATTGAAAAACTGGCGGCTGACGGAAGCGGCTTGTCGAGAGAGGTGTCCCAGCGTGCAACAGAGCTTGCGGCAACAACAGAAAAAGCAAGCCGGAAGACAATAGAGATATATGAGTCCGTTAGGGAAAAATCAGAAAAGGCAATACAGGCATCCAAGTCTGTTGATAAGATAAATGCTCTTTCCGGAACTATAATGGAGATATCTTCGCAGACAAGCCTGTTAGCACTGAATGCGTCCATAGAGGCAGCCAGGGCAGGTGAAGCAGGAAGAGGATTCGCGGTTGTTGCTACAGAAGTAGGAAACCTGGCTACGCAGTCTTCATCGGCAGTAAGTGACATTGGCCACATTGTAACCGAGGTGGTTTCGGCAGTTAACCAGATGGCGGAGTGTCTTACAGAAACAACCAGTTTCCTGGAAAGCAATGTACTTTCGGATTACGAGGAGTTCGGCAAGGTGAGCGTGCAGTACCGTGAGGATGCAGAAAGCTTCGGCCGGAGCATGGATACCATACGAAGCAGTATTGACAGTCTGAACGAAGCAATTGACCGTATAGCTGCTGCTATAAACGGCATAGACAATACCGTCAATGAGTCCACCAGAGGTATCTCCGATATAGCGGGCAAGACATCCGATATGGTATCGGATACTACGGACAGCATGGCTAAGGTGGAACAGTGCAAGGCTGCAGTGGCAGAGCTTAAGGAGATCATATCCAGATTTGAAATGTAGTAAACTGAGAAGATACCTTCTGGAAACTAAAAAGAAGAATGAAATACAGGGTGGAGATCCTGAAAGGGAGGGTGCGATAGGGCTTCTTACCATGATCTGCCTGAGAGTTCGGAGCATATGACCGGGGGATGGCGAACGCCATGCAATTATGGTATAATAACTTCCGACTATGGATAAATCTGATTTACAACAGGATAATAAGATGCTGTCAGTGGTTATCCCATCCTATAATGAGGAGGGGATGATCATTAAGACAGCAGAAACTTTAAAAGCTCTGATGGATGATGCGGGCATCATTTATGAGCTTATTTTTGTTAATGACGGCTCATCTGACCTGACGCAGGATCGTATTGAGGAAGCTGCCGGGAAGAATCCTTCAGTAAGATATGTCTGCTTTTCCAGGAACTTTGGCAAAGAAGCTGCTATATTTGCTGGGCTTGGCGCTGCCAGGGGAGGCTGTGCTGCTGTAATGGACTGTGACCTTCAGCATCCGCCGGAAGTCCTGATAGAGATGTATCGTCTCTGGGAGTCCGGATATGAGATTGTAGAAGGTGTAAAGAAAAGTCGTGGACGTGAGTCGATATTTCATAAGTTTAGTGCCGGAACATTCTATGGGATAATGAGCAGGGCTACTAAGATCGATATGTACAGAGCTTCTGACTTTAAGCTTCTGGACAGACGGGCAGTGGACGCTCTGCTTATGTTTCCGGAATACCATGTATTCTTCCGGGCACTTTCATCATGGATAGGATATAAAAAGACTTCTGTTGAATTTGACGTAAGGGACAGGGAAGTCGGAAGCAGCAAGTGGAGTACATCTGCGCTCTTTAAATATGCGGTTAATAATATTGTGGAATATTCTGCTGTTCCCCTGCACTTAATAACAGGGATAGGAATTGTGTCACTTATATTTGCCTTTGCTTTGGGAATACAGACTCTTGTACGGTATTTCTGCGGGACTGCGGCAGAAGGCTTTACTACGGTAATTCTCTTGCAGCTTTTCAGTGCAAGCGTGATCATGATAGGCATAGGGATTGTAGGACTTTACCTGGCCAAGATATATGATGAGGTGAAACGCAGACCCAGATATATCATCGCAAAGATGAAGTGAGATGACTGTTTAGGACTGCCGGAAGCATTTGCTGATGCGGGCGTACCCCGACAGGTCCTGACGGTTACGAAATGAGGTTTTATGAAAGCTCTTATAACAGGTGCATCCGGTTTTGTGGGTCCTTATCTTGCAAAAGCGGTGCGTGAAAATCTTAAATATGAAGTTGTAGGTACCATACAGAATCATAATACAGACAGTTTTTCAGAGGGTGAAGTGAGGGAGCTTGACATAATGGATCCGGCAGCTGTTCTTGCCCTGCTTCAGGATGAACACCCTCAGTGCATCTTCCATCTGGCGGCCCAGAGCTCGGTATCCAGGTCGTGGAAGGATCCTGCCGGAACCGTGAGCGTCAATGTAAAGGGAACGCTTAATCTCCTGGATGCATTAAGACAGCTGGAATACAGACCGAAAGTGATCCTCGCCGGTTCGGGTGAGGAATACGGATATGTTCGCCCGGAGGAGGTGCCTGTAAAGGAAGAACAGTTCCTTCGCCCGGGAAATATCTATGCGGCAACCAAGGCCGGACAGAATATGATGGCAACGGTTTACGCGCAGGCATATAACCTGCAGCTGATCATGACCAGGAGCTTTAACCATATGGGACCGGGACAGTCACCGGTCTTTGTCGTTGCTGATTTCTGCCGACAGGCAGTCAGAGTGGAAAAAGGTTTGCAATCTCCGGAAATACATGTGGGAAACTTGTCCGCTATGAGGGATTTTACGGATGTGCGTGATGTGGTAAATGCCTATACAGCGCTGGCGCAGTTTGGCCTGCCCGGTGAGACATATAACGTAGGCACGGGAAAAGCGGTAAAGATCGCTGATATACTGGATCTGATAATAAAGATAAGCGGGGCTGATATAAAGCCGGTTGTTGATAAAGAGAAGCTCAGACCTGTTGATGTTCCGATCATAGAACCTGATGTGTCAAAGATTTACAAGGCCACGGGGTGGAGACCGCAGATAAAGCTTGAACAGACCATAGCCGATACGCTGGATTATTTCCGTGAGAATGAGGAGTTGCTTAAGTGAGCATGACAGATACAGACAAGAATAAATCTCTCATAATAGGTGGCACAAGCCTTTTCGGAAGGTACCTTATCCCAAGGCTTATAAGGCGCGGAGAAGATGTTACTGCAACATATCTGAAGAAGGCGGATATTGAGAATGATGATCTGGTTAAATATGCCGGATCGGAGAAGTGCACCGAATGGGTAGAAATGGACGTGCTGGATAAGGAAGGCATCATTTCCGTGTTGGAAGGCTATATGCCTGATGTGATATATGACCTTGCGGTGCAGAATTCCGTTGGCTATGCATGGAAAGAGCCTGCGGAGACTGTGGATATCAATGTGATAGGTGCGCTGAACCTTTTTGATGCGGTAAGGAGCATAGATGGGTATAAGCCAAGGATAATAATGGCAGGATCAGGTGAGGAATACGGACGCAATGATTTTGACCGCATACCCATGTCAGAGGAACTGCAGCCAAGGCCTAATAATATCTTTGCGTCCACAAAGGTCTGTCAGGCACTGCTTGCAAATATCTACCACAGGGCTTACGGGCTGGATGTGATCACGCTGAGGACATTTAATGAAATAGGGCCAGGCATGAGCAAGCGGTTTTCGGTTTCCAATTTCTGCATGCAGTTTGCGAGGGCAGCAAGGGAGGGCAGAAAAGAATTCAAACTACATGTGGGCAATATAAATATAGAGCGTGACTATACGGATGTGCGTGACCTGACCCAGGCCTTTATTGAAATCGCTGACAAAGGAAAAGGCGGTGAGATATACAATGCGGGCAGGGGAAATGCTGTCAGCGTGCGGAATGTGATAGAGATGCTTGAGGAAATAAGCGGCGTGAAGGCGGACATAATAGTAGATCCCAGCCGTATGCGTCCAATAGATACGCCTAAGTTTGAGTCTGACAACAGTAAGATAGAAAAGGATACCGGGTGGCGTGCAGTCTATAGCCTGCGGGATACAATAAAGGATATGTACGATCATGTATCTTCGTAAAATGAATTTAAAATATCTGATTTTACTTACTGCAAAATAACGGGGGCTAATGATAATGAATGTGATACTTCTTTCCGGCGGATCAGGGAAAAGACTCTGGCCGCTGTCAAATGATAACAGATCAAAGCAGTTCATAAAGATATTAAAAAG
>JAILDD010000050.1 GCA_024689605.1 Lachnospiraceae bacterium
CCTGTACATATCTATCTTTGTGGCCTTGCTCATTATGCCGTAAAACATACCGGCACTCAGTTTATGAAAAATCGATTCCCTGCCGCGGCTTTTCTTTACGCCCTCTACTATCTCATAACCTTCTTCCCAAAGCCTGTACATCTCTATCAGTACTTCAGGAGGATGCTGAAGATCGCAGTCCATTACAGCTGCACAGCCGCCCTTTGCGGCACCGAGCCCTGCAAAAATAGCTGCTTCTTTACCGAAATTCCTGGAAAAGCATACATACCGCACTGACGGATCCTTCTCTGAAGCCTCCTCTATGCGTTCCTGAGTAAGATCAGATGATCCGTCATTAACAAAAATAAGCTCATAAATGATGCCCGCATCATCCATCAGAGCTTTAAGGGTTTCTGCTGTCTTCAGTATCATCCCTTCCTCATTATAGGCAGGGATGACCACTGACAGCATCTTATTATCCTGTTGTAACTCATTTTTATCCATAGTTATGGCTTATTATAGCACAATTGCGCAGTTTTCGCCATCCCGGACTCACTCTTCCCCGGCAGATCACGAAAGCAGTTCCCTGAATTCATCTTCGGATACTTCACCCTTAGCATATCCGCAAAGCGCCCCTGCAGTGGTCTTAAGCACTGTGGCACTTGTTTCGATAGAATCATACACCTCGTCTGTGAGCCATCCCTTTTCTGCAATCTCGCCCACAGGCAGTACGATACGGTAAATAAGGGTTATTTTCGACGGATAGTCACTGTCCGCATCATCCGCAGCATCTTCTGTAAGCACGGCATACCCCCCGGCCGGAAGCACAGAATTTAATAAAGACAATGCCACTCACAGTTTTGCATGTTCTCCGGAACTGTAGCCCGTTATATCCGCAGCTTCCCATTGGAGAACTGCCAGGCCATTGTCAAAAGGATCGCCGCCATATGTTGAAAAAAAGATATCCCCGTAAATATCGGAATCGGTTACAGGCTTTGAAAAAAGCACGGTAAGCACCGGTCTGTCTTCTTCTATGATCTTTGCCGGTATCTTTTTTCCATCCAGTCTTTCTTTTAAACTTTTTAATATTTCTTCAACCATATCGGTATATTCCCCCAGTCATTATTTGCCTGCATTAACAGTTTACAGTATGCCGCCTCATCCGCCGAGTTTGGACGCTATCGACACTGCAGCAGGACGTATTCTTTTTATTTCATCTTGCTTTAGATCTTTCATTCAAAAGATAATTCGTCACAGAGTTAGCCAGCGACAGACACACGGATACGCCTCCCCAGATCAACGAAACCAGAGGTCCTGTGAAAAGAGTCGCCAGACTTCCCGCATTACTAGCCGCAGAAAAAGTGGTATTAATAAACTGTTTTGTTTTATTCCTTGAATCAAGCTTGGTTATCCCGTCCAGATAAGTGGCATCATCTCCCCGGACAGCACCCGACGATTTTAAATCCCTTATTTTTTTAACAGCCTGATGTTTGTGATACTGGTATTTTCCCTGAAGAGCATAATCTGCCACATTCATAGTAAGTCCTACTGCAGAGACAGTCACGCCTGCCTTAAGCAGATTAGACTTCATCCCGGCTACCAGTTCCGGCTTATCATTTAAAAATGCCTTGGCAGATTCAGAAGCATAAGACATAATGGTATGCCCCATCCACACCCCGGTAGAAGTAGCCCCCAATCCATACAGATACTGCGCCCCAATAAATGTGCGGTCAAGTCCGCTGAGATTTCCGTCCGTCACAGCCTTCCAGGTCTTCTTGATCCCCTTCAGGCCGGCAAGAAGCCCTATTGTACTCTTTAATGCAGTAGCGTCTCCCGCAACCTTGTTTACACCCGTAAGAAGATCATCTGTCCGGATACCGTAAATCTCTGCCGCCTGCCCCTGAGACTGTGCATTCTGCCATGGAGTTACTATATCGTTTTTTATGACATCAAGACTCGGGACGGGTTGCTATATTGAGAGCTGACTCAAGCATCTCCCAGTGATGACGCATCACTCCATCCTTTACTGCTTTTTCCCACAGCCTGAAAGGAACACGGTACATCTTAAAACTGATCTTTGTCACATTGGGAACATATCCTGTCTGTGACAGGGATATATCCGCAATATCAGCCTGCGCCAGGCGTCCGGTTTCCACAAGCATGTATACAAGAAGCCGTTCCCTTGCCGAAAGAGCCAGCACCCTGTTTATGAAAGGCAGCCTCTTCGGCGAATTAATGCCCAGGCCCATCAGCCAGTCATCTGTACGGCTGAGCCCTTCGTACTGCTTTGCTGACAGGGTGGAGTCATACTGCCCCAGGTTGTACTCCCACCGTACGCCCTGTTCCCGCTGTGCTCTTCTTTCACTATGTTTGTTAAGCCTTACAGCCTTCTGCCTTGCATTGGAAAGGATCCGGCTAAATTCTTCTTTCGGATCTTCATCCAAATCTATGATATTGACCTCAGCAGTATCAAGGAAATCCAGTTCTTTCATGTCGTCTGAGTTTTCCTCAAAATGACGGATCAGGGTATCATACCTGCTAAGATAATTATCTATATTCCTCGCACGTTTCCCCTTTGCCTCTCCCTTTCCAATTATGGATCTGTACATCTCCACATCAACAGCAAAGTTTTTTGCATAATTATACAGAGCCTTTGCTGTTTCAGTCCTTGAAAGGAAATTGTCTTTTTCAAGAATTTCTTTATACTTCCAGAATCTTTCCAGCTTTGCCTTTGTTTCCTTTAGTGTTTTTCTTTTTTCAGCCTCATCCAGATAATAACCTACCAGTCTTCCAAGTTCATCCCCTGCACGTTCGTTCTCTATGATCTCATTTTTCTTTTTACTCTCTAAAAGATATTTTTTGGCCAACGCACCTTTGGAAGACAGTGTATGGAACTGACGTGTACTCCTCATGCTGTCAAGACTTTCGCTTCTTGACCGCATCACATCACTGTCGTCTTTTTCTTTCATTCCACCGAGCTTATACTCATCGTCCGATATAATAATATTATTCAGGATATCCGTGGTCTGTTTAGTCTTATACTTATGGGCAGCCGAATTCTCCGAAATGATCAGTTTATCCGAAGTGATCGATTTGTTCAGATCATCCTTCAGCCCTGTCAGACTATCCTTCCGCTCCTCGATCAAAATATCCTTTTCTTTCATTCATGATCTTTTTATCAACCTGACTCAGCCGGCTGACCGGCGGAAGCACATTTTTACTATCCAGGACTGTCTGTATCGTTTCGGCACCAAGCATGTCATCCAAACGGTAAACCAGTATTCTTCCCCCCAGATTAAGGGGCATAAATCCCCTTTGGGTTATGAAGCTGTTGTACTCAAGGGCAGACTCCGGTGCAAGATCAACCCGGGACGTAATGATCTGTATACCTTTCTCCGCAAGATAGCCCTCGGAATATTCAAGAAGCGCCGTGCATTTTCCCTGTTCCCTGCGGCCCGGAACAGTATAAAGATATTCAAGATATGCTTCTTCGTCGGAATCGGGAATATGTGAAAAAACAGCGTAACATACTATTTCCTCATTCTCCATTCCCGCGATCATACATATTTCATATCCGCCTCCGAAAACCACATTGCATACATCCTGACCTGCAGTAGCATCAAGAAATTTTCTGTCCGGTCTTATTCTGTTAAATACCATCCTAAATTCTTCTCCCCGAAATTGCGAATTCCATAAGCCCCCTGCAATTCTGTTCTGACACTGACAGTGCCACCGCCACCAGACGGTCACAAAGCTCTGCCATCTCTTTTTCAGAAAGGCCTTTGACTATAGGTGTCTTTAAAGAGTATGCCAGTGCATTTTCATATTCATCATACTCAAAGCAGCCGGCCTGGGTCGTTGCATTTACCAGACTGATCAGTATGCATAGTTCGGGAATAATATCCGGATCAAGTTCCGGCACAAGCAGCACTCTGGCAATGAAAGTATCCTCATCGAAATAAAACTCGCCCTCAGCAAGACCTGCATCCATTCCAAAGCCATGATGCAGAGTTGTCAGCACCATGGTTTCCAGCCCGCTTTCTTCTGCGGAGACGAGCATTACCTCGAAATCATCCTCATCCCTGTTTTCCGATATGGTTTTATAAATCTTTTTCAGGATTTTCTCGTTGTTCATGTTCAGTTTTCTCCCCTGAAGCAAAAACACCCGATTCAAAAGTTTTTACACTTTTAAACCGGGTGTTTTACCATTCATCAACACCTCATGTATCTATTGTTATCATTTTCCTACAGTTCAAATTTGGATATAATCTCCTTAAGTTCCGCAACGGCAGCCTTGCACTGTTCTACCTTAGCCATGCTGTCCGTAGTATCAGATACCATGTCCGAAGTCTTGCCTGCTATGTCAGAAATGCCTCTGGTGGATTCGTTGACAGTATTGTCTATTCCGCTGATAGCCGATGCTATGCGGTCGATAGCTTCATTCAGGCTGTCAATGCTCTCGCGTATGGTATCCATGCTCCGGCCGAAGCTTTCAGCATCCTCACGGTACTGCACACTCACCTTGCCGAATTCCTCATAATCCGAAAGAACATTGCTCTCAAGGAAGCCTGTAGTCTCTGTCAGACACTCTGCCATCTGGTTAACTGCCGAAACAACCTCTGTCACAATGTGCCCTATGTCACTGACTGCAGAGGAGGACTGGGTAGCCAGGTTGCCTACTTCGGTAGCAACAACTGCGAATCCCCTTCCTGCCTCGCCTGCCCTGGCAGCCTCTATGGATGCATTCAGTGCCAGCAGGCTTGTCTGTGAAGATATCTCCATGATGGTACCGGAAAGTGCATTTATCTTGTCCACAGACTTGGATGCCTGTATAGCCTTTTCGGATTTTTCCTTAACAGACTCATATATCTCTATGGTCTTCCGGCTTGCCTTGTCCGTTGTGGATGCAAGCTCAGTAGCACGCTGTGAAACTTCTCTTGACAGGCTGCTTCCGTCTGCCGCAAGTTTTTCGATGCTCTGGGCGCTGTCCTGGATTTCTCCGATATTACCTGTGATGCCGGCAGTGGTAGCTGCAGTCTCCTGCATGCCTGCTGCCAGTTCTTCTGTGGTAGCGGAGTTATCCTGGCAGATATTGCCCACGCTCCTCATTGTAAGATCCAGGTCATCAACATTGGAATCGATACTCTGTCCTGCACCTTCAATGGATTCCACAACATCCCTTAAGCTGTCGTGCATGCGTTCCACAGTCCTTGCAATAACGCCTACTTCGTCAAACTTCTTAGCCAGTGACTTAGCTGCCTTATCTTCCGAGAAATCAAGTCCGGCGATCTTGTTTATAACAGGAACAAGTGCATTTAAGCCCTTCATCAGCATGGATGAAACAAGAGTCATGGCAACTACTGCCAGGATCAGGCAGAATACCGCATATATGATCATCTTGTTACGCATCTTTGACACGCTCTTAAGCATCTGTGACTTGTCTGCCGTAACGATCACTATATTGCCATCCTTTGTAAAGGAGTAGCCTGCCACTTTTTTAACACCCTTATATGTGTAGATACATGAGCCGTCCGGAACTTCCTTCCCGGCCTGAAGGTCTGCAACGATACCTTTTACCGCATCATTTTCTACAGGCTGACCGATCTTTTCCGGAGTCTTATGCCAGAGCATTGTTCCGTCAGGTGATACCATATAAGCATAGGAACCTTCAACACCGGTCATCTCGATCTTGCCTATAAGTGAATCATAGTCGATCTTTACCAGCTCATCATAATCTGAAGTAACGAGAACTATATTTCCCGTGTCTGTAAAGGAATAGCCCGCAAGCTTTTTTGCACCTTTATAATCATATATTACATATCCGTCATCAACGGTCTTTCCTGCCTGAAGGTCTGCAACTATCCCCTTTACTGCCGCATTTTCCACAGGCTGGCCGATCTTTTCCGGAGTCGGATGCCAGAGCATGGTTCCGTCAGGTGATACCATATATGCATATGAGCCGTCTGCTACATCTATCTTTATGTTTCCTAAAAGGGAATCATAATCGATCTTCATGAAAGCATCATAGTCAGCCGTTACGATAACGATGTCGCCTGCTTTGGTAAATGCATAGCCTGCAAGCTTTGTCGCATCCTTGTATTCATAGAATATTGCACCGGGCTCCACTTTATTTCCTGCCTGAAGCTCTGCAACTATTCCCTTTACAGCAGCATTTTCTACAGGCTGGCCGATCTTTTCGGTAGTCTGATGCCAGAGCATTGTACCATCAGGGCTTACCATGTATGCGTATGATCCCTCAACGCCTGTTATTGTCACATTGCCAAGCACTGATTTAAGCGTAGCCCTGTCCGGACGTATTCCATCCACTGTAACCTTATCAATAGCCAATGCCGTATTCACAGCCAGATCATAGGCATAATTCTTATAAACCTCTTCACCGAATTCTCTTGAAAAGTCTATGGACACTGCAGCTTCCTCAGCAAGGTTCTTTGCATATCCGCCATATGCCTCTTCACCGAAGTCCGTGGCAAAGTCCACCGCCACAACAGTCTCCTGCGCCAGATTAAGGGCATAATTCAGATAAGTAGTCTGCATCGACTTTGAGGCATTCAGCACGCCGCTGATAACCTGTATCAGTACAGCGACAAACAGTACTATACCTGCAAATAAAGCAATTTTGGTACTCAGCCTTGAAAAGAAACCGACACTCTCGGCTTTCACGGCCGTTTTTGAAGAACTGACTTTAACGTCCATTAGCGTAACCCCCCTTGTATTTAGTTTTAAGTTTTAGTTTCTATGAGGTTTAATGAAAACCTTTTCCGTAACATTTTACCATAGCCATGACGCATAGTCTATAAAAATGTATGCGAAAAAATACAAAAAACATTTTACTTTTTTTCAAAAATCCACCAGGTATATTCCTATCCTTATCATATGAAAGCCACCTTTCAACTCCACACTTGTTACCCTTCCCTTCAGAAGCTTGCCTGCATCCATAAGTCTTGCAAATACCACATTATCCTTTTCCGGCACATATCCAAGTTTCTTACCGGCTTCATTAAGGATAAGTATCGCCATGTCATCAAATTTGTTGTCTTCGCGCCTGAGGTTCAGCATATCCCCTGCTTTTACACCGTCAAGCACTTCCGGTTCTTTTAAGTGGGTAGTGCCGGCAATATACGTATCAAAAAGGTGTATTTCTTTTATCAGCGGCTTCAGCACATCCCCCAGCTCATGGCTTTCAACCAGTGACACCATTCCGCTTTCAGTTTTTGTCAGTTCATTTGCCATGCAATCACGCCTCCGTTTCCGAGGATCCCGGCCAGCATTTCTTCCAGCTGCCTGTCATATTCTTCATATGACCTCAGCTCTTCCATCAGGCTCTCTTTTTTTGCTTCCACCGCTTCCGAATCCTCCAGCAGGTACTTATACTGGTACGGATCCGTCTCCCGTATCTTCTTTATCTGCGCCTGAAGCGAAATGATCTTTTCCTCTATATCCGGAACCTCGCTTATCTCTGTATCCAGTCCCAGCTCATCCAGTGCTTTATTAACCAGCATCTCACATTCAGTAAGCCCCTCAAGGTCATTGCATTCATATGCGGCCACTGTCCTGTTCCAAAGTTCCATCAGCACCGGTTCCTCGCTCGTCTTTGGGAAAATATCAGGATGTATGCGCTTTGCAATCCTGTGGTAGATTTTCTTGATCTTTAACAGTTCTGCCTGTGTTATCCTGCCCGTCTGCCGTGCATTTTCATTTTCTTCAACCATTTCCTCCAGCTGCTTCTGATATTCTTCCATCTCCCTTGACAGGTATGCCTGAAGAGCTGCCTGATCGATAGCCTCCCCCCTGTTGACAGCTGCCTGACAGTATGCGATCATCTTTTTCTTCCGTATGCATTCCAGCTTCTTCCTGAATACGGATAGGATGATTTCCCCGAAAGTACGTATGTATTCCTGATGCATCTGGAAAGCAATCTTCTTCAGACGGTCCCGTTCTCTGATCAGTTCCACATATTTGTCATAAGTTACATTTCCAAGCCATATCATCTCGCTCATTCCATTACCTCCCATCCATAAAATTCGTTATACAGTGCCGTTGCTTTCTGATCCCCTATAACCGCTTTTTTAAAAAACTCATCCCTGTCCCTGTACCATTTTCCTTCAAAATGTACTGTAACCATACCGTCTTCAAGGTGGCTGTCGATAACATAGACTGTATCTTCATAGTCAAATTTGATCACATGTGGACTTTTCAGCAGGTAATACAGGTCGAAGAAATCGAACTCTTCATAATCAAAATCCATCAGCTCATACAGGTCGTCTATCAGCCATTTCATTATGTTCAGATTGCCGAAGAAATCGCTGCAGCTTATCCTCCTTGCCAGATAATCCTTGGCGATCACATAGAGGTCTATGGCATCATCTATCCTGCCCTGTTTCTTCCTTATCCCCGCAAGCCTTGTGGATATTTCCGGAAAAGGATCAAACAGACTTCTGAAAGTCGTCACTCTGTTTTCATACAGATCCTCGATTATTTCCACATACCTGTCATAATCCTGCTCCACGTAATAACCGTTTTTGTACATATCGGCTATCTTGTATGCAGCCACAGGGTTACCTTTTTCCATCATCCTCGAGAAACACTCATAGGCTTTTTTGTAGTCCTTTTCACCGGTGCGTCCGTAGTACCAGATATATCCGAGGCACTCATAGGCATCATCGTAATCCATCGACTTTGCCATCTCGTAATACTTTAAGGCCAGGTCGAACTCCCTTCTCCCGTAATAATATCCCCCCAGCCACATCATATACCCGGGATCATGCTCGTTCTCTATCAGGGACTGCAGTGCCTCAACAAACATGAACTCCTCCTCTTCAGAGTGGACTGATGTTCTCTCAAAGTTTTCCGCGATCTTTCTCGCATCCGCTGTTGTCATACACGCCTCCTTATTTCCCTTATCATCACTTGTTGCAAAACTCATTGTTTGCTTTTTTAGTAAAAAATTATCCTTCGAGCTAACATTTACTTTTTCAATTAAGGCAATTAAG
This sequence comes from Lachnospiraceae bacterium, assembly GCA_024689605.1. Next base: position 8,991 of record JAILDD010000050.1, read on the forward strand.
GGCAATTAACGCCCCTGTTGACAGTATGCTAACAAATGATTTGGGCTATAAAAATGGGAAACAGGTGTTCGAGACACCCATTTCCCATGCATGTTCCAAATCGTTCTTGCTATTTAACACCGTATATCCTCAATGCCCCTGATCATTTTTACGATCATATCATGAGTTGGTGTTGGTACAGAGTATTTTATGCCTATCCTCTGTATGCATCCATTAAGGGTATCGATCTCCGTTTTCTGATGTTTCTCGATATCCTGCAGGGTGGATGCACGATGGGCAAAGGTGTCCGGCACCAGCTTGCTGTAAAAGACCTCTTTATACTCCTCCGGATCTTTCCAGAACGTCTTGTATCCTGCAGCATCCATAACGGCAAAGGTTTCCGTGATCAAGCTGTTCATGATGTTCACAAGATGCTCCGATGATGCCAGCTGACCGTAACTCATATTAAGGATCGCACCCAGAGGATTCAATGTAGTGTTATACAGCATTTTGGCCCAGAGTGCCTGCACAAGTTCTTCTGATGTTTCAGAAGGAATACCTGAATTGCTGATAGCCTGAGCCAATGGCTCAAGTTCTTTTATGGACTCACCATGCAGAGAGCCCAAAAGAATCGGTGCAGTATGAACCGTAACATTGGTGACGCCGGGGGATGTCCTCTCAAAACCGGTTATGACTCTGGCATTAAACACCTGTGATGCCGGATAGTATTTCAGATAGGGTTCATCATTTCCCCAGCCGTTCTGGAATATCACAATCCGCCCTGTCTTGCCCACGATACCGCTGTGTTCTGCCAGTTCCTCTGCAACAGTTTCATTGGCCATTGTCTTAACCCCAATGGCAATGTAGTCAAAGTCTGATCCTATACTGTCGTAATCTTCGTAAACTTTTATCTTTTCCGGCGGGATTACGATGTCACCGAATATTCCGGTCCGCTTGAGACCGTGTTTCCTGATATATTCAGCAGTGGTACCTCTGGCAAAAACAGCCGTCTCCATTCCGGCTTCAGCCGCAGCGATTGCAATAGCACATCCAACAGCTCCCGTACCGATGATCAAAGTCTTCATAGGTATACTCTCCTTGTCCCTTAAAAATGATACTCCCTTATCTCGCAGTTCTTTATTCCGAAAGATGCATATTCGTCATTTGTCATTTCATAAAAATACGACTGCACCACCCTTGCTATTCCATTATGTGCCACCAGTATGTAATCCCCTCCGTCAGCCTTCAGTTCATCCAGAAGATTATACACGCGCTGTGCCAGCTGAAGCATTGATTCGCCGCCTTCAAAGCGGTTAAGGAACTGCTTTTTGGCCTCACGGAATTCCTCGCCGTTACGGGGCGTGGATTCATATTTTCCGAAATTCTGCTCTATAATGCGCGGTTCCTCACGCATGGGTATACCGCAGATTTCCGAAATATGAACTGCCGTATCCTTCGCCCGGGACAGGGGCGAGCAGAGTATCATATCTGCACTGATCCCCATCTCCTTTATCCTTTCGGCAGTCTCAACGGCCTGCTTATGCCCCAGTTCCGTCAGGGGACTGTCAGTTGCCCCGCATATCTTGTTTTCCACGTTCCACACGGTCTCCCCATGTCTTACAAAATAGATCATTATGTATCCTCTTCTTCCGTTCCTAATCCATAATAAAGCATATCATTGTATGCCTCATTTGCTTCCTCGCAGGCTTTCTTCTCACGCCATGCTTCTATCTCGCTGCGGATGGCCAGCATCTCATCCACCACCAGTTCCACCTTCTTAGGTCTCACATTATCTAAATAAACTATCATGCGGTGCATAGCCTTCGGGCTTCCCAGGTTCTTTGCAATCTCATTTCCCAGTTCTTCTGGAAATCCAAGCGCAGTCACTGAACGGACCAGTTCATCCCTGGCCGATAACCATTGCCTCTGTTCTGCTGTCAGATTCCTATTGTTCTGACTCATACTGTTCACCATAAATCCTTTATCATTTTATAACAGAAAGAACCTATAGATTCTTGTCACATTCTATACTTCATCAGCTCCCAGAAGCTCACTGCGCTGGCAGCCGCCACATTCAGAGAATCCACACCATGATGCATAGGGATCATTACACGGTAGTCACATGCGTATATTGCCTCTTCTGAAAGTCCTGTCCCCTCGTTGCCAAGTACCACCGCAAGCTTTTCATTTTTACGGATCTCAGCATTATCAATCCCCATGGAATCCTCAGTCAATGCCATTGCCACTGTTGCAAATCCCAATGACTTAAGCGTGCGTATCAGAGCAATCCCTTCTGACTCAGCCTTTGATGCCTTGGTCCAGGGAATCTGAAATACAGTCCCCATGCTTACTCTTGAGGACCTCCTTGAAAGGGGATCAACTGACGAGTAGTTAAGCAGTACGCCATCCATGCCCAGGGCTGCCGCAGAGCGTATGATCGCACCGGCGTTTGTGGGATTCACCACATCATCCAAAACCGCAATATGCCTTTTGTCCTGACAGAATTCCGGCACAGACTGCACCGGCTTCCGTCTTAATGTCATCCAGAGTCCCCGGACCAGGGTGTAGCCGGTAAGCTGAGTTACCACCTCTGTCTCTGCTGCATATACCGGAATGGAATCCATTTTTTCACTGCCCCATTTTTTCCCGATCATATCAAAAACAGGACCGGCCTCAGCCTCGATTCTGCTTTTTTCCACCAGCACCGACAGCGGTTCATATCCCGCTTCCAGGGCACGCAGGATCACATTGCAGCTCTCCGCAAGGAATATTCCCGTATCCGGTTCATAGTACCTGAACAGCTGTGACTCAGAAAGCCTTGCAAATACATCCAGCTCCGGTGCATTTATATCTTTTATCTCGATAATATTCACTTTATGCGTTACCCAATCGGCATAGTCTTCTGCCTTGCCTACTGCAGTTTGTTCTACATAAACTATAACAGCATCAATGGACTGAATATCATTGAATGCTATACCTTAATCTCACAGCTTCTGACGGTTCATAACCATCCAGATATTCATCCGTGCGTTCTATGAGTTCATCATACCCGACATACGGCACGCTGTAGTATTCCGAGCCTGATTCTGAAACCCAGAGTGTCAGTTCATCATTTTCCTCTTTTATTATCCTTGCGGGAATTCTGCAGAAGACCTCAAACCTGTCATTTAAAAGATAGCAGGAACCATATGTGCTCATAACATAGCACTCCATCATTTCCGACCGGTAAAAATCCATAAGGCCGCGATCCCGGTCATCAAGTCTGAACACCCCCTTAATCTCCATGCTGCTTCTGTCGTAGATTTTTACAGTATTATCAGAATAAAGTGCCGCAATATACGATTTATCATCAGAATACTCCGCGTAATCAGGAAGTGCCGCGCCGCTTCCTGACGCCGCCTCAATTTCATCGAAGGCTGCATCATCAATTTCATAAGGGAAATCATAATCATACGCCAGAAGCTCTGCACCTTCTGATATTTCCTTTAAATACCTTACCGCAAAGCCGCTGCGATCACCGATCAGATACAGATCACCCCCCCGCTTCAGTGCATAGCTTAATCTTCCTTCCGGCCTACCGGTAAAGAAACTGTCAGTCTCTTCATACCCATAGCAGAACTCACTGTTTGAAAAGATTCTTCCCTCATCGGTCAGATAATAATATATATCTCCCTCAGTCCATCCACAGATTATCTCGCCGCCGCTCGGAAAAGTTTCCTTTATACTTCCGGTATAGCGGTCAATTACCGTGACCATGTTCAGATCATTTATATACAGACAGTCACCGGCAGCCGCCATATTGTAAGGCGTATATCCTTCTATATCGAGTGACCATGCGGATTCCCCAGTCTGATGATCGTCACAGCTTATAGTCGTGATATTTTTTTCTGTATCTTCATCAAATGTTATGATTGCTGTGAACAATTCACTCCCTGACAGGTCCGTCGCAACGGCACCGCCGTCTCCGAAACTGTATGTAAGGATCCTGCCTGTTTCTGTCTCTGCCACAAGCAGATAATGATCATTATTGTCAGACATATTACAAAGGAAATCCTCGCCGTCAAAATCCATGCCTACGATATAGCATTCATCTATTCCGAAAATATCTTTCATATCTATCTCATATAAGAGCTCCCCCTGTTCGTCATATCCGAACAGCATGCTGTCACAGAACCCGAACATCACCTCGCCGTCAGGGGAATTAAAGAACTCAGTATTCTCATTTATACCCTTGATTTCTTTCCTTTCATCAGAAGAAATCATCGTATAATAAACATCCGTCCCGTCAATGACCGCAAGGCCGTCCATTCCACAGAAACTTGCATAAAAGCGGTCGAAATCTGCATATTCCGCATATTCACTAGTTCTTTTTATCTCCCTTACAAGATTTCCTGTTGCAATGTCAAAAACGCGGATATCAATATCATCATTTATCAAGATATACCTGCCGTCCTGAGACACGGAAAAATCCACCAGCTCCGAGCTTCCCTCATAGATTCTGTCAGGCACAAATTTTTCAGGTACAGCGTAAACATTCATAGTATTATATAAAACACGAAGTGCGGCAGCATTAGGCGAATCTGCCTCACTGTCAGGAAGAACCTGCCTTAAGGAATAAACCGCATCCATCCTGCGTCCCATACCATATAAAGAATCGGCAGCATCCGCCACCGATCCCGCATACTTATCCTGCAGCTCTGAATACTGTTCCGAGATAAGTTCATTTTTTTCCTGCAGCTCATTATTCTGCTCGGATATTACCTCATTCTGCCGGCTTATCCTGATCAGCATCACTGTAGCAAAAATAGCAAAGAAAAGAACAGCAGTGCCTATGCTTCCGAAAACTGCTGCCATTCTTTTTATCTTCTGCTCCCGGTGACGCTGTTTTAAGTCATCATAATTCAGCCCGAACATCGCAGCACAAAGCTTAATGACTGCGACATCCATAGCTTTAAGTATTTCCTTCTTATTGCTGCCCCTGGTATCGGCGGCCAGCGGTTCCAGCTCCTTTATGGACTTGACCGTATTACCATCTGCATCAGTACTTACCACTTCCTCATAAGTAAGTATCCTGGGAAAGGAATTCTGAGGTTCATCCTCCGCAAGAACCACAAGAATATGGTCCCTGTCATGGGTCTGCAGGAACACCTCTATTTCCTTCATGCACCACCTGGATTCCAGATACCTCGGCGTACATATGGTTATCAGGAAATCCGAATTTGCCAGTGCGGCATTGATGGGTTCAGACAGGTTATCAGACAGGGGTAGCTCATCCACATCCCTGAAAACCCGTTCTATCCGGGTCTTTCCGTTTTTTGTTTTTCCTCTGAGAGATTTCGGAAGCTTGAAAGATTCAAGCTTCCTATGAATGTTTTTTGCCACAAAGGCGTCAAGCTCACTATGACGGTAGCTGATGAACGCATCATAGTGTACATCATTTAAACTGCTCAAAACTTGTTTTCTCCCCCCCTGCTTAATGCCAGTCTTAATTGCCGGCTTTTTGCTCCAAATCCGCAGTGTCCGCTGATACCATACCCGTCCCATTTTCAGAAACACTATAATTTCCTGCTGTTTCCTCATTTCCAGAAATACTATCATTTCCTGCTGTTTCTGTGTAATCATCAATATAGGGTTCCGGAGGACCATAAACACAGCCACCAAACCCTCCAACACTGAAAATTGTCAAAGCGGCAAGTCCGAATACTGAAGCTCTTTTTTTTGTCATCTTCATTACAACATACCTCATGCATTCAATTTATTCCGAAAAATGCATCCAGTCCGTCTATTATGCCTGCAGCATTTAACCTGAGACGTCTTTCGCTGTGGTCACTGGCTTTATCTCCCAGCTCCAGGTCTATGCTGGGAATGCTGGAATACGATGTCTGCGTAAGATCAATAGCCATGCTTCCGCTTGACATGATCTTTATCCCCTGGCCTTTCAGGCCGGCTATTATGCTGTCACCCAGGGCATGGCTTTTCTGCCAGGTGCTGGCCACCGGCTCCATAGCGCGGTAGCTTGCCACATCCGGAACAGAGCAGTAAAATGCGCCCTTATCAGATTCAGAGCTGTCCCAGTGAAGCGCAATATGACAGTCCGCATATTCGTTTGCGAGCACTGTCCTGGCCACATTGTCCAGCTGCACGTCATCAGTTTCCCTTATCATCAGCACGCTGTAGCCCTTGCTTAAAAGCATCTCTTTTAAAATAAGTGCCTGGGCCAGGGTTACGCTTGCCTCTGACTTTCCGTCACCGAATGTCATACCTGAAGAAACAGCAACAGCAGTTGTAGCGCCTGCACCCGTGGTACCGCCGGTCACCTTAGGCGAACCGTCCGGATGACACTGGGTCTTTACACTCTGACCGCCGCTTGTGCCATGCCCTGCATTTACACAGACCACATATTTTCCTCTGGCAGGATCCGGATTCTTATAAAGTGTTGCCGAACCTGTACGTATTGCAGAAAAAGAAGCATAGGTCATACTGTCAGTAAGCGACACTGTAGATACAGTAAGACCGTCGATGACAGTCGCCTCACTTTCACCTCTGTCAGCTTCTGCAGAAGGTTCCGAAACAGTACCTTCGTCACCATCTCCATCCTCAGCGGCAGTTCCTTCCGGGCTGTCAGATGCATTCCCGTCACCTTCAGCCGTTTCACCGCTTTCATCATCCGGCTGGGATTCCTCCGGTTTTACCTGTTCAGCATTTTCTTCAGTTCCGGCAGCCCCCGCATTCGGATCAAGTATAAGGGTCACCTCTTGCAGCGGTTCTTCCTCAGCCGCATTGTCAACAGCTGCATTGTCCTTTGTACAGGAACACAGCAGGCAGGTTACCATAGCAGATGAAATTATCATTCTAAGTATTTTCTTCATAACGATCACTTCCAGTTCATTTCTGATTCAGTTCCGCCCCGTTCATTCTTCCGACGGCATAAATTTTACATTGTAATTATATCCTAATTATACCAATTGTATAGTTCTATGTAATCGAAGAGGGAAATGAAACCGTCCTGTACATAAAAGAAAACCGGGACTGGATTCCAGCCCCGGTTCTGTTATAAATAATTATTACTAAGCGGTCAGCTTATGATCAAGCCTTACCAGCTGCCTCGAATGCCTCGCAGAGCTCTTTAGCCTTTGCGATGATAGCATCTGAACCGGGCTTAAGAAGCTTTCTGGGATCATATCCCTTGCCCTCAAGATCCTTGCCAGCCTCAACATACTTACGGGTAGCATCAGCAAATACAAGCTGAAGCTCAGTATTGATGTTGATCTTGGATACGCCAAGACCTACAGCCTTCTTGGTCTGCTCGAAAGGAATACCTGAACCGCCGTGAAGAACCATGGGCTTTCCGCCGATAGCTTCCTTGATCTCAGCAAGACGATCGAAGTTAAGTCCAGCCCAGTCTGCAGGATACTTGCCGTGGATGTTACCGATACCTGCTGCCAGGAAATCTACGCCAAGATCAGCGATAAGCTTGCACTCTGCAGGATCAGCAAGCTCACCAGCGGAAGCAACACCGTCTTCTACACCGCCGATACCGCCAACTTCACACTCTACTGAAACACCCTTGCTGTGTGCAAGTGCGATGATTTCCTTAGACTTCTCGATGTTCTCATCGATGCCGAAGTGTGAACCGTCGAACATAACTGAAGAATAACCAACTTCGATGCACTTCTTTGCGCCTTCGAATGTACCATGATCAAGGTGAAGAGCAACGGGAACAGTGATACCCATAGAATCGATAAGGTCGTTAACCATATCTACAACCAGCTTGTAGCCGCCCATGTACTTTGCAGCGCCTTCTGAAGTCTGGATCATAACGGGTGTCTTTGTCTCCTCAACAGCCGTAAGAATGCACTTTGTCCACTCAAGGTTGTTTGTGTTGAAGGCCGGAATAGCATAATGACCTTCAAGAGCTTTGTTGACCATCTCTGTAGCGGAAACGATTGCCATAAAAATATCCTCCTGATTTAAATAATTTGAAAAAATGTATTGAACAACACATAAATTTTATATTCTTTTTCCTTAAAAATCAAGGTATTGAGTGCTTTATTCTACCCTTTATTCATCTGCATTTTACAATTGGTCTACATAGAAAAATTATGCAAACCATGCCAGCCCCCTGAAATATGTACGCTCCATATTTTCCGCAATATCCTGGTCAACGATATCCGCATACTCTTCGATATTGTCTTCATCGATTTCTATTATGCTCATACTGTCTCCTCTCCTGTAAGAGATTAACCAACATACTTATTTTACCAAAAAAATCTTAAGTAATAAAAAGGAACCGCCACAAAACAGCGGTTCCGCACACATCTACTCAACCTCTATGATCACCACTTCCGGCTGATTGAAATACCTGGGAAGAGGAGTGCTTTCACGGCCCAGTCCCCTGCTGACTTCCATAAGGCTCCCATTAGGAAGGGTGTACAGACCGTTTACATATTCCGCCATCAGCCCCTGGTCCGGTGCAAAAAGTCCCCTGCCTATGATTGGAATAAAGAACTGTCCCGCATGGGCATGTCCTGCCATTATCAGGTCAAAATCATACTTTGCATATTTGTCCACCTTTTCCGGCCTGTGGGTAAGCAGCACCTTCAGATGGGAATCATCGGTCTGCGCATATGCCCGGTCAATCTGCTCCGTCCACTGTTTGTCCGTCATGTCAGTGGGATCATCAACGCCGCAGATGTCTATAATGCAGCCGTTTATATCTACTGTCTCGCAGTCCCCCTCCAGGACATGTACGCCTATCCCCTTAAGGTAATCTTTCATTTCATCCTGCCTGTGGCTCCAGAATTCGTGGTTTCCCGTCACATAATAGCAGGGATATTTTGACACAAGGTACTCAGCCGTTATCTTTGAATTCCCGTCATCTAAGACATCATCAAAAAAATCCCCGCCAAGCATGACAATGTCCGGGGATTCCTTATCTATCCTGTTCAGCAGCCATTTCTGGTCTTTGCCGTAATAACATGAATGCAGGTCTGTGACCAGCGCAAAGCGTACGCTGCCGCCATCCAGCTTTTCACTATCCACAGCTATTCGCTCCGTCACCGGAAGCCATGTGGAAAGCGAAAAAAGAGCGAACAGTATCAGGACTGATATTTTTGCAATGAGAATATTTTTCTTATTTTTTTTATCCAAAACCTCACTCACTGTACCGAACCATCCGCAGACGCCTCTGCATGCATTTCACTTCTATCGAGACAGCCTTAGTCTCTACCTCGCCGTCAGTATGCACATAGAGCTCCTCACCGCACCGTATGGCAAGCCTGCTTCCCTTTCCGAAGAAGACTCCGTCCACATCCGTATGGGTTCCCTTATACATCTTCGGGAGCGCCATGGCCACCTCCCGCCTGGTCAGTCTGTTCGTATAGACATAGTCAAATATGCCGTCATCACAGGAGGCATCAGGTGCAAACATAAGTCCGCCCCCCTGATACTTATGGTTCATCACTGCCACCAGCATACTCTTTGACAGATGCTTTCTTTCACCGGTATCTTTATCTTCTATGGTTATATCAGTAATCGGGGACAACGCAAGCTGCTTCACGCATAAAGTGGGATAGCTCAGTGCACCCGCATCAAATTTGTTCAGTGCCTTTTTAGCCCTTGAGTGCATCGCCTCTTCGCAGACGGAAGCATCCAGTCCCATTCCGCAGCTTACTGCAAAGTACCGGCTCTTTCCGTTATACTTTTCATCCGCCGCCTCAAGATATGTAAGTTTTCCAATGTCAAACTGATCGAAACGGCCCTCTTCTTTTTTCAGTGACCTCATAATTCCCCTGAAGATTTCCACCGGTTTCTTCGGGTACTCAAGTCCCCTTGCCAGGTCATTGGATGAGCCTACGGGGATATAAGCAAACTCCACCCTCTCAAAGGGATCGTCTTCCGGATGACTGTTCTCATACATAAGCATACCCTGGAGTGCCGTATTGAAAGTTCCGTCACCTCCAAGTACGAAAACAGTCAGGTGCCCCTTATCCTTTTCCAAAAGCTTTTTTACTATAAGATCCGCCCCTCTGTCCCTGGCTGTAAGATATCCTCTGAAGGGTTCTTCTATCTTCCTTACGGCTTCGATCAGATTGTGTCTTTCTATCTGGCCCTTGCCTATTCCCGAAGCGGGATTCATTACAAAATAGAGCATTTTAACTCACCTCGAAAACTTTTTCCGCGTATCTTACGGATCCCATCGCATCCTTTGAATAATGATCCGCACCTATCATGTCAGCATATTCCTGGGTCATGACGGCCCCCCCCACCATCACAAGGGTCCCGGCCTTTTCTTTCTGCAGCTGCTTGATAGTCTCCTCCATCGAAGGCACTGTGGTAGTCATAAGCGCACTTAAACCCACCAGTTTTATATCCTCCGCAACCGCAGTCTCAACTATCAGTTCAGGTGCCACATCCTTGCCCAGGTCCAGCACCTCGTATCCGTAATTTTCAAGCAATACCTTCACAATATTCTTGCCGATATCGTGGATGTCTCCCTTTACCGTAGCCAGGATGATACGGCCTTTTAACTGGCCTTCATCCCCGCTTTTCTTAAGTGTCCCTCTTATGACAGCAAAAGCAGCCGATGCGGATTCCGCACTCATAAGAAGCTGAGGAAGGAACATGGTCTTTTTCTCAAATCCACGTCCCACTATGTCGAGAGCGGGAATAAGCGCACCGTCGATTATTTCAAGAGAGTCCATCCCTTCGTTCAAGAGTTCCTCTGTAAGTGCCCCCGCCCTGTCCTTCATTCCCTTTACAATGCAGTCAACAAGAGGAAGCTTACGTTCGTCCTCTATGCTTTCATAGAGGCTGCTTTTTTTCACTGGGGATTTTTTTTCTCCTGTAGCAGCACCTCCACCCACAGCGAGCCTCGCAGCTTTTTCATCTTCAGCTGCCTTATACTCCTCTGCGAAGCCTATGAAAGACATGCAGTTTTCATCCTGCATGTTTAAAGCGCAGAACGCATAATAAGCCTTCATCATCTCTGTGGATGCCGGATTCATTATGGCTGCCGACAGGCCGTTGTTCATGGCCTGGGTAAAAAATATTGAATTGACTATTTCCCTGCAGGGAAGCCCGAAGGATATGTTCGATACTCCCAGGGATGTAAGTCCTCCCAGCTCGTCATGTATCCTCTTCAATGCTTCAAGGGTGACTAGTGCAGAGTCCGGCTCTGCGCTGATACTCATTGCCAGGGGATCGATTATTATGTCCTTTTTCTTTATGCCGTATTCTGCCGCTTTAGCATATATCTTCTTTGCAATATCAAGCCTGCCTTCCGCAGTCTTAGGAATTCCTTCCTCATCAATGGTAAGGGCTACCACCAGGCCGCCGTATTTTGCAGCAAGAGGGAAAACCTGCTCCATGACTTCTTCCTTGCCGTTTACGGAATTGATCATGGGCTTGCCGTTATACATCCTTAAGGCTTTTTCCATGGCAATGGGATCCGTGGTATCTATCTGCAGGGGCAGGTCTGTGATTGCCTGAAGTGCCCCCACTACTTCGCACATCATAGCCACTTCATCTATTTCGGGAAGTCCCACATTTACATCCAGGACATCCGCATGGTTATCCTGCTCCTCCATTCCCACCTGAAGTATATGGTCTATGTCGTGCTCCCTTAGTGCCTGCTTGAATCTCTTTTTTCCCGTAGGATTGATACGCTCGCCTATGAGTACAGGCTTGCCGCCGAAACGTACAGACCTTGTATAAGATGTGATGAACGTATCATTTTTTTCTGTAAGCGGCATCGGTGTCATTTCCTTTACCGCTTCTATCATTGCGGCTATATGAGCAGGAGTTGTGCCGCAGCATCCCCCCAGAACCCTTGTGCCCTTTGACGCGATCTTTACCATTGCCTCCGCGAAATCTTCAGGCTTTACATCAAAAACGGTCCTGCCGTTTTCAGTCCTGGGAAGTCCTGCGTTTGGATTGACCACCACAGGCACGGACGAATATTTAACCAGCTCATCAACTATCTCCATCATCTGGTCAGGGCCTAAGGAACAGTTCACACCTATGCAGTCCACTCCCAGGCCTTCTGCCACTGCCACCACCGTGCAGGGATCCGCACCGGTAAGCAGCTTATGGGACTCATCATATGCAGTGGTAAGTACCACCGGAAGACCGCTTTCCTTCGCCGCAAGGACAGCTGCCTTTGACTCATAAATGTCAGTCATGGTCTCCACAAGAATCAGGTCCACCCCCGCCTTCATTCCGGAATCCACGGTAGCCTTGAATATTTCATAGGCTCTTTCGAATTCCATATCGCCTAAAGGCTTTAACAGATGTCCCAGGGGGCCTATATCGAGTGCTACATAATGATCCTTTCCCACCGAAGGATCCTTTTCCATATTCTCTATCGCGTTACGGGCATGCCCTACCGCAGATGCTATTATCAGGTCAAGCGGCATCTCCGGATCATCTGTCTGGAACTTAAGTATATTTCCGCCAAAGGTATTGGTCTTAAGAATATTTGCTCCTGCCCTTATGTAGTCGCTGTGCATCTTTTCGATGACATCTCCATGGGTAAGGTTCCATGTCTCAGGAAGCTCACCGGGCTTAAGCCCCGCAGCCTGCAGGATGGTTCCGCACCCGCCTTCAAAGTAGGTGAAGCCCTCCCGTATCCTGTCCATTACATTTTTCTTCTTGTCAGTACTCATCTGTCGTATCCGTTTTCCTGTCTGTTATGCTTCGTATCCGTTCCTGCCCGGTCTGTCGCTTATGCCTATAACTGCCGTAACCGATTTTTCCGGTGCCATTATCATCGTATCCATCAGGGTAATGCCTGCATGCTTGGCAGGGTTCAGTACAGAAAAGATTCCCCTCTGGTTTTCCAGTTCAAAATCCCCGTAGCCCGGGCTGAACCTCGCCCTCAGGTATTTTGATTCCTCTGCAGCCTTCTGTTCAAGCATTTCATTAACCGAATCACATACCGCTTCTACTGCTGCCGCGCCTACTGCCTGCATCACTGCAGTCTCTGACATGGATAAAAACCTGGTTCGCTGCAGGCTTCTGTCAAACACTGCCCCTATGGTCGCCGCAAAGATAAACGCTTCGCTGCAGCCCGACAGATGCCTGGACAGCACCTCACTCTTCGTTGCGCCGTAAGGAAAAGTAAGCACGCAGCTTTCTTCGTCATTTTCAAAACTGTATCTGGCATAGCAGGCCTTAGGCATCATGATCTTTTTTACTTCAGCTATCTTTTTTTCGATAAGCTTTAAGTCCTCACCTTCAGCAGGATTTCCGCCGTATCCCAGGTACCTGGTCACCTCCTGTACTTTGATCTCAAGCTCATCCACAGCAGGTATGTAAATCAGTACAGGATGCTCCATTATCTCCCCTTGTCAGCGCATGAAGGAATGATGTCGGAAAGATTTGCCATTATCTTCTCTGCCACATCAGCCTTGTTCATAGTATAAATATGTATATGCTCTATGCCGTTTGCCAGCAGGTCTATGATCTGGTCTGTGGCATAGGCTATTGCCGCCTGCTTCAGCGCCTCGGGCTTATCGCCGTAACGGTCAAGTATGGCAACATATCTCCTGGGCACAAATGCCTGGGAAAGCTTTATGATCCTCGCCATCTGGTTTGCCCTTGTGACAGGCATTATGCCTGCAGTCACCGGAACACTTATCCCGGATTCCCTGAGTTTGTACATATAGTTATAGAAGAGATCATTATCAAAGAACATCTGGGTGGTAAGGAACTCGCAGCCCGCATCCACCTTAAGCTTTATTCCTTCTATGTCGGCTTTCATGTCTGCCGACTCGGGATGCTTTTCCGGATAGCAGGCACAGCCGATGCAGAAATCACCGTATTTCCTGATCACGGGGATAAGCTCGCTGGCATGCTTGTATATCCATTCGTCCGTGCTCTCCACGCCCTCCGGCAGGTCACCTCTGAGTGCAAGTATATTTTCCACACCTGCTGCCTTAAGAGACTCCAGCTGGTCCTTTATCTTTTCCTCAGATGCATTCACACAGGTAAGATGTGCAAGGGCTGTCACACCTTTCTTCTCTATGTCGGAAGCTATTGCGGTGGTATACTTCCTGGTGCTTCCCGCTGCCCCATAGGTAACGCTCATAAAATCAGGCTTTAAGTCTGCCACTTCATTTACAGCCTGACTTACCTTGTCATAAACCTCACTTGTCTTAGGCGGAAAAACCTCCAGTGAAAGCGTAGGTTTGTCTTCTTTGTAAATCTCCGATATTTTCATAATCTCCCTTTCTGCCGCATATCATTCGGCGCGGTATTCCTCTTTTATCTTAACCTTCTCTTCTCGTACTGATCTCTTACCGTAAGCGTCTCCTTGATGAGACGAACTCTTTTTTCAACCGTATCCTCTATGGGTTCCATCCCCAGCGACAGTTCCATGGGGGTAAGTATTTCCGGTGTGATCTCATCCCTTATCTCATAAAGAACGGTAAGCTTCTCCTCTACCGTCCCTGCATCCAAAAACTTAAGCAATGCAGGATTGATCTGTCCTTCTGCTTTTTTTGCTGTCTGCATCTGATCCTGGACATCTGCAGAAGTATCCGCAGTCTGAAGATCCGGTTCTGCCGCTGCCGGTTTTGAATCCTGCGCAGAACTTACTGCTTCAGGCATCGCCACAGGAGCCTGTGCCCGTCTCTGCAACGGCGCAAATCTTTCCTTCTGGGCGACATCCGGATATTTGTCACGATCTACATCGCTTAAGAATTCTTCAAGGCTTCTGGTATATACTTTATAAGGATGATACAGTGCCTGATATACCACCACCTGTCCGCCTGTCCCCGAGTCTTCCGCTATCATAAGGACCTGATATTCACCACCCTTGAAGTGCTTAAACCGTTCAAAAGGTGCAGGTGTCTGTCTGCCTTCCATATCTTCTCTCCTTCCCGTGACTGTTCCTGATCGAATACTTTCGATCAGACACTTCTAGTCAAATACTTCCTCGCCGGTCATCTGTGCATCAGCCTCCGCCTTAGCCTTCTCTGCTGCTGCTTCTTCTATTCCTTTTATGCCGGACAGGGCATCAAAAGCTCCGAACTGTGCTGCCCTGGATTCCATGCTCATCTGAGGATGCCTGTCTGACACATGATGCGGCAGGTCTATTATTCCGCTGTATTCACCGTCTTTTGACGGAGTAGACATTTTTCCCTTCATTAACAGCCTCTCTATGACATACCCGTTTATTATACTACATATCATAAGTATAAATAAACCTTTTACGCATTAAAGCCTGCCATGTGGCGGCATTACTTTCATCCCCATAAAAAAACAGATGAAAAACAGCCAAAAAGTAATATAATATGAATTTATGAAAGAAAAACTGTCCCACAGATTCATAATTGCATTATCAGCATCGCTCCTGACACTTCTTTTGTGTGCCTGCGGAGAGACCACCTGTGATTTCTGCGGCCAGCAGAAAGTATGCCGGGAATTTGATGTCATGGGAACCACCAGGCATATCTGCAATGACTGCCTGAACAACACCGCTTCAGCAGTTTCCGGAAATGTGGCAAGACAGTATGCGGAGCTCTTTGAAAACGGAACTCTGGAATATCCTGCGGATTCGCCCCTCGCAGACCACTCCGAGGATGAACAGGCAGAAGGTGAAGGTGGCGAAAATATCGAGATGCCGGAACCCGTTGAAGTATATACTCCCGTTGATGATTCATCCGTTGATAATGAACAGGACACAGAACCGGCTGAAACCGACCAACCTGAGGATAATTCAGAACCCACTGAAGACACGCCGGTGGACACATCCGGTCTTGCCAATGAAGCCCTTATATCCGACTTGAACCGCAAGCTTCAGGCGGACTCGATGATTCTCTACGCAGATGCAAATGACGTAAACATATACCATCTCTATGAGAACGGCGGGGACACCGGCATAGTATTCACAGTGTCTCCCGGCACATCCGGGGATAAGATCTCTATATGCCAGTACTCCCCCGATTCATCACAGTCCTATGTGAAAGCAGTCATCCGCTCAATCCTTACCTATGTTGACAGTAACGATTACGACGGCCTGGGACATGACATATACAATGGCACGATCCAGAACGGAAGCTATTCCCAGAGCGGCATAAATTTCTACTCTTCCATCGGAACCGCAGACGAGATTGAAAAAGGGCTGCCTTCCAGCACATTCGAAATAGTTCCCTAAATCTTTTTGTATACAAAAAGCCCTGATTATTACCCGATTTGTTTTGTATATATTTTATCTATCAGCAATGATTTTATTGTGATTTTTCACAATTTCCCATTCCAAAATTCACTTTGCTATGGTAATTTTTTCAACATGTTGCTATAATGTCATGTGGGGGTTTGGTCAGACTCCATGTTATGTGTTTACATCAGCAGGCAGTTTTCTGCCACTGGTTGTAAGAGTATAAAATAGAAAGGCGGAAAACTTAAATGGCAGAAAACCGGTACTACAATGAAATCATGGGCCTCAGCGGCATGGATGATTTCAAAGATGTTGTGGAACAGTGGCACACTCTCAGCGAAAACATCCGTAAATACAATGTAAAGAGACCTCCCGTTCTCCCCAGTCTTTTATGGGCATCTGACAGCGGCATGGATCTCGGAAGACTCATGAACATGCTCACAGGCTTTGTTTACGAGGAAAAGAATCTCATTGATTTTTATGGTTCGGTTCAGACACTTGATTATTATATGGAATATCCTTCCGAGGCTTCACAGTTCCATGAACTGGAGAAGATAATGGAAAAAATCCGCAGCGCAGCCGGATTCCGTTCCGAATATCACGGCCTTATGTCCATCGATGTAAGCGAGTGGATAGGACATTTCAATGAAGAGAATTTCATTGATGTTCTCAAATATCTTCAGAGCATCAATTCGGATATCCTCTATGTATTCCAGGTACCTAATTACAATCCTCAGGCTATAGAACAGCTCACCCAGATACTGGCACTGTTCTTCCATATACAGCCTATCACCTTAAAGCTTCCTGATGCAGATGCACTTGGCTTCTATACAAAGAACGAGCTTCTTAAGTATGGTCTCGCTCTTGATCCCGAAGCTGAGCAGCTCATATACGCATCCGTTGCAAGACTTAAGGAAGACCAGTACTTCGCAGGCTACACCCTGCTGGACAGAATGGCATCGGATATCGCATATTCGCTCTACAGCACCACCCCTCCCAGTAACGGAATGGTGACCAGGAGCATGATAAGTGCATTCGGACCCGACGGAATGTATGTCACCGAAATGATACAGAACAATGCACGCGTATTCACATCCCAGTTCAGTTACTAAAAGATAAGGAGGCCGGTTAAAAATGGCAAGTAATCAGATAAAAAACACAAGATATAAAGCAAACAACGGTCAGACCAGATGGGCTACCGTTGAAGAGATGCAGCGTTCCGCTACAAGAGTGGATTTGCACGCACCCTCTTATCCTACCGCCGGTATCCCCGTAATGTCAGACGGAAATACCGCTTACCTTGACGGTACCGATACACATACACTTATCTTCGGTGCTACAGGTTCCAAGAAGACCCGTATCTTCTGTATGCCTACCATCAACATGATGATACGTGCAGGCGAGTCCTTCATCGTAACAGACCCTAAGGCTGAGCTTTATGTCCGCACAGGCGGATTCGCAAAAGAGCGTGGCTACAAGCTGGTAGTTCTTAACTTCCGTGATATCGGTTACGGAGACATGTGGGATCCCCTGGCTCTTCCTTTTGAGTATTACACCACAGGCCGTAAGGACGAAGCCAACAACCTCATAAACGACCTTGCTGCTACACTTTCAGCAAGACAGAAAGAGAATTCAACCGATCTGCTCTATCCTCTGATGGCAGAAACACTTCTTACAGCTAACATGTACCTGCTGTTCGAAGCTGCCGCTGCTGAGGGCGCAGTTAACATGAGAAGTCTTACAGCTCTCTGCTCCCAGTCATCTCTTGAATCACTGAGAACTCTGGCCGGCAAGATGAGCTCACAGAATACAATCGGTATGCTCTTCAAGGGTACACTCCTGGGTGAGAATGAAAAGACAATTTCTTCCATCATGTCAGTGCTTTACGGAATGGTTTCCATCTTCAACCTGAACAAGAGACTTACCGATATGCTCTGCCACAATACTTTCGATATGAGAATGTTCGGACACGAGAAGACAGCTGTTTACATCATCGTACCCGATGAAAAGACAACCTGTCACTTCCTGGTAACAATGTTCATCAAGCAGGTATACGAAATCCTGATCGGTGAAGCTCAGAGACAGCCTACACTTTCACTGCCTGTCCGTGTCAACTTCGTGCTGGACGAGTTCTGTAATATCCCGAAGATACCGGATATGCCTTCCATGATATCCGCAGGACGAAGCCGAAACATGAGATTCTATCTTATCGTACAGTCCATACACCAGCTGAAGGGTCGATACGGCGAAGATGCCGACACCATCAAGGGTAACTGTGATAACTGGATCTTCCTCACATCCCGTGAGCGTGACCTCTTGAATGAAATGAGTTTCCTCTGCGGTGAGATTGATGCCTGGGGACCGGGTGGCGCAGAAAAGAGACGGCTGATTTCAATTTCCGAACTTCAGCGTTTCAACAAACAAAAAGGTGAAGTCCTCATACTCCATGGCCGTGAATATCCGTTCATCACTTACATGGCTGATATCGACCAGTATCCTGATTTCGCAAACTGGAGAGTGGTTCCCATTGCCCCCATCGAGATACCTCACGTGCCTACTTTCGACGTTATCAAGTTCACAACCAAGAACGCTTTCCTTCCCGATGGTGTTCCCTTCAACGAGCCCGACTAAGGACGCGACTAAGAATAAGGAAAAATTAACAGCATAATAAAAACTGCACATCGCCTGATGTGCAGTTTTTTTGTAGGAGCGGTGTAAACAAAATTCACTCTATTCATCACAGGGACTGTGATAGGATTTTCGGTTCATGTGCCTCAGTTAGTCAGACGTTTTACGCTCTATATTGAATTATGCTTTAACTTAATTTTGACAGTTCGTCTTTCATATGAATACAGTGTATTCATTTTATATAAATTTATGAATACACAACACTCATTTTTTCAAAACAAAGCTATTGTAAATCCATCTTTTGTTAAATTGTGATTGAATTGTGTTGTAATGATTTATTATTTCCTTTTTTAACTTCTTTAAAAAGAGTCATTCATGCAGCCTTCATCTTTAGGAATATGCTATTTATTGTATTTGCATCTGTCTTGCCAATGCTGCTCTTCAGTCCTAATACAAGCATTACAGTTGCCGCCATAACCCTGGTTTCTTTTACTGGATTGAACTTGCTTGCACAGAAAGCTATCGAATTCGCCATCCTCATTCCTGTATCAGCTACCAGCTCCTCAATGTTCTCATAGCCCTTACCGGTACATACGATATCCAGAACCGACATTCCGTTCAGTTCGGCGTCCATTACCTCCCTGGAGCCCACCATAGATGCATAGCTGTCCTTTATGCCACGCACGGCCTTCTGCCCTTTCTCCGTATCAGTATAATAGGATTTGAGCATTTCTTTGTCCTGCATGCACCTGATACAATAAGTAGCAAATTCTATGCCTGCATTTATGGCACTATTGATTGCACCGGTCATAATACCGACATCAACCTTTCCGTAAATTTCTTCTGCAACTGCCAGACCCATCTTGGCAACATCATTCACAATAGCCATATTCTGTATGGTATCTGCTGTTTTAACTGACAGCTTCTGAATATCCTTGTGCTCAGCTACAGTATTCTTGTTCAGCTGCTTCTGTCTCTCATCCTGGACCTCTTCCGCTTTCTTGAGTGTAGCCCTATCCTTCATCATCGTAGACTGATCATTTGCCCGGTTCGTTGCATCATTCAGCAGCTGTTTGTTCTTTATGCTGACCGCAATATCCCTGAAGCCGTCAATGAACACCTTGTACTTATTTATCTTGCTTACAACAAATGAGTACTTGCTTACAAGACTGTCACCGAATCCCTTAACGATATTGTACTTGTCCTGAAGCATATTCACAGTATTCTCGCCCAATGCCCCATTCAAAATCTCTGATGTGGAAGTCTTTATGGTCTCCTGCACCTTATTCAGGATTTCCTGGGGTTTTGCAAGAAGCTCCTGGATTTCCTTATCGGAATCTTTATGCATATTTATTGTGCTTTCTACTATTTCCTTGACCTTAGTCACGAAGGGTGAATGCTCCTGGTCATCGGAAACCTTGCCGGTCGCGCTGTCAATATTTGACATGACATACGCCGTAGCCTCTGCATACTTATTCTCCACTGTTTCTTTTATACTTTTAGCGATGGTTAAGTTTACAAATGACTCGACGCTTACAGCAATATTCGTATAATTCTTTGCCTTGTCAACGATTCCATTAATCTTCGTCGAAGTCTTGTCGTACTTATCAAAAATCAAATTGATATCATCACGAATATCGCCATACTCGTACTGCAACTCATAGGAACCGATTATCTCATCAAGCCTTGATGAACGGCCATTTTTTGTCTTTTCCGTAAGCTTGCCTTTGACAAGCTTTCCGATAGTGGAAAGATCGACACCTGAAGTAACGGAACTGACTACCAGGTTATTTATATCATTAGTAAGGGATGTCGTACTGGTATAGAAAGTACCTGTAAGCTTATTCTTTAAGATTCCCTTTATATCATAACTCATCGGATCCGTTGTCAGTAAAGAAGGAAGTTCGCTTATGCGGCTTTCCTTCTTTACCTCATCGCTGGCAAGCATATCATCCAGCTTGTCTATCGCTTCACTAATGCTGGGCATAAGCATGCCGCCATAATCCTTCACGCTCTTTTTGATTTCTGCCACAGACATGCCAACAAGCGGAAGCTTTGTGCTGTTAAGGGTTTCATCAGTAAGTACTTTCTTGCCCTTCTGTACTCCGAACCTAAAATAGCCATTGCCGGTATTATGGATATTGCGTCTGAGTATGCTATAATCCATGGAAAGCTTTCCGTAGCTTGAAATCTTACCGGCAGAACGATAAAGCTCGTCATTACCTTCACGCATTTCCAGCTCATACTCTGCCCTCTGAACAAACTGCAGTGCCCTTAAGAACAGCTTCCAGTCAACAGCAGTATCCCTCTTGAAGATGTAGCATCTTTCATTGCTGAGAATATCACCGATATCCTTTTTAGCGGTAAAATCAACCGAATCATCAACCTGGGTGGACAGCAGCGACTTGAATGCATCCGTATATGCATTCTCGCCAAGGCTCACGCCTTCATTTCCCCGGAGGGACTTATCAATATACTCGTCAATAAGCCTGAATCTTCCTGTCTCATTGGCAAAGTTCCTCTCCTTAGATGCCCGGAAAACATTCATATAAAAATTCTTCTTTGAAATATCCAGGAAGTCCCTGCGGCCCAGTACCTTAATAAACAGCTTTTTCTGCTTTTCACTGAGATTGTTATATCCTGCTAGAGCTATCTTTGCGTCTTTATTCTTGCCGCTCACACGATCCTTTTCTGATTCCTTCTTAAGGAAATCTTCGAGCTGGTCCTTAGCAATATCCTTTCCTTCTGCCTTGTCAAACTCCTTTTTGTAAGTCTCAATCGCCTTCTTGTTGCCGCTGGCGAGAACATAGTTGGAAGCGTTCCTCATGGCAAATCTTGCCCTGTTGTCCTTCTCCATCTCGTTCATAAAATCCACGGCCTTTGCAAGAAGCACCCAGTCAATCTTTCCGTAACGGTTGAAGGACTGTGCATCAAAATCACCTTTACCAAGTGCCCGACCCTGCAGAGTCTTCTTGTCATTGAATTTGAAGCTTAAAGCAGTGACCAGGGCCTGCATGCATGCACCGTTGCTCACGAATTTTCCGAAAGTCTTCTTATGGTTGTCCTCCGAAAACAGCAGCTTAAGTTCTTCACGCTTTTCCTCATCGATATATTTCTTGCTATCTGCACTGGTAGTATCCAAAGCTGCACGGTTCTGCAGGACAGCGATGAATCTGTGCATATCGATTTCATCCATCTCTGACAGTTTCTTTAAAACCTTTTTCCTTGCATTTATTTCTTTCATGAAATCAGAGCCGTTTATCTTTTTCATGACAAAGGATCCTGCAAAAAGAACCGGTATGTCACCTTTTTTATTAAATGTCTTCTCGATTGTATTGAGACTCTTTTCAGACTTAGCCAGTTCAAGGAGCTTTGTCTTAACAGATTCAGGCGTAAAATCCTTCTTCCTTAGTTCAAATACATCATCTATCTGCTTCTTTCCAAGAAAAGCTGCTTCGTAAATTGACGATATGCCGTCACCCATACGCTTCTTATCTGCAGCAGTAACCTTTTCCTTCCCCTCCTTTACCTTGGCTGTTACGCCTTTTGCAAACTGCAGGGCTTTTTCAAAAGCTGATTTGCTTAATGTAAGCCTGTCGCCGAATATATCAGTCCCCTTGTTAATCAGTTTATAGCAGCATACACTATAATCTATGCGGAAATCGTAATCCTTTCCGGACATGTAATTGGTAAGTTCCTTGAGCCTGTCAGCCGCTTCCTTAGTTCTCAGATTCTTTTCAGCCAAAACTGAAGCAGAACCACCATCGAATCCGATGGCGCCCTTTTCCATCAGCATAAGCCCCAGTGCAAAGAGTTCCTTTTCCGCAGTGCTCAGCTTGTTGTATTTCTTCTTCCAGCCATGTGCCCCGTTCTTATTAATAAGATTCTCGAAAACATCCTTGCCTGTGCACTGCAGGAAATTCTTGTTCTTAATCCCATATTCCTTGGATGATACTGTATCGCTTTCTTTCTCGTTAAGTATGTACTTAAGGTTTGCCTGGCTTGATGCAAAGTTCTTTAATTCCGCACTCCACTTCGCCTCATCGAATACAGCATCCTTTCCGCTTTCAAGGTCTGTAAATATGCTCTCATGGTAATACTGCCTTAAAGCAAGCAGATACTTGTCCCTGATGAAACGTTCTGTCTTTCTGTATCCGGCATCTGTTTCCAATGCCTTGTCTGCACAGGTCATAAATGCGTCAATGTACTTAAAATAGCTGACCGCCTTCTCAGCCTTTTCCGAGAAAAATGCATTAGCCTTGTCATCCTGTTCCTTGACGCCAATTCCCGTTGCCAGAAGAGCCCTCAAGTCCCTGGCTACATCCATGCGTTCCTGCACAAGAGGACCGTGTGAGATTTCCAGGCTTTCAAGCTGCTTCAGTATCTTATAATTCTTCCTGAAAATCTTATACCATTCAGTCTTTACGAAACGGCGTTTTGAAAGAAACTTACTCTTTCTGTCAGTGTCAGCAAAATCATCTATATGCCTGTATGCATTTACTACCAGCAGCCTGTGCTCGTCTTCGGAAATTGCTTCTTCCTTGTCATCAGCAGAAGAAAGTATGTCGGAAACATCTGCAAGCCACTTCGCATGCTCATTTATTGTTTTGTCAAATCTCGCATTGACATTCTTTTCCACAAGAAGGTCTGTAAGGAAAGAATCAAGCTTATTGTATTTTGCCAGCGACGATTCCACTCTGTCCCTTGCTCTCTTCCAGTCATCGGAATTAAGTGAATTCAGTTTCTTGGTCCTGACATTTACAAGTGCCTTGCTTGTATATATATCAGCAAGAGCCTTCCTGTCATCAATCGTACCAAAGAATGTATCCCTGCGGTCCTTTATGGTAAGCTCAGACTTTTTAGTTTCAATTATCTTTTTAGCGACCTTCTGTTCTTCCTCGGATGTCTTGTTGGCCTTTGTGTAATCTACATCCCTTTTGTATATCTTCTCATAATCTTCAGCCATTTCAGCCAGCTTCACTTTAAAATCAGCTTCACTCAGATTAGCCATTAGTTTCATATTTGATCTGATAAATCGACCAATATTCCTGATGCCCTCCTCTTCGCCAGCAAAGATACTTTCCGGATTAATAGACGCAAGCTTCTTTAGGTAAAATTCAGCCTGAAAGCTGTTATGATCATACCTGCTGCAGGCTTTCACGATTTCATCCTTAAGGTCACTGTGGGACATCAGTTTTTTGAAAGTATTCTTATCTCCGTACAGGCTCGTGATAACTTCCTGTGCACAGAAATACACGATTGCCGTCTTCTCCGCGTTTTTCTTATCCTTCCCTACTACCTCCTTAAGTGCAGTCTTGGTTGCGGACTGAATGTTCTTTTCAATGCTCTTTCCGTCAGCATTCGCTTCTTTCTGCAATGTAATCTGTAACTTTTCAAGCTCGCTCTTGAAAAGCACCGTCTCTCCTGAAAGCTTTCCGCTAAAGATAAGTTCGTAATTCTTGTCAATATATATCTGTTTGACAGCATCAGGCACCTGGGCCGCATTTATGGCATCAATCGCTTTCCCGAGTTTTTTCTCAATCTCTCCGTCGAGGAACTTTTTTACCGCATTTTCATCGCAATCCATCACTGTGAGGTAGAAAAATGTTTCGCCGCACAGTTTTTCCACAAAATTCTTATACCGTCCGTTCTTATACTTGCAGATAAACTTATGCTGCTTCATAAAATGCTCGTACCTTACCTTGTCGAGCGTTCCATCAGGCTTTGCATCAGGCTTGAGGGAATCAAATAATTTTTTCTTTTCCAGTGCCTGATTCCTTGACATTTTCAGGCTCTCACCTGTACTGTGCACCAAATCATTCAGATCTCCTAAGCTAGCCGTTCCGTTGAGCATGGTAATCCCCAGGATTACTTTATTGATGAGTTCCCGGTCATCCTTACATTCTTCCTTCATGCCCTTTATGAAATCTTTGTTGCCAACAATATTCTGTTTAAGCCTGCCTGCGATCAGCTTAATATCTGATGTAGGAAGGTATTCTATCTTTGAAAGTTCTGCATCCGAACCACATATACTTTTTATGAGATTTTCACGCAGATATTCCACATCATCCTTGTCAAGGACGCTGCAGACATCCTTGTCCTCCAGGAAAAGGTCTCCGAGTATGCGCTTTGAAAAGCCGATCTGCCTTGCCGGCTTTTCCTGGGTCCAGTGCTCCATAAAATCAGCATACTTTATATTAGGCTTGGTAAGGTCTATTGTTTCATCATTCTTCCTTATAAGCTCATCAAACTTCGCCTTAAATTCTTCCTTGGTATATGCGCCCATTTCAAACTTGAGCTTTTCGATTGCTTCCCAGGTCTCAGCCTTAAGCATACGGTGCTTGAAACCGTATTTCTTATTGACCTTCGCCTGTCCGCTAAGGTTGATGACAAACTGGGCAGCCTTTTCCCTAAGCGTGTAGCTGTCGAACTGGTTTATTCCCGTCACGTCATCCCCGCCGGCAAGATATCTTGCAAACACATCCTTATCAACAGGTGGAATCTGGCAGACTTTCATAAGATGTTCTACAGTCTGCTCAGCTTTTATCTCTGCGGGTGCCAGGAAAGTGACATAGGACAGGGAATCCTTGACTGCATCCGCAATCTCAATCTCGCCGCCATAAACATACTTAGTACCAAGGTTAGCCTTTATCCTGTCTTTTATCCGCTGTAAGGACAGTGACGAATACCCCTTCTCAGCCACTATCTGGTCTATGATCTCATAATTGGACTCTGCCTGTTCCTTAAGGATATTAAGGTGTACCTGGAAAAAGCTATCGTCCGCGTTGAGCATAAGGCTGTTTACTTCGCTTTTTTCCCAGAAACGCTCATCCTTTTTGTCTATCCCCAGTACTTCAGCATACTTTTCCATTCTTACCTTGGCTGTTGCAAGAATTTTGCTGTTTTCCTTTTCAAAATCCTTAAGAATAGCGTCCATATGTATCCTGAACTCTTTTACTTCATCGAACATGTGCTGGTCGCCGTTAATCTTTGAAGTCAGATACTTACTGAGCTTATCCTTCATATCAGAAAGTCCCAGTGTTAGCTGCGGATTTTCATCACAAATCATGCTCAAGGTCATCTTGTTTGCAATCAACCGGTTATTTTTGTCCGCAATGATCCTTTCAAGAGTCTCCTTGTCCTTCTTCTCAAATTCCTTGCCGCTTATAAGCTTCTTCAGCACATCCTTATATTCTGCGCTGTTGCCATACCATTTGTTTATAAGCTCACCCTTTACTTTTTCGGAAAGAGAATCATTGGACAGTATTTCCTGTACCTGCGTATCCTTGACCTTTTCATCAACCTTTTTCTTCACTTCGGTCGTGTTTTTAATCATCTGGTCATTCAACCCGGAAACAACGTCAACTATACGGCAGCTTATACGATATCTTGAGCTGCCGCTACCCGTAAGATGCATCCACTTCTTATGTGTAAGCTGATAATATTTTGCAGTAGATTCTGCAAGCCTTAAGGCATCACGATAATCAATCTGCATGAACCCCTTCTGCTTTGCATTCTCATTGTATTCGCTTAAATCAACAAGAGTTTTAAAAGCATCCTCCATCTGGCGGAACGCTTTATGCTTCTTATTTGTGTCATTCTCCATATGACTAAGGAGCTGCTTCATAGTGTAGTTATCTATGCTTTGCTTGAGCCCGCTCTCTTCCTGTTCTTCTTCAAGCTTAGTCTCATACGCTTCTATGGTGTCAGCTGCTATGTCATTAAGTGTTTTCTTCTCCGTAAAAGCAAAAAGAGGAATCTTTTTCTTCTTTTTTTCAGCCTTTCTGGGTTCCTCTCCAGGAAACTTCACCTCAAATCTTTTATACGGCTGCTGTTGTTCTTCCTTATTAGCAGATTTCTTAGCAGATTTGATTTCCTTTTTTTCGTTTTCCTTAAATAATGAATCCATCGAGTATTCCTCCGTTGTCTTTCCGGGTTAAAATCAACTATCCTGAACAGTTGCCTTTAACCGCACTTTTCACACTGTTGTACTCCATTATAATCTTACATCCGTACCGAAAGCGTACCTTGATGCAATAATTGTTCCAGCCATTAACTATCGCTAACATAAAAAAATGCGTTGGTATTTGCTGACAACGCAACAAGACGATATCCGATCAGACATAGGTGGTAGAGCTTTTGCGACCGTAATAAAAATTACATCGGCTGCAACATCGAAATCAGTCGACTGAATACCTCTTCATTACACTTCACAACCACTGCAATCTTTTCCTTTGCACGACTTAGTCCCCTGAAGAGATTCCGCACCGCCTGCGAATCATCTTCGTTTTCCCCATGGCGTAGGTATGATTTTCTATCATAGTAAAATACTTCATCTATGAGCATCACTACTCTAGGATATTCTCTGCCTTCCGCCTCAGCTATGCTCACCTGCCTGCCTGTATAGCTGAATTCCCCAAGTGACGCATCTCTGATAAATTCATATCCTTCTTTTTCATAAATTCCAAGTAGTACAGCAGCCTCCGCCTCATCAGAAGCATAGGCAACGGAAACCGATGGATATGACCTTCTGCGCTCACCGAAGCCGTAATGCATGACTGCCCTTATGAAGCCCGAAAGTTCCGTGTTAAGCCTTATCCTATTGGTCAGACGATAGCCTTTAAACCCTTCCATAGCCTCTATCAGCAGACTTCCGCTTTCCCCCTGTTCTTCTAATGACAAGGCATCTTCCCTGTCATATGAGATCACGATAGGGGCATTCCATTCAGCAGACAGCTCCGTAAGCTTTTCCATCATCAGACGATCCATGTTATGCCCTTCATCAACAAGTATGGCGCGATATTCTGTCTTTATCTCATTTTCAAAAGCTTCCCTGCCATAGTAAAAGTCTATGCGTTTAAGCCGCCTGTCCAGATGAGCCAGTTCCTGCATATATGATCCCAGATGAAAAATGCACACCGACTCCTTCTTTGAAAGCTCCATGGCTATATCGTAAAGAAGTATGGTCTTGCCGGTTCCGGGAAACCCCGTGAACCCCTGGGGCGCCGCAGTAACCCCCTCCTCCGATGCCTGCCTTATATGCCTTACAATCTGCTTCTTTATGTCCCTCTGCTGGGATGTAAGAAAGTATTCTTTCCGTAAGAACTTTTCCGGATCTGTCAGTGGAGAGATAAGATACCGTTCCTCTTTGAAAAGATCCTCTATCTCACCTTTGTAACTTTCACCGCTTTTTTCGAGTGCAGCCCTAAGCTCCTCCCATGATGCCTCCACCAGTCTGTCACTGTGAGTAAGCCTCACCAGCCTGTCGCTGCCGCTTACATATGTAAAGAAATACATATTAAGCCCAAGCATCGACAGGTAAGCCTTGTTCTGCACAAGCTGCCTGCGGATCACTTCATCAGTCACATTTCCGCTTTTCAGTTCAATATTGATAACACAGTCAGAACATATCCGTAAGAGATCGAACTCCTTGCCAAGTTTCGGCAGGACAAAAGAATAATAGAAATCATACTCAGCGGCATCAGGCAGAGAACTGCACAGCTTTCCGCAGAAAGCCTTCAGGCTTTCCAGTTCCCACCTCCTGATCTTCAGATATCCGTTCCTTCCGGAGATCTGCCGTTCAAGCTTTGATACAAATACCGGGTCAGATACCCGGGTAAGCGCATATATATTTACCGGATACAAATTATCCCCCCATAAGCATTATAGTCTGCTTTGAAAAAACACTTCCCACGCCTCTATAAACATGGGAAGTGTTCAGATAGTATATCACATATTACTCTGTCACTTATTTCTTATCGCCGTCCTCAGGATTGTTTTCGCCCCAGATCTTTCTGTTGAGCTCAGCATCCTTTGCGCCGATCATGTCAAGGACTTCCTTGGCTCTCTTCTGCTCTTCGATGGCACGGGACTCATCCTTTAAAAGAAGTTCCAGGGAACCGGAAATGGTATCAATGTTGTTCTTGAATTCCTCAACCATCTCAGCGGTACGCTGTCTTGCCACACGGATGACCTCATCCTTGTAAGCCACAAACTGCTCCACTGTCTGTGCGTTGAAGGCTCTCTCAAGATCACGCTTGTATGCCTTCTTATCCATGGTATTGAAGATAAGGATAGCCTTCTGCTCGTTGATATAGTCATTCATCTTAAGAGCGGTAAGCTCTGAAGGCGGGATCTCAGTATCGGAGATGTTTGCGATCCTTCTGATAAGTCCTTCGTCTATGCCCTTGTATTCCTTGATCCTCTTAATGATGATGTTCTTAAGCTCCTGCACCTGAGCAGCAAGTATGTGGCCCCTGATGCGCTTATAAACGTCATCGATTTCCTGCAGATAGCGGTTCAGCTCGCTGATTATGATCTCGTTCTTCTTTTCGAAGATTTCAGGCTTAAGAGCAATCCACTGCATCTTGTCTGCCTGGCGGCTTGCTGCCTCCTGACGCTTCTCTATCTCATGCACGAGGCTCTTTATCTCAGCTACCTGGGTTTCCAGTGAATCATCCGTGATACGTGCCACGAATTCCTCATGGGCAGTCTCGATGTCCTGAACCATGCTGGTCTTCATGATCTCGATGTTCTTTTCAATATGCTCCTTTGAAAGCCTTGCCTGGTTCTCAATAGCCTCATAGTCCACACGGACGAAATTGATGAGGTTCTCTATGCTGTCATAAAGCCCCTTAGCCTTAACAGCCAGGGCATACTTCTGTGCATACTTTATTATCTCCTGCTCGATGGCATACATACCGGAATTGACATATATCCTGCGTACAACACCGTCCAGAGCATTGCCGCATTCCTTCGCAGCCTTCTCGGAATCCGCAATGAGCTGCTTGGTCTCGAACTCGGCATTAGCCAGCTTGTCGTAGCGGTAGAAGATTCCGCTGTCAGCCTGTATGTTGGAAGGATCCTCGGTGAAAGGATCGACAGTAGGCTCGTTGTTTATCTCGTTCTTGTGGTTTGCAAGCCATGTACGCTCGTCATCAAGATCTATGCCATCCTGGATAGCCTTGCTTATGTATGCAGCCTTGGATGAAACGAAGAAAAGCCTTGCCTCGGAAAGGTCAATCTCAACTTCTTCTTCATCGCAGATCTTGTCTTCTTCCTTAAGGGATACAACTACCTTTTTATTGCGAAGAAGCTTCAGATCCTTGCTGGTCTTGGTATCAGCCTGGTTGATTACATGGAACGAACGATCAAGGTCAATGGACACGCCCTGATCCCCTGCAGAGCCATCACGGAAACCATTGATAAGCTTGTACAGAACAGAATTACCTGTACCTTCCATCTTGGTAGGCTCATACATTACGATAAGTATGGAATTGGTCTGCTGCTGCAGAGCCTCTTTAAGTATAAGCAGATGCTCCGAGGAATTGGAATCCGTTCCCGGAGTATCAAAGAATGTAAAGTTAATATCACGGCAGAGAGGAATGGGATAGCCCACTTCTATGACACCGTTGATGTATCCTGAACCATCCTGCTGCTCGTGATTGGGAACATCGTTTAATTTCTTAAGAATACGGCAGAGCTGCTCATGCATCTTTAGCCCAAGCTCAGCCACCACAGAGGTCTCAAGCTCGAGTGACTTTCTGACACCTTCCTGGGAAGCAGACTGTGATTTCGTCACTTCAAACTGGTTTATGGCATTGTTCCAGACGATCTGGATATTGTCAGGCCTGTCCTCTTTCGTGGTATTAACGGTAAATCCTACACGGGGAGTGACCTCGTTATGGATCTTGAACATCTTGGCAGTCTCAGAATTAATGCTCTCCGGAAGAATACGCCTGCCAATGATCGCATTTATGAATGTTGACTTGCCGGCGGAGTATGTACCTACCAGGCAGAGATTGACTTCATCCTGATCAAGCACAGCCTTCCTCTCGTCGAAAAGCTTCTTGCGCAGGCGGAACATCTGCTTGGTCTCCTGGTTCTGAAGCTGCTCATCGAATGATTCAAGAGCCTCGTCGCAGAACTTGCTTATGGCTTCATATATTTCCGAAACATTGGGAAGCTCGACATAATCGGCTATCTTAAAGATTTCCTTGCCCTTCTCGTCATTGTAGTCGGCAACCTTTTTACGGAAATCCTCGTAATCGATCTTCGTGCCTTTGAAGGTAAGATTTACGTTATCCCTGGCAAACTGCTCCCAGATATCATCGAAAAAGCTTATGCCCTGGTTCTGCAGAAGAAACTCACCCGATCCCGGGCTGTATTTTTCAAGGTGCGGACATTCCTCATAAGGAATCTCCACAAAATCACCCTTAAATCTCGTAAAAAACCTTATCTCCTTTTTTACGGGATGATACATTATCATTAGTTCTTTCATCTACTGCAGCCTCCCAATTCCCTCTGTCCGATCAACCGTCTAAAGAACGAACAAATATGTATTTTTCGTGTGGCAAAAAAAGACATCTTCGCTATACCACACCACGTTTAAGTATAGCGAAAATGTCCGAAAAAAACAAGCGACTAACTACTATAAATTGTAATATTTCACAGAAAACCTCCTATATGGGGGTTATTTGTAACAGGAATAAACATAGTTTATTCCTGTTACGGCAGCTCGCAATTAAATGTTTGCTGCGCAAATGGCGGGCTGCCATTGCTAAATTTACTGCTTTTGTACGCCCTCAGCAGCAAGTGCTTCGGGCTACACTAGACTTATTTGTCCATTTTTACGGCAGTTTCCAGGGCGATTTTCATCATCTGGTCAAATGTAGTCTGTCTTTCCATGGCATTCAGAGCTTCACCGGTAAGAATGTGGTCGGATATGGTAAACATACCCAGGGCCTTTTTGCCTGCCTTTGCCGCATTGAAATAAAGTGCAGCTGTCTCCATTTCTATGCAGAGTATTCCCATCTTTATCCATCTGTCATTGGCGTCATCCTGAGCATCATAGAAAGTATCTGATGAGAGTACATTTCCCACCATGTATTTTGCACCTGCCGCATCTGCCTCGGAAACTGCAGTCTTAAGCAGTTCATAGTCAGCAATGGGAGCCATCACTCCCGGCAGTTCAAACTGCCTTGCATAATTCGAATTGGTGGATGCACCCATGGCGAACACGATGTCCCTTACCTTAAGGGCATTGCTTATGGCACCGGCAGAACCGATGCGGATTATATTCTCAACTCCGAAAAAGTTGTACAGCTCATAGCTGTAAATTCCTATTGACGGCATTCCCATGCCACTGGCCATAACGCTGACCCTGTGGCCCTTGTATGTTCCTGTATACCCCTGTACTCCGCGCACATTATTTATAAGCTTTGCATCTTCAATATATGTCTCTGCAATGTACTTTGACCTGAGGGGATCTCCCGGCATCAGGACAGTCTTTGCAAAATCCTCGAGTGTGGCATCAATATGAGGTGTAGGATACGGCTTATCTGACATAATGGTCCTCCTTTTTTTCCGCCTTACGGCTGTATTTTACTTACCCTTTCTTGAATAGTATATCACTTTTCCGTCCAGATTTATGATACTGCTGTAAGTATACCCGTTAGCGGTAAATTCTACAAACCATACTTTCTGATCCATGTCTCCCATTCCTGAAAGTATGGGACTTACGTAAGTCTTCTTTGACTGGGATGCGCTGCTGTCTTTTTTATCAGCCGAGTTGTCGGATGCGCTGTCCTTTTTGCTGTCAGCATCTTCAGATGCCTCATCTTTTTCATCTTTGCTGTCAGCATCCTTTTTGTCAGGATTTTCGTCGGATGAATCCTCGTCCCTGCCTTCATCAGCTTCATCCGCCGCATCGTCAGGCTTATCGGAATCCTCCGTTTTTTTGTCCTCAGCTTTACTGTCCTCAGCTTTTTCGCCGGACTTTTCTTCAGCAGTCACGTCTTTGCTGTCTGCCTTACCGGAAGATGCTTCCTCCGATGTCACCTCGGTACCGAAGATAAGCTCCCCAAGAGTATAAAGTCCGGTCTTTGTCACAGATGCATTCTCTGCCTTTATTCCGGCATCTGCCAGTGCTATGGTCACCGCTGCCTTTTTCCCGTCCTCATTATCTTCAGCCAGTGCCGCTATAACTGCACTGTCGGCAGAAACACTGCTGTCCTCAGTCTTTTCGGCCGTAACTTCTGCCGGCTTCTCCGGATCATCAGCAGCTTCAGCCGCATTATTTTCCGAAGCCGCTTCCTCAGCCTGTCCTGCATCATCCGCAGATACGCTGGCAGCCTGGGTTTCCTCAGGCTCTGCAGCGGGATCAGTCTCAGTGACCACTATGTCTGTCACCTCTCCGCCAAGACAGCCGTTCTGGTACATTGCCCCCACAATGGCATTAACTGCCACATCGGATGGGGTTCCCGTAAGATCCAGCCCGTTAATGATCTCTGCCGTATCTTTATCCAGAGTCTTTACGGTAACTACCTGTCCAACTGCATTCACATCCAGTGCCACACTGTTTTCCAGATCCAGGGTAAGGGTCCTTGCAACAGTCATTTCCTCTTTTTTGGTCCTGTTGCCCTGCTCAACGATCATTATACCGTTTACTATGAGCAGCACGGCTGCCACCGCAGCCAGCACACCGGTGTAAATGATGCTGCTGTCCCTGAGCCTTTTCTTTTTTCCCATATGCATGGGCACAACGCCGTCCGCAGCGCTCGCTTTATCCAGTCTTTTTTTGATGTCGTCCAGTCTGTCCGGCGCGGCATTCTCAAATGACCTCTTTATTCTTCTTTCCGTTTCTTTTCTATTCATTGGACTTTCCTCTCCGGTCTGACTTTGCCTGAACTGCATCTTCCTCTATTATTTTTGCCAGCTTCTTTATCGCCCTGTTGTACTTCGAAAGCACCGTGGCTAAAGGCATGTCCATCATTTCCGCGATTTCCCTGTGCTTAAGCCCCGCCACCGCATGAAGCACGACTATCTGGGATTCTTCCCTGCTGACCTTGTCAAGGGCCGCCTTCAGCACCATCCTGTCCTCGCTGCCAAATTCCGAATTCTCATCCGCTATTGCGTCCCATTCATAATCCGGAATATCCGCTATCCTTTTCTGCGACCTGATCCGCATCAGCGAAAGGTTCCTTGCTATTGTCAGTATCCACGCCATGGGCTTTCCCTGGGCCTGGTACTGGGATGCGTTCAGGCACACCTTCACATATGTATCCTGCATCACATCCTCCGCATCCTCGGGGTTCTTCAGTATCGAAAGTATGAAACCGTAGACGCTTCCCTTAGTCAGTTCGTATATATCGTCCAGCGACTGGCTCTTTCCCTTTGCAAGACGCTTCAGCGCCCTTTCCAGCCGCTTGTCCCTTTCTTTTGCATCCTCCGACGCGGTTATGCTCCCCACATCGGCCGTCATAAAAAACATGTCTTTTAAAATCTCCTTCCAGTCCAGTTATGTAATGCCGCAGGTATTGGTTTTATTTCAAAAAAAAAATAAATTCTATAACCTTAAACCGACATGGCGCTGTTGAAGGCATTTATTGCGAATACCACAAGCACGCCTATGGTCACAAGCGAGAATACGAACTCCGCTATCCCATAAATAAGCCAGCCGTATGCCTTCTTTTTGTAGGCCTGCACTGCTCCTATCACTATCAGCACCCAGCCTGCAAGTCCGTCAAGCACTACCACCGTTAAGGGCAGTATGACAAAAGCAACCACAAGCATCAGTACAGACGACACCATATATATCGCGTTGCTCCGTTTCGGTTCGATAAGCTCTGTCTTGTCGGCTATAATCAATAGTATGCCTGAAAGTACCAGCTCGGCAAAAGTGATGGCCCTTATTATTATCAGCGCCACAAGCGGCTTATTTATATTTGCTTTTTTAATTTCCATCCCTTTACCCTGCCCTGTTTTAAAAATTTACTCAAGACTTGCTTTGATCAGTTCCACGGACCTGTCGATGCCGAACTTTCCGGTATTTATGCTCAGGTCGTAGAAGCGGCCGTCACCCCATTCATGGTTTGAATAGTAGTTGTAATAGGCTGCCCTGTCCTTGTCGCTCCGAAGGCACATTCCCTCGGCTTCCTTTTCGGAAATGCCGTGCTTTGCTGCGGTGCGGGCCACTCTGGATTTCATATCTGCGTGGACAAATACATTAAGTATATCCGGCATCTCTGAAAGGACATAGTCAGCACAGCGCCCTATGAATATCCCCGGCCCCTCTGCCGCGAAACGCCTCATGGCATCAAACTGTGCCAGGTACAGCTCCAGTGTCAGGGGTTTCTGAAAACCGCCTCCGTAATAGTTCATCCCCATTGCTACCGCAAATAAAAGAGAGTTCGTGGGCTTCTCATCATTTTTTTCAAATAATTCTTTGGTAAAGCCGCTGTTCTTCGCAGCTTCCTCCAGTATCTCCCTGTCATAAAAAGGAATTCCCAGCTCTTCTGAAAGCCTGATGCCGATTTCCCTGCCTCCGCTGCCAAGCTCCCTTCCTATGGTGATTATCTGATGCTCCTTCATAATGATGCCCCCTTTCCGTATCCTGAGTATATGCCATATCCGGCCCGGCCGGATTTCCCATAATCCATACCCTGTGACAGTTTTACTGTTATTTATATTATACAACATTTACATTCCTACAAGGAACAATATCAAGTATCTTAGCTTGATTTCATATTTGAGACAAGGGAGAAGATGATAAAGCGCGTCGCCAGGCGCACATTCAAAAAACCTCCCGTGCATATGCACGAGAGGTTCATACTCAAATCGTTTTTTCGTCTTATCAGCCTACGACTTTCTTAACAGCCTCGATAACACGGTCTGCCTGGAAAGGCTTAACTATGAAGTCCCTTGCTCCGGACTGGATAGCCTCGATAACCATTGCCTGTTGACCCATAGCAGAACACATGATAACCTTTGCATTTCCGTCGCCGGCCTTAATCTCCTTAAGAGCCTGGATGCCGTCCTTCTCAGGCATCGTAATATCCATCAGTACAAGATCAGGCTTAAGCTCGGAATACTTGCTTACTGCAACGCTTCCGTTCTCTGCCTCGCCTGCTACTTCGTAACCATTCTTTGTAAGTATATCTTTGATCATCATCCGCATGAAAGCGGCATCATCAACAACAAGTATCTTTGCCATTTACTGTACTCCTCACAAAAATTATTGCCTGCTGTCTTTCAACAACATTTAAATGATACACTAAATAACTGCTTTTGTCTATCGTATTTTTTATTCTTACTCTACCCGATACATATATTACCACACTTATCACAAAGTGTCAAAATCATCTTTTTTAGTGTTATAATGACCTTGGCGTAACAACAATATCATAATCCAAAACAGGAGGATTCAGCATTGAACATAAAGATAGAAAAGATACTTGCAGCCCTTACCAGTGAAGAAGGGGTGACCTTAAAGCCGGATACGGATGTATATATCACCGGCGATAAAATTGCCGCCATAGATGAGGCACCTGAGGGATTTGTTCCCGACAGGACCATCGACGGCAGCGACAGGCTGCTTATCCCGGGGCTCATAAATGCACACACACATTCCTATATGGCTTTCATGAGGAATGTGGCTGACGACCTTTCCTTCGAGGACTGGCTCTTTGGCCGTGTCAGCAAAATAGAGGACCAGATGACCGACGAGGAAGCCTACTGGGGAGCATGCCTCGCCATCATTGAAATGATGAGGTCCGGAACCACCTGTTTCAACGATATGCAGATGAACATCATGCAGACCACAAAGGCAGTAAAGGAATCCGGCATGCGTGCCGTGATATGCCGGGGACTTGTGGGAAGCGGCAATGACGAGGCCGGGCGTTCCAGGCTAGACCAGACCTACCGCGAACGCGACGCCTTCAGGGACTGTGACAGACTCACCTTCCGTCTTGGCCCCCATGCCCCCTATACCTGTGACGAAGAGTTCTTAAAGATCATTGCAAAAGAAGCCGGCGTGCATAACATGGGCATCCATATGCATCTTTCGGAAAGCATCAACGAAGTGGAAAACTGTAAAAAGACCTACGGTTGCAGTCCCATAGAGCTTGCTGAGCGCACCGGTCTTTTCGAGCATCCATTTATTGCCGCTCACTGCGTACAGATCGATGACCATGACATGGACATAATGTCAAAGCACAACGTAAGCGTCGTTACAAACCCTGCCAGCAACATGAAGCTGGGCAACGGCTTTGCCCCCATTCCCGAAATGATGGAAAAAGGCATCAATGTCTGCATCGGCACCGACGGTGCTGCCAGCAACAATTCCCTTAACCTCATCCACGAGATGAGCCTGGTAACACTCATCCACAAGGGCACCCACCGCTCGCCCCTTTCGGTAAGCGCTGCTGACGCATTTAAGTTTGCAACCATCAACGGTGCGAAGGGACTGGGACTTGAAAAGGAGATCGGATCAATCGAAGCCGGGAAAAAGGCAGACCTTGCCATCCTTAATATGAAGAGCGCTTCCATGTGGCCCACCAACAACGCCCTGGCCGCCCTTTCCTATTCTGCCAATGGCTCAGAAGTGGAAACCGTGATAATAAACGGTGAGATCACTATGGAAAACAGAGAGGTCCTCACCCTGGACGAGGAAAAGATCTTTGCAGAAAATGAAAGGACCATGAAGCGGATCTGCGGCTGATCTGCAGAAAGCCTGAATATATCTATATGCCAATCCGTAAATAAAAATGCTGCCCCGGCATACCGGGACAGCATTTATTTATTTCATGACATTCCGGAACCTATCTTGCCGGATCACTTGCCTCACACTGAAGACGAATTCAGGTATTTCTCCTGCTCGGGTGTAAGCACATCTATCTCCTTGCCAAGGAAAGCTAACTTCTTTACAGCCACTTCCCTGTCTACCTCCTCGGGAACATCTATAAGCTTCTCCTTAAGCTCCGAGCCATGCTCAACAAGATACTTCGCTGACAGCGCCTGGATAGCAAAGCTCATGTCCATGATCTCTGCGGGATGTCCGTCACCGCAGGCAAGGTTTACAAGCCTGCCCTCGCCAAGTACAGCAAGAGTATTTCCATTTGAAAGCTTATAGCCGATTATGTTGTTCCTGAGCTCATGTGACTCAACAGCCATTTTTCTAAGACCTGCCATGTCTATCTCGCAGTCAAAATGTCCTGCATTGCAAAGGATGGCTCCGTCCTTCATTTCCACGAAATCCTCAGCGTCTATGACCTTGTCGCAGCCCGTCACGGTCACAAAGAAATCACCTAACGCTGCCGCCTTTTTCATGGGCATTACTTCAAAACCGTCCATAACAGCCTCGATGGCTTTTACCGGATCTATCTCTGTAACGATAACCTTTGCTCCCAGGCCCTTTGCCCTCATGGCAACGCCCTTGCCGCACCAGCCGTAGCCTGCCACTACGACAATCTTGCCTGCAACGATAAGGTTCGTCGTGCGGTTTATTCCGTCCCATACGGACTGGCCCGTGCCGTATCTGTTGTCAAAGAAATGCTTACACTGGGCATTGTTTACCTTGACCATAGGGAACCGGAGCTTACCCTCACGGTTCATGGCTTCAAGCCTTATGATGCCTGTGGTGGTCTCCTCACATCCGCCGATCACATCCGGGATCAGATCCTTAAACTCGGTGTGCATCATGTTCACAAGGTCGCCGCCATCATCGATTATTATGTTAGGGCCGATCTCAAGCACTGCCCTGATATGGGCATTGTACTCTTCCTCAGTACTGCCGTGCCATGCATGAACCTCCAGCCCGTCAGCCACAAGAGCAGCTGCCACATCGTCCTGGGTTGAAAGGGGATTCGATCCTGTTACATACATGTCTGCCCCGCCGGCCTTAAGCACCTTGCACAGATATGCGGTCTTTGCCTCCAGGTGCACTGACAGAGCCACCTTTTTTCCCTCAAAAGGTTTAGTCTTCGAAAAATCCTCCTCAAGTGTCCTGAGCAGGTCACAGTGGTTCTTTACCCACTCTATCTTCATGGCTCCTGACGGTGCCAGGTTAATGTCCCTTATCTCGCTTGCCATATCTTCCTCCTCCTGATGAATTTACTGCATTACACTTTTTAATAATACTTCCCACAGACTACGTGTGCGAAATCTTAATCATTTAACAAAATACAAACATGGTTAGTATAAGCTATCCGACCTTTTTTAGCAAGGGTAATGAACCGGCCCGGACTGCCATCTTCAAACACAAAAACCACGGTATGCCACCGTGGTCCTGATAATGTGCACTTTTACGTATCCTGTTTTCAGACCGCACAGCACAAACCTGCCTCACTGCTCATGAAACAGATATTGTCTCCACCTTGAATGCATCGCTGCTCTTTACAGTCTGCTTGTCGATCTTTGCCCTGGCATCATCCTCTGACTTTGCCTGAATAGCCTGTGAAATATCCGAAGTGAGGTAAAATCCCCTTAAAAACTTCTCTGCAAGATATTCACCTGAAACCATATCAATAATAATAAACTTCTCTTTCATAACCGCAACCTCGTACGATGACTCCCTCTCTCTGCCACAGTAAGAAATGCTGTTCTTCAAATTTTGTAGACATTATACCACTATATTTCGGTTTATGCAACAAATGCAAAAAAGTTCTGTAAACCACATATATCCCGGCACCGCATATGCTTGCTACAAAACAGTGCTTTATGGTAATATTACATTGTTGGGGGTGTGTTCTTTTCCCCTAATCTATATTACCTGCGTGGAGGGGCACATGGTAAAAAAACTTGCTAATTTATTATTTCGTTCTAACCTCGGAATCCACCAGAGACTGCTTAATCTGATATTGAGTACGGCACTTGTGGGCGGTTTCATTTCAATGATAAGTACCCTGTTCATCGGCGGGTACATGAGCGCCCTGATAGTGTTCCTCATCCTTGTTGTAGTTTTCGTATCCCTTGTATTATCAGTAAAATACAATAAGACAAACCTTGCCGGCGCGCTGGTGACCGGCGTTTCCAATATTGTCATTTTCCCCTGGATGTATTTCACATCCGGCGGCTCATACAGTGGAATGCCCCTGTGGTTCGTGCTCGGCCTTATTTTCACATGGCTGACCCTTAAGGGGGCGCTCTGTTACATAATGTACGGAGTAAACCTTATCGCCCTGCTGGGAACAATCGTGATCGGAGAACTTCACCCCGACTGGTTTACCGAGATGCCTCCTAACTATATGCAGAGTGATATAATGCAGTCCATTGTCATCGTATCCTGCATAATAGGCATTATTTTCAAATACCAGACTTACCTGTATGAAAAGCAGCAGGCCAAGATCCTTGAGACGGACAGGCTGCTTCAGGTGGCTAATGATGCAAAGAGCCAGTTCCTTGCAAATATGTCCCACGAGATTCGTACCCCGATCAACGGTATCATCGGCATGAACACAATGCTGCTTAAGGAGCTTGATAACGGGAACACCGAAGATGTCATAGAGTATGCCAAAAACATACAGAGCGCATCCCAGACCCTGCTCTCACTTATCAATGATATTCTTGATATCTCCAAGATCGAATCCGGAAAGATGGAGATCATTCCTGTGGAATATGACCTCTTCTCGATACTCAATGACTGCTACAATATGAATTTCATAAGGGCGCTGGAAAAAAATCTGACCCTGGAGCTTGAGATTGAAGAAAGCCTTCCCGCAATACTTTACGGCGATGAAGTACATGTCCGCCAGATCATCAACAACGTACTCTCCAACGCCGTAAAATATACGGAAAAAGGCAGCGTTCTCCTGCGCATGAGTGCAGCTGAGCAGGATGAGAAGGAAGTCACCCTGCGGATTGAGATCAAGGATACAGGCATCGGCATAAAAGAGGAAAACCTTGAAAAACTTTTCCAGAATTTCACACGTGTGGATGTTGAAAAAAACCGCAACATTGAGGGAACCGGCCTGGGGCTCAGCCTCACAAAAAAGCTGATAGAACTCATGGACGGAGAGATCCAGGTACAGAGCGAATACGGCGTCGGCTCCGTCTTTACGGTCATACTTAAACAGGGGGTAGCCAGCACCCATAAGATGGGCTCCTTCGATGAAAAATACCGTGCATACATCCAGCAGGAAGAGAAATACAGCGAGAACCGCATTGCGCCTTCCGCAAAAGTGCTCCTTGTGGATGATGTTCGCATGAACCTCCGCGTAGCCCAGGGACTGCTCAGTTCTACCCTTGCTTCCATAGATATTGCCGGTGGCGGCGAGGAATGCCTGAAGCTGATGCGTGAGAAAAAATATGACATTGTATTCCTTGACCATATGATGCCCGGCCTGGACGGCATGGCAACCCTGAAAGCCCTCAAGGCAGATGCTTCGCATCCCAACCAGGACACACCGGTCATTGCCCTTACGGCAAATGCCATAGTCGGTGCAAAAGAAATGTATATAAATGCCGGCTTTTCCGACTATATCACCAAGCCGATTCAGGAAAAGGAAATACTTGATACATTCTTTAAATTCGTTCCCTGTGAGAATGCCAGCGTTGAACCGGTTGCAAAGAAATCAGCAACAGAGGATATACAAAAGACTGCAAGTTCTTCGAACGTTACTGCCTCAGATTACAACACAAATGCCACGGCTGCTGAGAAGTCTGATGATGAAACACCCGATGTATCTAATACATCCACTGCTGTGGAAACACCAAGCGAAGCCGCCAGTGCCAACAATGAGAGCAGCACTTCCGATGCACAAAATGAAAATGACAATGCCGAAAAATCTCTTGAAGAACGTTTCCCCACTCTGGACATAGAGCTTGCATTCACTTATTGTATGGATGATGAAGAACTTCTTCTGGAAATGATAGACGAATATCTCATCTGGGAAACACCAAATGAGCTGGACGGTTATTTTGATGCGAAAGACTGGAAGAACTATGAGATTGCCGTGCACGCATTAAAGAGCACGTCACTTAACATCGGTGCGAAGGACCTGTCAGAACACGCAAAGGCCCTTGAATTCGCCGCTAAGGGCTCTGATACCGATTATATTACAGAACACCATAAAGAAGTCATGGACGAGTACCACAGGCTCATAGACGAGCTGAAAAACGGTGTATAACGCGACGACAGATTATATTACAATACTATTTCCATCCCTATTTTCTGTGGAACAAATCCCATTGACTCATAGAATTTTAAAGCATCGGGATTGCAGCTCCACACATTCAGGGTTATGTTGTAAAATCCTTCTTTTTTAGCATATTCTGAAACCGACTCAAATAAAAGGCTTCCCACATGTTTTCCCCTTGCCTTTTCATCCACGCATATATCATCAATGTATAAAGTCCTTATATCAGTAAGTACGCTGTTGTTTTTTTCCTGCTTATGAACACAAAAAGCATGCCCCAGTATATTCTCGTTTTCGTCCTCACAGACAAACAAAGGTGAAGTCAGATCAGCAATAATAACTTTTAACTCCTCTTCGTTATATTTGGTAGCAGGCCCCTTAAAAATATCAGGCCTTCCATTATGATGAACCATATCCACCTGGACAAGAAGGTTAAGTATAGCCGGTATATCTTTATTCTGTGCAAATCTTACAGTATTCATAGAGCTCCTTTCATACGTCAGCTGACTCCATCTGTAAAAACCACGCTTTAAATAAAAATGCTGCAGCCCCCTGAATAAGGAAACCACAGCACCCACTTACTGCCGGCGACCGGAATTGAACCGGTACGATATTGCTATCACGGGATTTTAAGTCCCGCGCGTCTGCCAGTTCCGCCACGCCGGCTGACAAACTGTTTCTAAAAATATAGGAGCAGTCCGAATCATCAAAGAACTGCTCCCAGTGGAAGTTACAGGGCTCGAACCTGTGACCCTCTGCTTGTAAGGCAGATGCTCTCCCAGCTGAGCTAAACTTCCATATCATTTCTGGGTATAAGGTTTTATAAGGCTTTACAAACCTCCAAACGAATTTTCGAAGAAAATTCGTTGTAGCTCAACAGAATTCTTTGCAGTCTTCCGTTTAAGCCATCCTCCAAACGAATTCGCTTCGCGAATTCGTTGTAGCTCAAAACGAGCTTCGCTCGTTTTGAGCCTCGCGACCCAGATCGGACTCGAACCGACGACCTCCGCCGTGACAGGGCGGCGCTCTAACCAACTGAGCCACTAGGCCAATTTCTCTTATAAAATAATAGCATTCCTGAATAAGTTTTTCAACCTATTAGGGATACTACCTAGTGGATCTTCGGGGACTCGAACCCAGGACCGACCGGTTATGAGCCGGTTGCTCTAACCAACTGAGCTAAAGATCCATTCTTCCTCTTAATTTAGGAAAGCCGATGATCGGACTCGAACCGATAACCTGCTGATTACAAATCAGCTGCTCTGCCAATTGAGCCACATCGGCATAAAATAAAATGACTCCGACGGGAATCGAACCCGTGTTACCGCCGTGAAAGGGCGATGTCTTAACCGCTTGACCACGGAGCCGTATTACGGGTACTTTGTTTAACAGGCCTCCCACAAAGCCCTTAAGACCGGCGAAACAGGTTTCA
>JAILDD010000069.1 GCA_024689605.1 Lachnospiraceae bacterium
TGCTTTCGCTTGTCTTTCTCATCAGGAGCAGCCATCACAAAGCCCTTTTTCTCAAGCTTCAGCAGTATCTGCTTTACATTTTGATGTGAACTGCCCATTATATCTGACAGTTCATTCAGAGTCGGAGGCTCCTTGCACAGGTTAATACAGATTATGGCAAAAAACTGTTTCCAGGTAATTTCCTTGAAATATGCATCGGCCGCAGCCTGATATCTGTTATCAAATGCGCTAAGTAGTCCAAGTAAAAAAGGGTGTGGAGGCATATCTCCAAACGTTACCTTTTCGATATTCATCGCTTCATCGTAATTCATGTGATCCTCCTTTAGTATGTAACATATTACCTATATAAAACAATGTAATATATTACATACTTTTTGTCAACACTATTTCAAAGAAAAAGCTTCGGCACTTTCACCGAAGCTTAAACGTACATTAATACTATTCCATATTATAATATCAATCTCATATCTCTAAAACTCTGCTCTTTATCTACAAAGCCCAGTTTTTTAT
The DNA here is from genome assembly GCA_024689605.1 of Lachnospiraceae bacterium. The sequence goes on from JAILDD010000069.1 coordinate 511, forward strand.
TCAAAGGATAACCCTCATCAGTAGCTTTGAGATCAATCCGGCTGATTTTCTGTTCTTGTAAGAACCATCCCTTCTGTTGACTCGGTAAAACCAAGTCTTTCATATAAGGGGCGTCCTTCCTCTGTTGCATCCAGACTGATTTCCGTGTTTCCTCTTTTCCAAGCCTCGTCTATCAGCATCGATACCATTTTCCTCGCGATGCCCTGTCTCTGCCATTCTTTCATGGTATATACATTCATGAGATGAGCACGCTTTCCGGTTGTATGATCCCCTTTTTCAAAATATTCTCTGCTGCTCTTTACTATCTCATCACTATATTCATATGTATAATCCAGGTCATTTACCACCTTTAGCATTTCAAGACGACTGCTCATCAAGAGTTCCATGTCATCGGGTGAAGCAATCTTATATGTAACACTGTAGGTTAACTGGTCCGGCAAATGATGAAGATACATATCTATTGCATCCGTGTTTTCTTCCAAAACTTTCATCAGTCCATAATCCGGATAAGAATGATTATCATGATAATCTATCTCGCCTTCGGATTTTATATCAAAAGCAAGGATTTCTTCATCTGTTGAAAACTCGGCATTTACACCTTCTTTATTTCCTCTGGCATCAAGCCTTATCCACTTACCGAGACCGCTCACATAAACCGTATTCATCGCATGAATACAATATCCTGTATCGGGCGTATCCCCGAGAGTCAGTCGTTGATAGGAAAAACCTGCAGGGATTCCGTTTGCTCTAAGAAGAGCCGCCAGCAGATTTGCCTTTGCCCAGCAGATTCCCACACCAACTCTCAGTGTATCACTCGCAGATACAGTAACTCGTCTGTCCTGTGCATCCCAGGAATGCTTTATCTCATCTCTGACATAATAAAATGTATTCTTTATAAGTGACAATTCGTCCTTCGACTCATCTTTTAAACGTTCAGCTAGACTTTTGACATCCGGATTGTCGTAATCCACATATTCGCTTTTTTCCAGATATTCGTTATACATGATGTATTTCCTTTCTATACACTCGGCTTTCATCGCCGTAAACATCCGTCATCATTTTCCAGAAAGTTTACGCAAATCCAAAAAAGCCCTAAAAGAGTTCATCCAGCAGTATAAAATACTTAATCCTCTCCCAATCAGGTTCTATACCGAGTACATCGAAAAGCACATCCGGATTAAAATCAGGATAAACCCTGCCACCATATGTTCCGTCAAAATTATGCTTCAGGCTTCTGTAACAAATCGCGATATCCTTCCATTTATCTCCGACACCCGTATCACCTACATCAATAAATCCGCTGACATGTCCATCTTCAATAAAGATATTCGGAAGACAGAGGTCTCCGTGAGAAAGAACCGGCTCATAATCCGGCTTATTATTCTCCAGCCATTTGAGCAAAGCCTCTGGATTCTCGAAACCATTTTCCCCATAGGTTTCGGGCTCAGCATCCGATGTATCCACCAGAAATAATTGCGTCCAGATTATAGAAAACCGGCGTTCTCTTTACATCTCTGTTTCCTTCTCTTTGAACTATTTCCATCTGCTTATCAAAATCTCTCATAGAAGGTTATCCTCCTTCCCTTTCACCAATTCCTCATACTTCAACTGGTAAGCAATAAGTCTGGGAATGTATTCCGGTGGTGTTCTCCTTCCCGCTTCCCAGTCTTCCAAAGTGCGAA